>JAYTCW010000384.1:0-7609 GCA_043736295.1 Planctomycetota bacterium | reverse complement strand
ATTCGTGCGAAACTCTGCTACTCGGCATGCGGCTTCCAGCCCTCAGATGCTTCCGGTGAGGAAACCGGGGTCTCATCCGCCGCAACTTCGGACAATGGCGATGCGGGGCCGAGTTGGCTCTCCGTGACTGTGCCGGACTGCGTGGAGGTCTCCGTCGCGAATGCCGTGATGAGGGGATGGGACGCCGCGACGGTCTCTGCCGAAGCCGAGACGATCAAAGCCGGGGCAGGCGGCAAGAGTGTGCCCTCGACCGTCGGGGCTCCGAATTCTGGACTCGACCGAACAGTGTTGGGCGTCGCGGGTGGACTGGCAATCTTCGCAGTTGCAGTGGTCTGGACAATCGGAGCTGGGGCGACAGTCATAGCGCCGATCTTCGATGCGGCAGGTTCAGCGGTGACGGGAACGGCGACAACCGGAGCAGCTTTAGTGGAGGCGGTCAGGGAAGCCGATATCGCAATCCCCTCGGCTTGCGGAGGTGGAGTCTGGAGGGGCGGGGCCACCTTGGGGTCCAGTTGAGCGAGAGCCTGCATCGGGATCTGCTCGCCCAGCCCGTGCCGCTGTGGGGCGCTCTGATAAACCGACAACGCGCGGGGCACGATCTCCAAAAGCTTCGTCGCCCGTGTTTCATCCGAGGGGTGTGTCGACAGCAACTCGGGCGTTTTCGTGCCGGATGTCTGACTGAACCGCGACCAGAAGCGGGGAGCCTCCTGCGGGTCATACCCGGCTCGGGCCATCAAGAGCAGTCCGATCGAGTCGGCTTCGGCCTCTTGGGTGCGACTGAACGGCAGCAGCACTCCGTACTGAGAGCCCAGACCATAGACAGTTTTGACCATCTCGACATGCTGTGCATCTCGGTTCTTCATTATGCGGCTGAGCGCCCAGTCGCCGCTCTCTGCGGCCATCTGGTGGGTCATACGTTCTCCCCCATGCCGGGCGAGAGCGTGGGCAATCTCATGCGACATGACGACAGCTAAACCGGCCTCATTCGCACAGACCGGAAGGATCCCTTCATACACGGCCACCTTGCCTCCCGGCAGGCAGAACGCATTCGCTGTGGGACCACTCAGCAGTGTGAACTCCCACTGAAAATCAGGGCGTTCAGAGACGGCTGCGATCCGCTGCCCCACACGGTCCAGCATCTGGGACAGGTGAGCATTCTGCGACTTCGGCTCGGTTTGCAGAACCTCTTGATAGGCTTTCACCCCCAGAGCGATCTCCTGCTTCTCGGGTAATAGGCCCACCTGAGGACGCCCGGTGAGAAAGACCGACTGGCAGCCGGACAGGCCCATCCACAGGAGCATCCCGAAGATCTGCGATCGCACGCTGTGGATGGCCCGGAGGCGAACAGCAAGACATGGAAATCGGGACATGGCCACAGCCTCCAGGAGGGGAGTGAGGACCAGTTCATCGGGGCAGGACGCTCCGACAATCAGGGGGGAACGCCAAGCTAGGTGATACCCACTGTCGCCAACAAGAGAGACCTTATCAATCCATGCTGATGAACAATTCGACCGGCAGGAATTGACTGTTCATCTCTTTTGATCGTTCGGAATGTCGTTCCCGCACTCGTGTAGGGGGGGGCCTCGCTGACGCTTCGAGTGACTCCCCCTGGAGACCGCCAAGGGGCGAATGCACCGGGAAACCATGGCCATCAGCGATCAGCCTGAAGGGGAGACTCGTCTCCGCCGTTCCAACCTCTGGTGGATCGCTGACCGCTTCATCGCTGACCGCTATCCCGGTGGCCAGCCGAGTGCCCGCTTCCCCAGCAGGTGAATATGCAGGTGGTTGACCGACTGTCCTCCGTCTCGACCGGTGTTGATCACCGTGCGGAATCCGCCGGACAGCCCCTGCTCTGCGGCGATCTTCTGGACAACCATC
The DNA here is from genome assembly GCA_043736295.1 of Planctomycetota bacterium. Lineage (GTDB taxonomy): Bacteria > Planctomycetota > Planctomycetia > Planctomycetales > Planctomycetaceae > TH-plancto1. Next base: position 5,731 of record JAYTCW010000384.1, on the reverse strand, counting down.
AACAGGTGGCCAACCAGCCCGGCGTCGGCGGGTTCCAAATCGGCCAGCGAGGCGATCTCCTTCTTGGGGATGACCAGAATGTGGACCGGGGCTTGAGGGCTGGCATCGGGAAAGGCCAGCGAGAATTCGTCCTCATAGAGGATTTTTGCCGGAATTTCCCGGTCAATGATCCGCTTGAAGATGGTTTTCGGGGTCGTCATGGTTGCGGGGTTCCTCGGTGAAAAATCGTTACATCCGCGCGAATGGGTCAAGCCCGACCTGACGGAACGAGTCGACAGTACCAGACACAGATTTTTTTCTCAATTTCTCCCTCTGCCAGAGTCAGCGAGCTAGGGTTCTTCGGTTGGATGGAAGGCGGTTTCCCTCTGCGCCTCGAATCCAACTCTGCGGGAGAACCCCCATGCGTCGCCTGGGTCAGCTAACTACCACACATCGTCGAGGCGCAGCTGCGGTCGAAATGGCGATCGTGCTGCCGATCTTTTTTATGGTCGTGATGGGCATTGTCGAGTTCGGTCGGGCCATGATGGTCGGCCAACTGGTCACGAATGCCGCCCGCCACGGGGCTCGGGAATCCTGCGTGGACGGGGCGACCAATGCTTCGGTCACGGCAGATGTGAAGAGTTTCGTGGCGACCTCGGTGGGCGTGCCTCAGTCGGATGTCATCGTCGAGATCGTCGTTGATCCGGGTGCGGGCAATCCCGACCCGAACGATGTTCTCGCCGTCGCTCAGGCCAAAGACATCTGCAAGGTCACCGTCAAGGTTCCTTACAATAAAGTCGGTTACGTCGCGGGTCGCTATCTGGCTGGCACTGAACTCAAGGGCCAGTGCATCATGCGGCACGAGTAAACCGTTTAGCCGCGACGCGAAGTCTTCGAAGCGGAGCGATCTTGAGGATTAAATCATCGCCTCGGCCCGCTTCACCAACTGAACACACACGCCCCAAGGGTCGCGGAGCATCGCCAAGCCGTCTCCGTTCGCAGCTGTCTCCGGCCCGCTGACGAGTTTCGCCCCGGCACTGACGAGTCGCTTGACGTCCCCCTCGACATCCAGTGACGCAAACGCCAGATGCAGTGCGGGCGGGGCCACGTTGGGCAAATCGAGCATCGGAGCCTTGTCATTTCCATACAGCTCCAGCATCACAGCCCCCCCGTCATCCGCCAGGAAATGACCCCACGGAGCCTCCAAATAACGCCGCTTGACGGTCAGCCCCAAGTGGTCGACATACCAGCGGGCCATCGCCAGCGGGTCGGGAACGTTCAAGGCCAGATGCTCAATCTTCATGGGGAATTCTCAACGGTGAGGGGCAATGAACGGAAAAACTCTGCCGGAAACAGGGGGCAGATCCCCAGCGGGGGTTCACCTGCTTGTCCCCTCTCCCCCGCGAGTGATCTCAAGAATCGAAGCGACGGGTTGCGGGGGAGAGGGCTAGAGTGAGGGGGCGGAACAATCCCCCTCACCCCGGCCCTCTCCCCCACAATGAAGTCTTCTCAGACAGTCACGCCAATCGTGGGGGAGAGGGAGCAGACAGCACGAAAACCACCCACTGTCGAGTGCAGCCGAAAAACTGCCGATGACCTGTTTCTCGTTGCAGCGTATGATATTTGCTCAAGAGACGGAATCGCACCATTCTCCTCACTGGGCTCGAGGGGCTCGCGGAGGCTGTTCCCATCGGGATGCTCACGGACAGGAGACACCCAGAAGTGGTCCAGACCAGCGCCAGCGCTCGCACTCAAATCCCTCGCGAATCCCACCCGTTTCTCGTCTTCCGCGAGAACCAGCTGGCCTTTAATACCGTCATGCGACTCAAGGCGCGTCACCCTCGCATGACCAGCCCAGTGGTCACTCTCATCGGCGGTCGTGGCACCGGCAAGTCGCACCTCGCTCGACAGCTCCACCGTGAAGTGCTCGAAGAACAAACCGCCACCAATATCCTGCGGACCTCAGCTGCGGAGTTCACGGGGCAATTCCAGCGAGCTGCGCGGATGTCGCATATTCGAGACTTCCAGCGGTCTCATCGCGAGAAGGTCGACCTGCTGATCTTCGACGATCTGCAAGAGCTGCAGACCCGTCCGGAAGTGCAGCAGCAATTGGTGGCCATGCTGGATGATGTTCTGGCCGGAGGGGGGCGTGTGCTGTTCACATCGCGTCGCTCGCCGGGAGAGGTGCGGGGCCTGAACCGCCGACTGGTCAACCGTTGCCAGGGGGGCTTGCTGATCGACCTGGGTCTGCCGGGAGAGGCCAGCCGTCGTAAGCTGGTCGAGCATTTGGCCTCGTCAAATCAATTCATCCTGCCAGAGGCCACCGTCATAGAAATCGCCCGCAGAGGTCCGAACACGCCCGGTGACCTGCTGGCACTCGTGCTGCGACTCCGGCAATCCAAGACCACGGGCCCCATCTCGCCGCAGGATCTCGACAAGTATCTCGCCGCCGTGCAGGCCCCACTGACCATGAACGAGATCGCCAAGCGAGTCGCCCGGCATTTTGGGGTCAAGTTGACCGATCTCCGCTCGGCGAATCGCCAAGCCTCGCTCGTCACCGCCCGGCATGTGGCGATGTATCTGACTCGTCAATTGGCAAAATCGCAATTTTCCACCATCGGGGAGTACTTCGGGGGACGTAACCACGCCAGCGTGATGTACGCCTGCCAGCGGGTGACGGAGTTGAAGGGATCGGACGCAGCGCTGGGATCGGATCTCGATCATCTGGTGTCGCAGTTTACGTCCTGACGCGATGGTTTGCCACAGGGGTTCGCCTTTGTGGTATGCTGCGGGCAGTGCGAGAGGTGGACCGACTCCGGTCGCTCGCGACTTCTGGGCTGCAAAGGCGGACTGATTCGAACCTCCTCACCGAAGTGAGAGTCATGGCAGGATCAATTTGGGGATCACGACGGAATGTCGCTCCGTATCTCGGAGCGACGATCGTCATCGTCTTGGGTTTCGGCGGGATCCTGCTGACCTCGATGATGGTGTTTCCCCAAGCAGCCTTCGAAACACTCTTGGCGGTTTCCGCAGGCTTTGTGGTCGTCCTCGGTTTCTTCTGGGCCATGCGTCCATCCGCTGAACTCCCCTCCGCGATCTATGGCTGGGTTCTCAATCGCAAACTCAAGAATGATGACCAGTTGGAAGGCTACGAGCCGCTGACCAAGCGAACCAAACGCCTGAACCCGGCCATTCAGGTGCCGCCCTCCGTGGACGATGTGCGTGGTATTAAAGAGTCGAGTAACAACTGGGTTCCCACGGGGGCCAGTACCCCCAAACGCGTCACCCGCAGCCGCCGCCTCGGTACGAATGATCCGAAAACGGAATCACGCGGGGATGACCACTGAAGACTCGCGACCTCAATTTGCACATAGCCCCCTGATCCTGAGTTCGCCCTTCAATCTCTTCGCGTGGACTCGCTACAGTGCGTCTAGCGCGGCAGCGGTTCATGAAACGAGCCGAGTGTCGATGAACAAACGGGGCCGATCACAGGGACGTGAATCTGATGGCTGAGAACTCAAATGGATCCGGGGCGGTCCTCCTGACCGTGGTGCTAATCGGACTGGTCGGGGCGGGAGTGGCTTTCTATCGCCAACCCACGGTCCCCGAGGCAGTCGCTCCCGTGGCTGTGGATGAGTCCCGCGTGATCGATCGGGCGATCGATGAGGCCAACTCATCCCTTCCGGCAGGCAGTTCCGAACTCGGTATGGCCGAGCGGCATCTGCTATTGAGGCTGAACGATTCACTTGAACGTCGGTTCGAAGTCGCGGGTGGGTTGTATGCGGTCGCCTCGAAACACCTGGACGCCGGTCGAGCCCCCGAAGCGATGCGGGTGGCGCAGGTCTGTGCCGATTTGGCTCCCGGCTCATTGCTGGAGGCACGCTGCTGGATTCTGTGCGGTCAGGCCTCGGCGGTCACGCATCCCGATTTGCCGCTCTCTATTCGGTATTACGAACGGGCGGAGGCAGCGCTGCGAGAGCGATTCGAGCGACAGCCTCACGAGTTCGAAGCCCTGCGACTGCGAGCGGATGCGGTACTGTGGCTGGCCCAGACCAAGGACCGCTTCGGACGGACCGAGGAAGCCATTCAGCACCTCCGCGAACTGACGGGAAGCACTTCACTCGTCGAGGCCCAACGGCCCGCGGATCGTTTACAGACGATGCTGACTCTGGGACTGCTGCTGCACAAGACCGGCTTGGGCGGCCAAGCCAACCGCATTCTGACCGAGGCTCAGAAACTCGGACTATCCGATGTCGTGCCTGCCTCGGAGGCCCTGCATGCTCTGGTCGATTCGACTCGTCGGCTGTGGCCCGAGATCACCGATCCCGCGCGGCAGGACACACTTCGTCAGCTGTGGGATACGCCCCGGTTCCAGACGTTGGCGGAGTGGTTCCCGGTGGGCGACGAACTGGCATCGGCGTACTTCTTTGCGGAGCCGCGGCAGCTGGCCGACTTCGAACTGGTGTCGCGGGAGTTGCTGACCTCGCTGCCCGGTGTACTCGCCTCGCTGCCCGACGATTCAGAGAAGCGGGCGGAGTTGGAATCGCTGTACGCGACCAACCTGCTGCTAGCTGTCGATTCCGCCAACGCGAGATCGGATCGCTCCGAGGCGACGCGGCTGATCGCCCTCTTCGAGAAACAGTTCCAAGGCCGGGACATCCAGTTCGCCAGTCCCCTCGACCGACCCGCCCAGCGGATGCACCGCATCGGCGAGATCTATCGCACCACCATGACGGGGCATGTCGAGCAGCTGAGGCAGATCCACGCGACCGACGCCGACCCGCGATAACTGGCGAGCGTCCGGCGTTAGCCGGATGGTGACCCCGTTCGTATTCTGTTCAGAGCCTCCTCGCGTGAGGTGATCTCCCCATTGAGCTGCGCATCGCGGATGGTCTCAAGCAGTTCTTTGAAGCGCGGGCCGGGGGCGAGACCCTGTTCGATCAGATCGCGCCCAGTCACCAATTCCGGCGGGTTGATCTGCTTCGCCGTATGCCGGGCCGCAAAATCGTCGACGAACTGTATCGAAGTCAGCGGTAAACAAGCCGCGGTTCGCACAGCACGGATCAGACTCCGCAAGTCCAAGGAGAGCGGATGGGCGAGCACCCGCTTCAATTGGGCAGCTGTCTGCTCTGCGGCGTCGTTCCAGCAGTCGAGGTGTCCGACCAGCCAGGCGATGGCGGTCATCTCGTCGCTGGAGAGTTTGAGGCGGCGCGTGATCTCCCACAGCGTCCCACTGGCCTCCCGTTCAGTGCGTGGTTCGAACACCGAGCTGGGGACTTGCTGAAGCATGGCGGCGAATGCCAGTTCGAAACTCGCAGCTTGTGGCAGGTGCGAGAGCGTCGCAGCAATCTGCTCCATCGATTCGCCAGCCTGCGACATCACCTCCGGAAACACCACGGCCAGCAACCCGGTCTGCCCCAGCAATCGAAACCCCTGCATGCGAGTCGGGTGAGCGAGTACCCGCCGCAGCTCCTGCGCGATTCGCTCCGCACTCACCACCCGCATTTCGGAGGCCATCTGCTGCACAGCTGCCAGCGTTGTGGACTCGAGTTCGAACTCGAGCGTGGCGGCGAAGCGAACGGCGCGCAGCATGCGCAGCTTGTCTTCCGTCATGCGGGCGTGCGGATCGCCAATGGCTCGCAAGACCTTGCGCTGCAGGTCCGCCTCTCCCCCGACGTAATCAAGAACTCGCTGTTCGAGCGGGTCGTAGAACATCCCGTTAATGGTGAAGTCGCGGCGCTGAGCGTCCTCC
>JAYTCW010000383.1:0-11667 GCA_043736295.1 Planctomycetota bacterium | reverse complement strand
GCTGCAACCGGCTGCCGGAGCGCAGGGCGAGTTCGCCGCTCTCCTCACCGCCGCGGCGTACTTCAAGGACCGGGGCGAGAAGCGGACCAAGGTCCTCTTCCCCAGCAGTGCCCACGGAACCAACCCCGCCAGTGCCGCCCTCGCCGGGTTCGAGTGCGTCCAGCTCCCGCCGTCCTCGACCGGGTTTGTGGAGCTGGACAAACTCCAGGCCGAACTCGACAGCTCGACCGCCGTCTTCATGGTGACCAACCCGAACACGCTGGGGCTGTTCGAGAAGGAGATCCTGACGATCTCGAAGATGGTGCATGAGGTCGGCGGGCTGGTCTACATCGACGGGGCGAACATGAACGCCATCGTCGGCGTCACGCGGCCCGGCGACTTCGGCGGCGACATGATGCACTACAACGTGCATAAGACCTTCACCGGGCCGCACGGTGCGGGCGGGCCGGGAGCGGGACCGATCGCAGTGCGCGACTTCCTCGGCGACTACCTGCCGGGGCCGGTGATCCGCCAGACCGACACCGCCTCGGGGCCGAAGTATTCTCTCGTCACGCCCCCCAAATCAATCGGCCGCGTCCGCAGCTTCTTCGGCAACATCGGCATCCTGCTGCGCGGGGCGTTCTACCTGCGCACGCTCGGACCGGCGGGCCTGCGCGAGATGACGGAGCAGGCGGTCCTCAACGCCAACTACATGAAGGCCCAGCTGCAGGATGTCCTCCCGGTTCCGCAGGGGGAGTTCTGCATGCACGAGTTCGTGGCGAGTGCGAAGAGCCTCAAGGACGAAACCGGCGTGACCGCGATGGACATCGCCAAGCGGCTGCTCGACTACGGCTTCCACGCCCCGACCGTCTACTTCCCGCTGGTGGTGCCCGAAGCGCTGATGATCGAGCCGACCGAAACCGAGTCCAAGCAGACCCTCGACTCGTTCATCGCCGCCCTCAAAGAGATCGTCGCCGAAGACCCCGAGATGACCCACGAAGCCCCGCACACCACCAGCGTCCGCAGACCGGATGAAGTCGGTGCGGCGAGGAACCCAGTGTTCTGCAATATGACGCGTGGGCCGAACTGATGGCGGAGTGGGATAGGCTTCCAGCCTGTCGTCTTCGGCAAAGGTAGCCTAACGCACCCGCAAGGACGGCGTATAGTTGTCGCGTAATATCATTCAGAATTCCAATAGTCTAGGAAGAACAGGAATACACGCTTGAGTCAAAGCAAACTGGCGAGCCAGAGGCTCGCCAGTTTGAGGGTGTCACTTTGACTTAGTGCCCGCTTTGGGGGCGGAGATGGGACGGCCGTATTGACCCATGTCTGGTCGTCCCATGCCTGTGGGAATTGCTCGGAGTCTTGCGGTCATGTGCTTGGTGCTTTGGTAGATCTGGCGCTTTGGTGGGTGGGTTGATGTTGAACGATGAGACACGGTAGAGAGGTTTGAGTTCGACTTCAAGAGCAGTTTTTGAATATTCTTCAAAAACTCCTTGACAGCACTCTTCCCGTGATATGTACCATATCGTCGCTTCTTCTCCCCTGCGTCACTTCTTTCCCCCTGACTGAGACTTTCGTGGCCAAAAGAACGACATCACGCGGGAAACCCAAACTCAGCCGCAAGGTTCAACCAAAGGTCAAACCGACTCATGTAGACGAGTCTCATTCGGAAGAATCTGCCGATCAAGAGAGACCTTTCCATGAGAAAGCCGTGGCTGATGAAGTGGACTCGGCTGATCTGCGAGCTCATGCAGCGAAGGCTTCGCCCCAAGCGAATGCCGGACGAGAGGAGCCGCTCAAAGAATCTGGAGTTGGTGCGTCCGTAGTTCCAGATACCGGGGAGCAACCCAAGGATCGTAAGGACGCATCCGGGTGCCCGCATGTGTTCGTCACGGGCGACCTCGCGGAACTGCAACTTGTCCATTGGCATGACAAGTTGCCGGACCACAGCGATTCCAACATGGCTCCGTATCGGAGGTTGAAAGGCTTTACGCGACGGGTCGCTGCGGGCGGGGCGTGGCTTGTTGCGAGTTACGTCCGGGCTGCGCTCCGCGATGTCTGGAGAATCGCCTGTGATGCGCCGATTTCCAGCCAATCCATCTCTTTGGAGCACACATTTGACCGCGCTGGTCCACTGAAATGGTGTGCCTTGACTCAGAAGCGGAATGGAGGTTCGTGGGAGGATAACTATTCATTGCTTTTGAACGCTGCCCCGAACGATAGCGATAGACTGACAACGCTTGTCTCTGGTGGCAAAAAAATAGAGGAACACCTGAGATTCATAGCCATCCAAGGATTTGATTACGATGACACTACGTCTCCCATGCGTGAATGCGAATTTGACCAAGGGTATGTCACCGTCAACTTGGCGAGCCACGGAACGCCAGCAAAAGGATCAAATACCTCATCACGTATGCCTATTGGAATACTCACTTCGATGGTCGGAAATGTCCTTTGGGCCAGGTGGACTCGCCCCGTTGTCATTGCTCCGGCCTGGAAGGAGATCAGCCTGGCTGTTCGTATCCTCGACGACAAAGACATCTTCGTTGACAAGGAACGTCGTCGGTTGAGAGCGTGGCATGAGATTGTTACCAACATGAAGGATGGTAAAGATAAGGGAGATCTGTTCGGACCGCTGGAACAGTTTTTACGCAAAGCCCCAGAGCAGACTTCAGCGGCGGTTCTCATTCTCTGCGAAAACTGGCAGAAGGTCGCCCCGCGGGATATAGCTGGGTATTTCCTGTTCCATCAAAACAAAGTGAGAAGTCCAGGATGGACTATCTGGACATCCCATTCGAACATTGGAGTCCGTCAGCACAAGCGTGATCCAAAAAAGTATGATGAATTCGAGGATGATTGGTTCAATCAGAGTCATGAGGTGACTCGATCAGAATGGGAAACGATGAATCTTCAGGAGTTTGTGGGGGCGACGCGCGGCGTAGCCAATTTTCAAGGTTCTGATTGGGTCGCATTCCCGATCAGTCATGAGGTGGCTCGAATCGTGCAGCCAAATCGCCGACCAATCGATTTGATTGCTTCTCCCTCCGCGTATGTGTCGACTGTTCGAGCACCGAATCCAGAATTGAGGCCGGAACTAGACTCGATTCCCGAGGTAGTCAAACCGATCTGGGATGTGAGTCCTGATCGTAAGGAGGAGGGGCGCAACCCGAATAAAGTCTTCCGGCTATCTATGCCCAACGGATATGCCTTTCCTTCCGAATGGTTTCCTCGTCAGCAGCAGTATTTCAACGACTGGCTCAAGAGCCACGCGGATCACTTGTCATCACACTTTGCGTTCGACACGAATGAGCAGAAGCACGAACGCTCTGTGGAATGGAGTCTCAGTCGATTTCACCGACACGGCCTTTTCACGCCTGAATGGACACTGAAGTCCACGCCTAAGAATGGGGCTGGGCCAAAACTCAGCAGCCCAGGAATCAGCCGTGAGTTTGAGCATGTCGTGTTCACGGATCTGAACTTCGGATTCCGCAGGCATCCTGAGCAGAAAGGTGAGGAGAATACACCACCCATACACGTTCGACTCGGAATGCAGATCGGCCAGATGAGTGACGATAAGGAGCCAAGACGAATCAACCTACCAGATTGGTGGTATCCTCTGCTGAAATGGGCCTCCGTTCGGTTCCCACCGTCTGAAGCGGCTGGCTTTCCGTTTGGTCACCATCTGGAAACTGTCCTTCGCATGAAAGCCAAAGAAGAGATCGCTCGCTCTGAAAAGCAGTGGGATGGACGCATCAAGGAAAACTTGAAAAAGCGAGGTTGGATCATTGGGATCATTGGACGGCAACTCCCCCTCCGAGAACTTGTGAATTGTGAGGACTGTGATGCATGGGCCGACGATGATCTGTGGGCATTGCTGCGAAAGACGGAAGTTAATGTCGAAGCCAAAGTGGACAATTCAAAGCCGAATTCTCAACAGTCGACTTTAATTGCCAACGTCTCGATTGGTCCAGGATCGCCGTTGTTTCGAGACCGCACGATCGTTATCGTGAGTGGTCACCTCTTGCGAGCCAGTGGAGCCAGGATTAGCTATCGCCTCTCGTGGGAACAAACCGCCCAAGATTGTTTGCGTGAACTGGAGAGCAATCCGAAACTCAAACCACTGCTCGATTTTCGACATGTGGTGATCCGCTTCGGCTGTGTGGGGGCGGTTCACTTGAGTCGACGCGAGAATGTAAAAGGCGTGCGAGTCGATTCAAACGCCCTGTTCTACGATGCGACCGCCAAGGAGAGCTACTTTCGAGATCCGGAGGAGAGCGGACGGGTTATTGGCAGTAACTCCACGTTCGCTGCGCGAATTATGCAGTCACTGATCGAACGAGGTACGTCAGAGGAACGTGACTGCGACTGTGATGGGGAAAGCGATGAAGCCGTGAAGTCGGGCATTCGCCGTGCCATCCTGGATTGCCAGGAACTCTACAAGATGGGGTACGGCAATTCGTTCAACGAAAGTGATCCACATCAGTTGGATCTCACCTCCCAACTGGATGTCCTGTTTAGTCCCAAGCCCGTTTTTCAAAGCAACTCAAACAGCAAGTGATGTGCCATGCCTACTCGAATCAGTGAAGTGCCGATCCGCTCTGATCGCGGATGGAAGATTGTCAACACGGCCTCCGAAACGACACTGCTAGCAGCTGCCGAAGTATTTGTCGTGGATGGCGGTCATCAGGGCATCCTGCGTGAGCGTATCAAGGACGAAGCCAAGCTCACGGGCACGCGGTATAGCGCCGATTCTCTGCAATTGGACCAAGTGGTCATCAATCTTAGAACGAAAGAAGAGTTGAGGAACCAGAGTTGGATATTGGCCCCCATAGCCCAGTTCAATCAGATGGTGGCCATTGACCGCGATGAGATAGAAGAGTTTCGATCGATTCAACGCTTGATCCGAGGGTACTGGCACAACGACAACGAGAAAAAGCCATTGTCGATTGGCGTTTACGGTCCGCCCGGGTCGGGCAAATCATTCGGCATCCAGCAAATCGTGAAGACGATCGAAAAGTCTCCCATGTTTCTGGAATTCAACTTAGCTCAGTTCTCGAAGCCCGAGGATCTTATCGATGCGTTGCTGAAGGTGAGTAGCGAGACATCGAAGGGAGCCAAACCGATCGCCTTCTTTGACGAATTCGATTGTACATTTGGCGACGAAAAGTTGGGATGGTTGCGGTATTTTCTGTCACCGATGCAAGACGGAAAGATTTTCCTAAAGAACACGGAACACAATATCGGACGAGCGATCTTTGTTTTTGCAGGAGGGACCGCTTCATCTTACCGTGAATTCGCCCGCGAGACTCCCAACGGTCGAACGACAGAAGTGCATAACCAATTTGTCCTGGCGAAGGGACCAGACTTCGTCAGTCGATTGTCGGGTCACATCAACATTCTTGGGATCAATCGGAGAGACGAAAAAGATCAATCGTATGTTCTCCGACGAGCCAGAATCATGAGGACACATCTCGTCGGTAGAAATCTGGTCGGGAAAACTTGCCGAACCGTGGTCGACCCCGTGTTCCTTCGGAAACTCCTGCAAGTCGGTAAGTACAAACACGGAGCTAGATCGATCACGAAGACGATTGATATGTGCATCGGGGATGGCGGTGTTCTGTACCTTCCACCAGCGGAACAACTCTCCATGCACGTTGATGAAAGCGATGTTGGGGAACTGCTAAAGCCGTAGGCAACACGGCGGGATGGCTCAGACATCGCTTTGAATGTCTGGGTGACGCAGGAACAGGAGGTTGAGTGTGAGGCGACTTCCTCCTCAAACCTCGTCCGGCTCCGGCCCCCCGGTGGGGTCCAAAGCGACCCAACCGAAGCCTCCCCTCCACTGTCCTCGGATTCATTCCCTGTTTCCCTCTTCAGGGGGCTGGGGCATTCCTTGCTTGGCCAGTTCCATGTCGGTCATCGGGACGGCCAGCTCGGTCGGGACGATCTGCGCGGGATCAAAGTATTTGGCATAAGCTCGAATCAGCTCCGCCCCGAAAAACAGGATCTGTGAGGAGTAATACGTCCAGACAAGGACGATCACCAGTGATCCGGCGGCTCCATAGATGGAACCAATGCTCGCGCTGCCGATGTAGATGCCGATCAGAAACTTACCCACCATGAACAGGACAGCTGTGAAGACGGAGCCAATCCAAACGTCTTTCCAACTCACGGTCACGTCAGGCAACAACTTGAAGATCAAGGTGAACAAGAGCGTGATGATCAGGAATGAAATCAACAGATCGAGGAAGTATGCGGTCCATAGCGTTCCCGGCAGCCATTGTCCCAGCCACTGCGAGAATGCGGTCAACGTGGCAGTCAAAACCAGCGAGACCAGGAGCAGGAAGCCGGTCCCGATGACGACCGCGAACGCCAGCAATTGAGTCTTGGCCATGGCCCAGATGCCCAGGCCGGGCTTGCGTTTCACCTCCCAGATGACATCCAGCGAGTCTTTGAGTTCCGCGAACACACCGGTCGCACCGATCACCAACAGAACGACACTGATCACCGTGGCTAACCGACTTTGATGAGGTTCGCTGGCTTTGTGAATCAGTTCCTCAACCGCGATGGCTCCCTCTTGGCCCACCAAATGGTCAATCTGGTCAACGATCTCTCCCCGAGCCGCCTCGGCACCGAAGAAGTAGCCCGCCACCGCCACGGCGATGATCGACAAAGGAGCCAGCGCCAGCGTCGTGTAAAACGCCAACGAAGCCCCTAACCTTTGCGCCCGGTGTTCCACCCAGCCGCGAGCAGCGTCTTTGAGCAGTAGCTTGAAGACTAGCCAGTACCTCATCTGTCACCTCAATCCTGACAACATCGGACTTCTTCCAGTGGCAGAACGCCGGGAGCCACTGGCGAGGGCTTTGACCCGCCAGTACCCAATCGCCCGACTCATGGATGAATTGAAGTTCGCATCCCACTCGAAGCCACTGGCGGCCCAAAGCGACCGCCAGATAGCACCCAAAATCAGGCGTGGTGGCCCCGGATGCCGCTTTGGGCGACCGGTGTGCCCACAGTTCGAGAGGTTAACCCAGAGTCAACGGACGATACAAGCACCTCCTGTGGCACAGCCGCCCCGGTAGAGTCCCCAGCGACTCGACCGGGGCTAACCCGTCAGACTTCCGAAGTCTCGCAAGACTTCGGAAGTCTGAGTGCGCGACATCTGGCCCCTCGTCTGGCCACTTCCCCTCAGTGCTTGAAGTGCCGCTTCCCGGTGAAGATCATGGCCATGCCGTGCTCGTTGCAGGCGGCGATCACTTCGGCGTCCATCTTCGAGCCACCCGGTTGAATAGCGGCGGTGACTCCGGCCTTCGCAGCTGCGTCGATGCCGTCGCGGAACGGGAAGAAGGCGTCGCTGGCGACAACGGCCCCGCGGCTACGATCGCCGGCTTTGTAGGCGGCAATCCAGGAGGAGTCGAGACGGCTCATCTGCCCGGCTCCGACGCCGACGACCATACCGCCGTGGATGAGTACGATCGCGTTGGACTTCACATGCTTGCTCACGTTCCAACCGAACGCGAGGTCACGCCGCTCGGCATCCGTGGGCTGACGGTCGGTGACCACGCGCCATGTCGAGGTGTCCTCCAGCTGGTCATCGCGCTCCTGGACCAGCAGCCCGCCAGTGACGCGGCGGTACTCGAACGACCGGGCCTGGTGGGCGGTGAAGTCCGGGCACCGCAGCAGCCGCACGTTGTTCTTCCACTTCGGCTTCGTGGTGAGTAACTCAAACGCTGCGGGTTCGTAACCGGGAGCGATGATCGACTCGATGAAGCGGTTCGGCTCGCACAGTCGCTCCGCCGTCGCGACATCGACGGTCCGGTTGAACCCCAGCACCGAACCGAACGCACTGATCGGGTCCCCCTCGTACGCCTTGTGAAACGCCTCATCGAGCGTGGCCCCAATCGCACATCCGCACGGGTTGTTGTGCTTGATGACCACAGCTGCGGGATCGCTGAACTCGCGGACGATGGCCATCGCGGCGTCGAGGTCGAGCAGGTTGTTATAGGAGAGTTCCTTGCCATGCAGCTTCTCGGCTGCGGCCAGCGAGGCGAGCGGCGGGTTGCGCTCGCTGTAGAAGGCGGCGGCTTGATGCGGGTTCTCGCCATAGCGCAGCACCTCTTGCCGCACGAAGGAGAGGCCGAGCTCTGCCGGGAACGGACGCAGTGCCTCATCGGTGGCGGTGATGCGGTCGAAGTAGTCGGAGATCGCCCGGTCATAACGGGCCGTCATGCGGAAGGCGTCCAGAGCTAGTAGTCGCTTGGCGTCCAGCGTCAGCCCTTTGCCACACAGGGCATTCAGCACCTGCGGGTACTGTTCGGGCTGGGTCACGACCGCGATGTACGCGTGGTTCTTGGCCGCCGAGCGGATCATGCTCGGCCCGCCGATGTCGATGTTCTCGATCGCATCGTCGATTAAACGTTCGGCTTGGCCACCGTCTGCTCGAACGGGTACAGGTTCACGACCACCAGTTCGAACGGCATGATCCCATGCTCGCGAATCGCAGCGGCATCGTGTTCGAGATCGGGCCGACCGAGGATGGCTCCGTGGATCTTGGGATGGAGCGTTTTGACCCGCCCGTCCATGATCTCGGGGAAGCCGGTGTAGTCCGAAACGTCGGTAACTTTTAGCCCCTGTTCCTTCAGAAACTTGGACGTGCCCCCCGTGGAGAGGATCTCAAACCCCAGTGCTGCCAGTCCCTTGGCAAAGACAGCCAAGCCAGTCTTGTCACTCACACTGATCAGGGCACGACGGGGAAACGCAGACATAAGGCAATCGCCAAACAGGAAGGAGGTGTGCAGGGCTGAAATGACTCTATCGGGAGTGGAAACGAGCGTCAAACGGGAAGGCGAAGCGAGATCTGTCCAGCTTTCGCCCAAGGGCGGGTGATGACTGGGGAAGTGCCGGTCAGTTCCCTCGCTCTGGCGAGAGTCTGGCCACTGAACCAAGAGACCACCCATGTCCGAATGCACCGGCCTCGTACGGCCTATCCGACTCCGATTGCCCAATTTTGCCGAGATCGCATACCATCCCGCCGCCAGGGGGCACGGTGTCCCTTTGCGCTTGCTGCTCGAAAGGAATCGACGGCCGCCCGATGTGGCAATCTCTGGGACGGAATCTGAAAGGGTTTTTGACAGCAGCGTGTCTGCTGGCGTTCGTGATATGCGCCGTGGAAATCGGCCTGCGCATTGATCGTTATCAATCGGCGGTCAATGGCCAACCGGCGTTAGGCTCGGTCGATTTAACTCTGGAAGAGCAATTGGTGGCCCCGAGTTTGTCGACCTGGGTCGAGATGCTGCCGAACGCCAAGGTCACGCTCAAACATCCCGATACAGGTGAGACGATCGCATTCTCCACGAATAGTTTTGGGGCTCGCGGCCCCGAACCGCGAGTCCCGAAACCCCAAGGAGGCGTGCGTGTCCTCTGCCTCGGAGATGAGACGACCGTCGCCGCCGAACTCCCCCTAGAAGACGCCTATCCCGCGCAGTTGCAGGAGCTGCTGACGGCCGCGATGAACACACCGGTCGAGGTCATCAACGCGGGACTTCCCGGCAGTTGCCCACGCATTGCCGCCTTGCATATGCGGAATCGCATGCTGTCGTTGCAGCCGGATTTAGTGGTGCTGCATTTCGATATGTCCGATGTGGCCGAGGATGCGGCGGTCCGGCGGTTTGTCGACCTGGATCGAGAAGGACGCCCGACCCTCGGTACGCATCCGGCGACGCGCAAGGCGTGTCAGCTCAGGCGGCCTCGACTCTCCGACGAGTTCATGGTGGTGCAGAAAGCCGAGCAGCAACTGGCGAAATTGTGGGACCAGGAGATGCCTTCGTCCGGCGAGTCGATCCTCCACCGCAAGCAGATTTACCGCTGGACGGACGACAATCCACCCGACCTCGAAGCCGAGATTGAATCGGCCTTGGCACCGCTGGCTGCGATTCGGGATCTGTGCGATGCGCTGGGGATCAAGCTGCTGGTGTCGACTAGTCCGAAGCCGTGGCAGGTCGGCCCGCAGGCGAGCAACACCCCCGAAGCGCGAGCAGTAAACGGGATTCCCAAGGATGCCTGCTGGACGAGTACGGAGCCGTTCCAGCGATTGCTAGCTGCCTGCAAGACAGCGGAAATTCAGTGCGTGGTGCCGCTGTCGGCCTTCCTCAATACCCCCAAGCCCGAGCGATTGTTTCTTCGCAAATCGCCGGGGCTTTCTCCGCTGGGACACCAGATCTACGCCGAAGCGTTGGCGCGTGGGATCATCGGGGAGGGGGCGTCGGATCCGACCTCGGGTTCTGGGGTCGTGCCCTCCAAGGCGGAGGAGCCCGACTGGAACCAGCCACCCCCGAACTGATCTCGCTGCATCTCGTGGATTTCACTAGAAACCCAGCCCGCGATACGGCTCGGACGGACAAGAGTGTCCGTCCGACATTCCCCGCCCCACCCGAGTCCCCATGTCTCAGACCCTCGACGCTCGATTGACTCCCATCCATGCGCTCGGTCGCATGGTGTTGGATCTCATGCGTCTGGTGGGGGACATCACGCTGTTCGGCTGGCGGATGCTGGGGTGGTTGTTCAGCGGGTGGCCACGCGGGAATGTGCTGTGGCCCATTCTCGACCAGATCGGTGTGCAGAGCCTGTCGGTGATTCTGATTACCGGCTCGTTCATTGGCATGGTGCTGACAGTGCAGGCGTACGACCAGTTCGCGCTGATGGGGATGGAGAATCAGCTCGGCACCGTCGTCAACGTGACGCTGGTCAAGGAACTGGGTCCGGTGCTCGCGGCGCTGATGCTCGCCGGACGAGTCGGCAGCGCCATTGCCGCTGAACTCGGCACGATGCGCGTGACAGAACAAATCGACGCCCTGACGGTACTGGGGGCCAACCCAGTGGCACATCTTGTAGTCCCGAGGTTCCTCGCGTGCGTGCTGCTGATTCCGGCGTTGACACTCTTCGCCGACGGCATCGGCGTCCTCACCGGGTGGATCTTCAGCACCCAGGTTCTGAACGTCGACAGCTACTACTACTGGCACTATTCGCGGGCTTTCGTGACCGCGTTCGATGTGTTCCAGGGGATCATCAAGAGCATTCTATTCGGCGGGGCGATCGCCATCATCTCCTGCCATCGCGGGTTCCACTCGGGAGCTGGGGCCGAGGGCGTCGGCCGGGCGGCCACCGAGGCCTTCGTCTTCTCGTTCGTCACGATTCTGGTCATCGACTTCCTGGTCGGGACGTTCCTGATGGAGGTCTACTTCCTGATCTTCCCGAGGACGTACTCGATGGGATGAACCATGACCAAAAGCCCCGGGGTTGCAACCCCGGGCGTTGCGACACTCGCTCCGCTCCGAAGACTTCGCGTCGCAGCTAAACGTCCGACTCCCGACTGCCATGACCACCTCTACCCCCATCGTTGAACTCCGTCACGTCACCCGCTCGTTCGGGGACCAGGCGGTGCTGCGCGACATCACGCTGCCGGTGCAGCGGGGCGAGACGCTGGTCATCGTGGGCGAAAGCGGTTGCGGGAAAAGTGTCACGCTCAAGCTCTTGATGCGGCTCATGGAACCGTCCTCCGGGGATGTATTGTGGAACGGTCGGCCCATCGCCCCACTGTCTGACCGGGTTCTCAGCCGCGAACGACTCAAGTTCGGCTACCTGTTCCAGATGGCCGCCCTCTTCGACAGCTTGACCGTCTACGAGAAC
>JAYTCW010000382.1:0-13507 GCA_043736295.1 Planctomycetota bacterium | reverse complement strand
AAACTTGCGCAGCACGCAAACATTCTTGAGGTGAGTCGTACAGATGCGACGCCAGCGGGGGCGGTCATGGCAGGCAGAAGAGATCTTCTCTCCCCTGTGGATCTGTGCCAATCTGGGGTGATCTGTGTACGAATCCACTCTTTCGTCATCCGAATCTGGAGTGCGTGAGTCGCGACCAGCACGCGGTCGACTTCGCATTCGAATGTAGCTGTCGGCTTCGGCGAGAAGTGCCCTCATTCGGCGGTCGGGCCTCGTCGATAGTGGACCTCACAAGATTCATTTCCGATTCGCGATGGATGCGGCAACTGAATCGGGCGGTGTCACCGGGTGGTCGCACCTAGCCCAACTCGGAACGAATCCCTAGAATCCTTGTTGCCGTGTCGAACCATTGTCCGAGTGCCCTTCCATGACCGCACCGTTTGCCCCCGTCGATGTCAAGAACCCCGTCATCGCGGGGGTGCTGGCGTTTCTTTGCCCCGGTGCGGGACACCTGTATCAGAAGCGGTTTTTTAAGGCGTTTGTGTTTGCCGCCTGCGTGTGGGGATCGTGGTGGACCGGCATGGCGATGTCGGACTGGAAGGCGCTGCAGGCTCCCGCCAAAGGGCATATGCAAACAGCGGTCGTCCTCAAATTCGCTGGCCAGGCCGGAGTGGGGATCCCCTCGCTGTGGGCTGTGTACCAAGCCAGACGCTACTACGACAAGGACAATACTCCGCTCGATACGATCCCCGGTCCACAGGAGTTTGCCTTCACCGGACAGGTGAATTTGCGTGAACCGACGGGCAATCGATCGGAACCAGTCACCGGCACGCTGTCACTGATTCCCTCTGAGAACGACTATGGTCCCGCGATCGCGGGGCAGTTCTCCGGCACTCTCGACGGGCAGCCGGTCACGCTGAAATTGAAACCGAATGTCCGGCTCGAACAGCCGGTTCGCTCTGAGCGAGAGCAGCCAGTCGCGTGCTCGCTGGAAGACGAGCAGGGCCAGAACATCGGTGAACTTCGAGGAACGATTCCGCGATCGGTGTTCAACTGGTTTGCCTGTCCACTGAACCCGATCGAGGAAGTCGAGTGGCACCGCGAACGGGGCAAGTACCAAGAACTGGCGATGGTGTTTGTGTGGGTCGCCGGGCTGATGAACCTGCTGGCCGTCTGGGATGCCGTCGAGGGGCCAGCGTACGGGATCAATGATGATGAGCCCGTGCCGACGCCTGCGGGGTAGTGACGTTCGCCAGAACGCGGGGGGGTCAGACTTCGGAAGACTGTTGGCACCGGCGAACGTCAGTCCCAGTTCGCCCACCTTCTGGCGAAGGTGGCTACGTTTGCCAAAACGCACACTCGCCGCTCACGACACCTGAAGGCCGAAACATGATGTACACGCTGAATCTCCTCCCGCTCGCCGCCGTTGTCAGCCTGGTCTGGACGGCGACCCGCTATGAGTCGACGCCCACGATCATGCGGAAGTCGGTGCGGCTGTTCTTGCAGATCCTGTTCTTCATGGCGCTGATTCTGCTCGGGCTCTTCGTGCTGTCTCGCGGACTGTGATGCAGCGTGGGATAGGCTTCCAGCCTGTCATTGCGGATAGACGAAGATGACAGGCTGGAAGCCTATCCCACGGTGAGTCCCTTCGCGTGCCTCAGCAAATCCCCATCCTGAGTGTCTCTGAGTTCACGGGACTGCTGAAGTCGCATGTCGAGGATCACTTCCCCCTCGTCGCGATCCGGGGTGAGGTCTCGAATGTCAGCCAGTCGGCCAACGGACATGTGTTCCTCACCCTCAAGGACAACAGTGCCCAGCTGCGCGCCGTCCTGTGGCGTGATACCGCCCGGCAGCTCAAGTTCAAACTGAAGGACGGCCTCGAAGTCGTGGCCGTCGGGGCACTCGACCTGTACCCCTCTCGCGGGACATACCAACTCGTCGTGCATGAACTGGTCCCCGAGGGGATCGGGGCGCTCGAACTGGCCTTTCGTCAGCTGCGGGAGAAGCTGGCGGCGGAGGGTCTGTTTGTTCCCGAACGAAAGCGACCGCTGCCTCGCATTCCCCAACGGATCGCACTGGTCACGAGTCCGCAAGGGGCCGCCGTGAAGGATATGCTCCAAATCATCCTGCGGCGCTGGCCCGCAGCTCGGATCGTGATCGTGCCCGTCCCCGTGCAGGGGGACGGAGCGGCTGAGAAGATCGCCCGTGGCATCCGACTGCTGCCCGAACTGGAGGGAGTCGATGTGGCCATCGTCGGTCGCGGGGGTGGCAGTCTGGAGGACTTGTGGCCCTTCAACGAAGAGGTCGTGGCCCGCGCGATTGCCGCTTGTCCGATCCCGATCATCAGCGCGGTCGGCCACGAAATCGATGTGAGCATCAGTGATCTCGTGGCCGACCGACGGGCGCTGACTCCCTCGGAATCGGGCGAGATTGTCGTGCCCGATGCCGCTGAGCTACTCGGCGAGATTGCACAGATCGAGCGGCGGCTGCGGAGGGTGCTGGAGAATCGGTTGGAATCGGCAGGGGGGCGACTGGAGTCGCTGAGTGGCCGCCCGGTGCTCGCTGATCCGCTGCGACAACTCGCCCAACTCCGATCACGCATTGAGGACGATGGCCAACGCCTGACCCGCTCGGGAGCGGCCCGCCTGTTGCGGGGAGACACGGCTCTGACCCGGCTGGCTGCGACGCTGGATGCCCTCTCCCCGCTGAAGGTTCTTTCTCGCGGGTACAGCATCACCAGCAACGCCGCGACTGGCTTGGTGATTCAGCAGGCGAATGCGGTGTCGGTTGGGGCGTTGATCGAAACACGACTCCAGTCGGGGAGGTTGATGAGTCGTGTCGAACAGGCGAGCGACACCCCGTAGGACGGCCGCGGCCTGCACGAAAGTGTGGGAGCTGGGCTTTGCGAACGGGCGAGGGAGTCGCTCGCAGTTCGATTTTCGGTTCGCCATCCATGACACGGCATCAATTGACCAACTTCCCGGCAATCAGGGACATCACTCGTTCTCTCGACACATCCTTAACGGAATCAATTCCGTTCTACTGACGCAACCATGCCCCCACGGTCTATCGAGCTTCCGACAATTCAGAACTGGAGCTGTCACAATTGTGGTGGCTGCTGTCGGCAGCATGCGATCTATATCAGCGACGCTGAGGAGCAGCGGATCGTGAGCCAACAATGGGTCGATCTGCCCGACTGGCCTGCCGAGAAGGGCCTATTCGTCGCCGATGGTCCACGCGGGCAGAAGCGTTTGGCGACGCGCGAGGACGGGGCGTGTGTGTTTCTCGATGAGCGCGGGCTCTGCCGGATTCATGGCAAGTTCGGCGAGCCTGCCAAGCCGCTGGCGTGCCGCATCTACCCGTATGCGTTTCATCCGGCGGGGGAGGGGCTGACGGTCAGTGTGCGGTTCAGTTGCCCCTCGGTCGTGAAGAACCTCGGTCGACCTGTGGCGCAGCAAGAGTCGGAGCTACGCGAACTCGCCCGACTGGTTCTGCCGAAGAACTACACGGGGAGTGATCCGTCGGAACTCGTGTCAGGGCAGAAGGTCGCCTGGCCCGAGTTCCTGGAGTGCGTCGATGCCCTTGACGCGATGTTGGAGATCACTGCGACGCCGCTAGTATTGCGGCTGCGGCGGATGTTGGAGTGGGGTTCGCTGTTGGAGCAGGCACCGCTCAAACATCTGAGCGACGAGAAGCTGACGGCGATGATCGAGTTGCTGTATGCGGAGTGCGAACACCGGATCAGCGATACGACCGTGCCCCCGCCGACCGGCACCGGACTGAAACTCTTCCGGCTGGCTGCGGGGCAGTACGCCCGGCATGACACGCTGGCCACGAAGCCGACGTGGGGCATGCGGTGGGGCTTCTTCTGGAACGGAATTCGTTTCGCTCGCGGGAAGGGACTCACCCCCACGCCCCATCGCAGCCTCTCAGCTGTCCCGTTCGCGACACTCGACGAGTCGTGCGGTGGACTGACTCCCGAGATGGAGGCGCTGCTGACTCGCTATCTGCGAGTGAAGGTGCAGGGCCTGCACCTGTGCGGGCGGGCGGCCTATGGGGAGTCGCTGATCGACGGGATGCGAACGATGGTGCTCGTCGTGTCGGTGATGCTGTGGATCACGAAGTGGGTGGCAGCGTCGCGAGGTCGCACCGCGTGGACGTTCGATGATCTCGTCGAGGCCGTCACGATCGTCGATCACAACCACGCCTACTCTCCCGCCTTCGGAACCCGCAGTTCGCTCTCTCGCGTGCGGATGTTGCAGCAACTCGGCGATCTGGAGCGGCTGTTGGCTTGGACAGCCCGATGATCCGAGAGCGGCACGGCTGTGGCTTGTCGCCTTTTTCTCCGAAAAAGGACGCTCTTTCTTCGACACTCCACGCTCAAGCCAACAGCGTATGTGAGGCATTGAGTTCACAAAGTCGCTGGAGTGTCCGATATCCAGTCTTGTGGCATCGAGTCGCATCTTGAAATAAAAGCCAGCTGTGAAATCGCCAGGAGGTTCCTGTTCGGCCTGAACAGTGTGCGATAAATTCGGGCCAACTGCTTTTCCCAAGACCAAGGGCTGTCTGCCATGCAATCGCCTTCCGAGTCAGTCACCCCCGATGGGGTCTCGCGCGATGTGACGCGCCTCAGCGATCTTTCGCCGCAGCAGGTCAAGTCGGGTTTGGCCGCGTGGCTCGGGTGGCTGTTCGACGGACTCGATATCGAGTTGTACGTCCTCGTGGCCGCGCCGTTTGTGGCGGAACTGCTGCATTTCCCCCAGAAAGATCCGCAGGTCGGGTATTACAGCTCATTGATTCAGGCTGCGTTTTTGATTGGCTGGGCACTGGGGGGGAGTTTCTTTGGACGGATCGCCGACCGCTTGGGTCGCAGCCGCGCGCTGATGCTGACGATCCTCACGTATGCTGGGTTTACCGGGTTGTCGTACTTTGCTCAGACGTGGTGGCACTTGCTGATTTTTCGATTCTTGGCGGCCTTGGGGATCGGGGGTGAATGGGCGGTGGGAGCGGCATTGCTGTCGGAGACCTGGCCCCGCAAGTGGCGACCGTGGATGGCAGCTGTGTTGCAGACGGCCGTCAATCTGGGTTTCATGCTAGCGGGGCTGGCGAGTTACCTGCTGGCGGCCTACGAAAAGAGAACGGTGTTTCTGGTCGGGATCTTGCCCGCTCTGATTGTGTTGTGGATTCGAAAGGCAGTCCCGGAGCCCGAGGAATGGCACGCGGAGAAGCTTCGGTCATCGGATGCCCAGCCGAGCTTCTTTGATCTGTTTCGAGGTCCGATTCGACGAACTACGATTCTGACCTTGATTGTCTGCACGTTTTCGCTGACAGCGCACTGGGCGTTTATGTTTTGGCATAAGCAGCATCTGCGCAATCTTCCAGAGCTGAGTACGTGGACGGAAGAAGAGAAGACACAGTTTGCCAGCCGGATGCTGTGGTTGCTGATGCTGACTTCGATAGCGGGGAACTTCCTCGCGGGATTCCTCGCGAAGTGGGTTAAGTATCGAACAGCGATCGCCTGTCTGTTCTTCGCCTATTTTGTGACGATGTTCATGACCTATTCACAACCACTCGACCGCAAGGGACTGTGGTACGGGATTGCATCGATCGGGATGTGCCAGGGGGCGTTTGCCTTGTTTACGATGTATCTGCCGCCACTCTTTCCGACGCTCCTGCGAACGACCGGGGCAGGGTTCTGTTATAACTTTGGACGCATCATGGCGGGTCTGGGAACCGTGTTCTTTGGGATGTTCTCGAAAGTCGGCGATCACCGCATGGCTCTCTTCTATTCGGCATTTCTGTTTCTTCCCGCAGCGGCATTTGCCTGGATGCTGCCGGAGCCTCCGGATGAGCGAGCTCAGATCGAGCAGGAGGAACTTCTCGCATGAGCAGTTCACCAGAAACGCTGTTTCGGTATGACGCCCACGACCATTGGGCCCAAGTCCCCGCCGGTTGGACCTGGAACGAAGTCACCGCCGTCGCGATCGATTCACGCGATCGGGTCTTTGTGTTCAATCGCGGTGAGCATCCCGTCATGGTGTTCCATCGCGACGGGTCGTTTGTGACCTCCTGGGGCGAGGGCGTGTTTGCTCGTCCGCATGGGATCACCATCGGGCCGGACGACATGGTCTACTGCACCGATGACCTCGACCACACCGTGAAGAAGTTCGCCCCCGATGGGAAGCTGTTGTTGACGCTCGGCACCAGTGGGAAGCCATCGAACACCGGTGCGACCAGCATCGACTATCGCACGATTCGGCAGGCGGGAGAGCCGTTTTACTTTCCCACGAACGTCGCGTTGTCCGCAGATGGAGAGATCTTCGTCACCGACGGTTATGGGAACGCCCGCGTCCACAAGTTCTCGCCCGAGGGTCGGTTGTTGCTGTCCTGGGGGGAGCCGGGCAGCGGGCCGGGGCAGTTCCATGTGCCGCATGGAATCGCGATCAATCGCGAGGGAACCGTCTTTGTCGCCGATCGAGAGAACAGTCGCATCCAGCTCTTCTCGCCCGACGGAAAATTCCTCAGCGAGCGGACCGACATCGCCCGCCCGTGTCAGGTGACCTTCGATGCTGCGGGGCACCTGTTCGTCGCCGAACTGGGCTACCGCTCCGGGATGTGGCCTGGCACCACAGCTCCCACACCCGATGCGACCGGGGGGCGCGTGAGTGTGTTTGATTCCGCAGGCCAGCTGCTGGCTCGCTGGGGCGGTGGGGAGAACCCGACCGCTCTCGGAGACTTCTTCGCACCGCATGATCTCCGTGTTGATTCCCACGGAGATGTCTACGTCGCCGAGGTCGTGATGTCCGCCGGAGGAAATCGAGGCCTAGTCGATCCGACTTGTCACAGCTTGCAGAAGTTCACGAGGCTGTCGCAGAATTCGTAAGAATTCTGACGAAGTCCCCTCGATTGGAAACACCCAGAACGGACAACACCCATGCGAGCCTGGCAATTCTATGGCTTCGGCGATTTTCGTTTGGAAGAAGTTCCCCTTCCCACGTTGCGACCTCGGCATGTGCTCGTCGAGCCTCTCTGCGTGCAGCCCAGCGTCACCGAGGCCCAACTCGCTTTCGGCATCCGCACGCTGGCGTATGATCGCGTGAAACGGCGGCTGGAGGCGGACGCACCGATCCAATTGTTTGGACACGAGTTCTGTGCCCAGATCATCGAAGTCGCACCGGGAGTCACTCGCTATCGAGTCGGTGATCGTGTCGCCGCGCGGGCGAAACTTCCGTGTGAGAAATGCCCGTTGTGCCTGTCCGAGCGCAGCTCCCTGTGCCGCAAAGGGCCCGTGATCGGATTCGACCAGCCCGGCTGTTTCAGTGAGGTGGCGCTGCTGCCGGAGATCGCTCTCGTTCGAGTCGACGATGCCATCTCCGACAGTGAAGGGGCCTGTCTGCAATCGCTGAGTGATAGCGTCGCAGCTGTGGAGACCGCCTCCATTCAGATCGGGGATTCGGTCGTCATCTTCGGCCAGGGGAGTATGGGTCTGGAGTGCTTGCAGATTGCCCGTATCAGCGGGGCGGGGCGAATTATTACGGTCGATGTGCGCGATGAATCGTGCCAGATGTCGAAGCAGCTGGGGGCTGACTTTGTCTTGAACGCCAAGACATGTAATGTCGTAGAGACGATCCGCGACCTCACTGAAGGGAACGGAGCGGATGTGGTCTTCGAATGTGCTGGTGGCAGTCCCCAGCAGGGCCTCGCTGGCACCGAAACGCTCCGCCAAGCGATCGATGCGGCCCGCTCTGGCGGTAAGGTCATCGGCGTTTCCTGGTTCGGCAGCCCGCTGGAACTCGATGTCGATCTGCTCCGCGAGCGCAGCTTGCGATACTTCTTTCCCGACATCAGCACGCAAGCCCACTTGGAGCATACGGTACGTCTCGTCGCCTCGGGGCGAGTCAACTTGAAGCCGACGATCACGCACGTGCTGCATGGCATTGAGTCGGTCGCGGAGGCGTTCGAGATCACCGCCAATAAGGGCAAGTATCAGGCGATCAACCCTGCTCAGGTGATGATGAAATAGAGGCAGAACAGGGGGACTCACTCGCTGCATCGAGTCAAATAGAAACATTCGCCCAACGGAATGGAATGACAGCTGATGCTGAACCGACGGAAACTCATCACCGGAATTCTCCTGTGGGCATCGTGCTGGTGTCACAGCCATTTGGGATACGCACAGAGCATCGCTGCGCCAATTGATCCGGCAGAGGTTGAGTTTTTTGAACGCGAGATCCGTCCGATCCTGATCGAGCATTGCTATTCGTGTCATGGGGCCAAGAAGCAGGAGATGAGCCTGCGGATGGACTCTGCCCAGGGGCTGCTCGCAGGCAGCGACAATGGACCGGTGATCGTCGTGGGGGAACCCGAACAAAGCCTGCTGATTGAAGCGATCCAGTACAGCGGCGATACCAAGATGCCGCCCAGCGGGAAGCTGTCCGCTGCGGCGATTGCCTCGCTGGAACGCTGGGTCAAACAGGGAGCTGTCTGGCCGAAAGAGGCTGCTCCGCCTGCGAAAGCAAACAGCGGGGTCACTGCCGAGGCTGCCAAAAATCATTGGTCGTTCCAACCGATTCTCGCTTCGGTGGTTCCCACAGTGCAGGCACAAGAGCGAGTCTCACGACCGATCGATGCCTTCATCCTCGCGCGACTCGAAGCGGCCCACCTGACGCTCAGTCTCCCGGCAGATCGTCAGACGCTAATACGCCGAGCGACGTTCGATCTGCATGGGTTGCCACCGACTCCTGACGAGGTGTCCGCGTTTGAGAACGATTCCGCACCGGATGCCTTTGGTCGTGTCATCGATCGCCTGCTCAGCTCTCCTCGATACGGAGAGCGCTGGGGGCGGCATTGGCTCGATGTGGCGCGGTATTCCGACACGAAAGGCTATGTCCGGCTCAACGAAAATCCACGCTATCCGAGTTCGTGGACCTACCGTGATTACGTCATCTCGGCCTTGAATGACGACCTCCCCTTCGACCAGTTTGTGCGAGAACAGCTGGCAGCAGACCTGTTACTTGCGGAGGGTGCTGAGGATCGCCGCTCGCTGGCGGCACTCGGATACCTGACTCTGGGGCAGCGGTTTTTGAACAGCACTCCCGACATCATCGACGACCGGATCGATGTGGTGTCGCGAGGGATGTTGGGGTTGACGGTCAGCTGCGCTCGCTGCCATGACCACAAGTTCGATCCCATTCCCACGCGGGATTATTACGGCCTGTACGGGGTCTTTGCAAACTCGGGGGAGCCCCGCCTGCCCCCGCTCATGTTGCCCGCTGCGTGGCAGACGCAATATGCCTCGTATTTGACAGAACTCCAGTCGCGTTCGGATCAGCTGGAAGAGTATCTGCGGGCACAGCAGGCCGCGCTGACGACCTCGATGCGATCACGGGCGGGCGAGTATCTGCTGGCCGGGCAGCACGACCCGGTGCAGGCGAACTTCCTGGCAGTGATGTTCTTGATCGATGCCAGCAAGGACTTAAACCCGGTCATGACGCAGCGCTGGGCACGGCATCTGGAGCAGTCACGCAAGGAGTACGACCCGGTCCTCGCTCCGTGGCACGAACTCGCACGATTCGCCAAGCACCAGGCGGGGCTGGCTCCAGTCAATCCATCCGATCCCGCCTCGATCTCGGCCGAATTCGCGGAACACGTGAGTCAGCTGGTCGTGGAGTGGCGGATGCTCGCGAAGGAAGCACCTCGCATCAATCGAGTGGTCGTCGAAGCCTTGTCGAACTCACCTCCCCACAATCTCGCCGAAGCTTCGCAACTCTATGGCACACTGCTCCATGAAGCTGGACAACGCTGGCAGGACACACTGCAAGCGACACCCACTGCGACACAACTCGCGGACCCCGAGTGGGAAAAGCTACGCCAATTGCTTATGGGGGCGGACTCTCCATTCACGTTGACCATTGGAGATGTCGATGAATTTTTGTTCGTCGACGCCACGACCCAGCAACAACTGCATGCGAAGCAGCGGCTGGTGACCGACTGGATTGGCTCAGTGGGTGCGGCTCCGCATGCCATGGCCTTGGAGGACGCTCCCTCGCCTGTCGACTCTCACATCTTTATCCGCGGTAACGCCAGCAATCCCGGCGAACTGGCACCGCGGCAGTTTCTGGCGGCACTCTCACCAGCTGATCGCCAGCCTTTCCCGCACGGCAGTGGTCGCCTCGACTTGGCTCTGGCGATCACACGGCCTGACAATCCGCTGACGGCCCGCGTCATTGTGAATCGCGTTTGGATGCATCACTTCGGTGCGGGGCTGGTGCGAACTCCGAGTGACTTCGGACTGCGCGGTGAGCGTCCCACTCACCCCGAATTGCTCGATCATCTGGCCAGCCAGTTCATCGCGCAGGAGTGGTCGCTCAAGTCATTGCACCGCGAGATCATGCTGTCTTCCACCTATCAGCAACAGAGTGTCATGGGCCAGCCGAGTACCCATGCCGCTGCCCGACTCGCCGATCCCGAGAACTTGTTACTGTGGAGCATGAACCGGAGGCGACTCGACTGGGAGTCGCTTCGTGACGCGATGCTCGCGGCGTCCGGGCAACTCGATCTGACAATGGGAGGCCCGAGTGTCGAGTTGTTCCAACCTGCACTCTCCTCTCGCCGTTCGGTTTATGGGCTGATCGATCGCCAGAGCCTGGCCAGCGAACTGCGCACGTTCGACTTCGCTCCCCCCGATGCGTCCAGTCCACAACGACACCAGACCACCGTGCCACAGCAAGCTCTGTTCCTGATGAATAGCCCGTTTCTCAAAAGGCAAGTCGAACACCTGGCTGCTCGACTCGATTCCAAATCCGACTTGACCGTTGAGCAGAAGATTGATGCCGCGTATCAATCTCTGTTTGGACGTTCGGCGACTGCCCGCGAAACGGAGTTGGGGAAGAGATACCTCACGACAGTGAATTCAAACGACACGGTTCCGCAAGATGCAGCGGTCTTCTTCTCACCGTGGGAGGAGTACCTGCAAGCGTTGCTGCTGTCGAATGAGTTCATGTTCGTGGATTAGCGTCTTATCATGGCTTGAATTTCGGATTGCTTCCGCCGGGAGGGCGAGGCTCCTGCCGAGCCGCTCTCGCGAGAAAACATAGCCCTTGACTCCCGGCTCAGCAGGAGCTTCGCCCTCCCGATGTGGCAGGCCACAGCCTCAATACGTAGAGTTGATGTGTCTCTCGGGTGACTGGCCCACAAGGGAGTCATTCTCCTCGACACGTCCCGCGTGCATCAGAATGAGGCTTCTACCATGTGGACACGTCGCGAACTTCTCACCCGCTCTGGCCTGGGGATCGGCTGGCTCGGCATGGCTGACCTGCTGGGGCGTGAAGCCGCTGCATCGGAATCAACCGCCAATTCGAACCCGCTCTCGCCCAGGCGGCCGCACTTTGCCGCGAAGGCCAAGCGGGTCATTCATCTGTTTATGAATGGGGGGGTCTCGCATGTCGATTCATTCGATCCCAAGCCGATCCTGACGCAGTATCACGGGCGGACTCTCCCCACCTCGCAGCGGACCGAGCGCAAGACGGGAGCGGCGTTCGGCTCGCCTTTCAAGTTCGCAAAACATGGCGAAAGCGGACTGGAGATCAGCGAAATCTTTCCTCACATCGCACGCTCGGCGGATGAGTTGTGCGTGATTCGATCGATGTATGCCGATGTCCCCAATCACGAACCTTCGTATCTGTTGATGAACTGCGGTGATGGCCGACAGGCTCGCCCGGCCCTGGGGGCGTGGGCGACCTATGGGCTCGGTTCCGAGAACCAGAACCTGCCCGGCTTTATCGTGATGTGCCCCGGCGGGCAGCCATCCACGGGCAGTAGCAACTGGCGATCGGCCTTCCTGCCGGGTGCCTTTCAGGGAACATACATCGACACGCAGCACACCGAACCCCAGAAACTCGTGGAGCACATTCGCAACGACTTTCTCAAGCCCGGACGTCAGCGCGGCCAACTCGATCTGCTGCAGGAGCTGAATCAGCGGCACCTCGCAGCTCGAGCCGAGGATGCCCCACTGGAATCCCGCATCCATTCGTTCGAGCTCGCCTACCGCATGCAGAGCGAAGCGACCGACGCGTTCGACGTGACTCTCGAACCCCAGGCGGTTCGCGAAATGTACGGTGATACGACATATGGACGCCAAGTGCTGATTGGTCGCAGGCTGCTGGAGCGTGGCGTGCGGTTCGTCCAGATCTGGCAGAGACCCGGACAGCCCTGGGACGCCCACGACAATTTGGAAAAGAATCACCGCGACTTGGCCAACGAGTGTGATCGGCCCATTGGTGCATTGCTTCGGGACCTCAAAGCCCGAGGGATGCTCGACGATACGCTGGTGATCTGGGGCGGCGAGTTCGGTCGCACCCCGACTGTCGAGATTCCCACTCCCGGCGTCTCATCAGTGGGCCTGGGCAGAGACCACAACCATTATGGATTCTCGATGTGGCTCGCCGGGGGCGGAGTGAAAGGCGGGATGATCCATGGGGCCACAGACGAACTCGGCTGGAATGCCGTGGAGAACCGCGTTCACGTCCATGACCTGCATGCCACGATCCTGCGATTACTCGGATTCGACCACGAACAACTCACTTACCGTTACGCCGGCCGCGACTTCCGTCTCACCGATGTGCATGGAAACGTGGTGTCGGAGATCATGCAGTGACATCCGAAACGATCAGGCCGTCGGAGAGCGCTGACCACCTGTGGGACTCCTGGTCTGCAATCGGTATCCAACGATCACATCAAGGGCTACGATTGGGTCTGCGAGAGGTGGAGTGAACAGGTCGTGGCATTCCTCACTGATCGCGGATTGCATCCTCTGAAGGTTCTCGTCCGCATGGGTCGCATTCCAGTCATCGCCGGAACCAGATCACAGTTCATCTCGCTGCACATCGTGGTGCTGTGGGGACTGTTGTGGGTCAGTGCGGGTGTTTTGCATGCGGAGGATGACACTGAGTTCTTCGAGCAGAAGATTCGGCCACTGCTGGTCAAGCACTGCTACGAGTGTCATGCCGCTGAGGCGAAGAAGCTGGGTGGCAACCTGCTGCTCGACAGTCGGGATGGAGTGAAGCAAGGGGGCGATTCGGGACCGGCGATTGGCCTTGCTCAACCCGAGACGAGCTTGCTGCTGAAAGCGATTCGATACAAGGACGAAGCGACCAACATGCCGCCGTCAGGCAAGCTGCCGGACCAAGCCATTGCCGACCTCGAAGAGTGGGTCCGTCGTGGGGCCCCCGACCCTCGTGACCAGCCGGTGACTCGTGCCGCAGTTGGGTCGTGGGACGAGCAATTCCGTGAGCGGTCTGGGTGGTGGAGCCTGCAGCCGGTGCATGCTCCGCCAGTGCCGACCCTTCCGCATCAGGATTGGTCGCATGATCCCATCGACCGGTTTATTCTCGCCAAACTCGAAGAGAAGAACCTTGGCCCTGCGGAGCCAGCTGCGCCCCACACGTTGGTTCGGCGGTTGAGTCTCGTGTTGACGGGGCTGCCTCCGTCGCAGGAGCAGGTGGCTGCCTTCCTGAAGGACGTGGAGCAG
>JAYTCW010000381.1:0-8719 GCA_043736295.1 Planctomycetota bacterium | reverse complement strand
AAGGAACGACTCCTCACCCTGCACCACACCAAGTACACCCTACAAGGCTAAAATCTCGCCAATGACCATCCCCCCAAATAGTCGGATGAACCCGAAATCCGTGCGGCTTCAGCCTTGCTCATATTGCTTGGTCGAACGTACATGTGGCCGATCGACGACATTGATCGCCACCTGAAACTCGCAATAACACAAATGGAAAAGGTTCTGGCCGTTTACGAAGATGAACCAGAATTCGCGTCGGCTATCGCGGAAGAGATTGCTGTGCTGAAGTCACGGCAAGCCAATTCCAAGGATGGCCTCGCAGTACGTCAGCCCCAGAGCTGGGGAAACTTTTGGTCATGAGCGGGGTAGCACCAGTTGGTCCGCTTCAGGACTACCGGTGTGCCAGCGGCACAAGAGGTTTTCTCGGATGTGACGCTTGTGACAAGACCTTGAGTATGGGGGAGCGGGTGCCAAGGCGGCGGAACGGAATGAATTCCGTTCTACGTCAATCCGCCCGCACTTGGATCTTGCGAGGTTCCGCCTTGGCAATCCTCGGCAGTAACAGATCCAACACTCCGTTCGAGATCTTCGCCGAGATGCGTTCGTGGTCGACATCATCGCTCAGGATGAATGACCGGACGAAGTCGCCGACGTGGTATTCCTGGTGGATCAGGGTCGCTCCGGCGGGGGCTTGGGAGGCAACGCGGCCCAGTAGAGTCAGCTTGTTGTCCTGGACCTGGAGATCGAGCGTCTCGGCGGTCACTCCCGGCAGGTCGGCCCTCAGCACCAGACCTTCGGGAGTCTCGAAGATGTCGATTGGCGGTGTGCAGACCCAGTGCTGTGGCGGAGTGGGTGCCGCGACTGCGGGGAGTTCCTGCGGACGCGAGGTGATCTCGGGGAGGCGGGGGTTGAGGTCGGGGGTCATGAGGAGTTCTTTCGCCTTTGGATAGTCGCCTCTGATTCCCCTCTCTCCCGCGAATGACGTGGATCGACAAGGAGACGTATTGCGAGGGGAGAGGATCAGGGTGACGGGGCATGGGAGAACCCCCTCACCCCGGCCCTCTCCCCCACAGTCAAGTTACTTCTGACAGCTGCGCCGATCGTGGGGGAGAGGGAGCAGAAAACAGGGGGACCACTGATTGGCGAATGCTTCTGGTCATGAGCGCTCTCCCGTCGTTTCGATCGACAGCGGGCTGTTGCTGTGTCCGTTGCTCACCGGGATTTGCCGAGGCACGGTCGATGGAGCCTTGGGCAGATGCAACAGCAAGACCCCATTCTGCAACTCCGCGTGCAACTCGGTCTCTTGCACCCGCTCGGGGAGAGTGAAGCTGCGCTCCCACTGCCCTTGGACTCGTTCGCTGCGGCGGAACTGGTGTTCGGCGATCTCGGGCGAAGGGGTGCGGCTGCCCCGGATCTTGAGGACGCCATTCGCCACGCTCAGGTCAAGATCCTCCACCCGAGTGCCCGGCAACTCCGCAGTCAGCAGATACTCCCGCTCCATCTCATAGATGTTGACCGCTGGAAACGGCCGCCCGATCCGTAGTCCCTCGAAGGCCATGTTCACGCTGTGCAGAAGATGGTCCATCTCCCGCTCCAGATCGCGGAAGGCGTCGAAGGCGCTCCCCCAACGAAAAACAGGCATGATGGCACTCCTGAGCAGAGACGGAACCGGCAGGCGATCTTTGTGCAAAGCCCGTACCCCTTTCGATTTCGAGAGGGCCAGTTCAATGCAACATGTTTGTTGCATTGCGGATAGGGTCAGCGATTCGTAGTGTCGCAGATCGCCAGCATGAACAAAACTGCCAGCTTGACAGAGTGGGGAGGCCGGTGCCCGTCAACAGCTGCTCCCGCACAGGGAGACTTGTCCCGATCCCCACGAAAACTCTGCCAGCAAGCTCGAATGATGTGCTCACCGCATGCAAAAAGGGCACGTGGATCACGTGCCCTTTGACAAACGTTATGGATAGCGATGAGCCTTTGCCATCACACGAACTGAGTGACACCCGGAACGGCGACTTCTGGGAACGGAACTGGTCCGAATTCCAGCTTGTCGGGTCCGAGCTTCTCCTTGGAATTCATCGCCTCTTCCCAGGTGATCCGTTTGCCGGTGTAGGCAGCCATGCGGCCCAGGATCGCCAACATCGTACTGCGGGTCATGTACTCGCCGTTATTGATTGGCTTGCCGGAGCGAATGCTGGCGAACAGGGCGTCATGCTCCAGTTGGTACATGTTGTGATCCTTGCCATCCGGCGAGGCATACGACCAAGCGTTCGGGCCTTCGATGCTCGTGTTGTCACTCTTGATGTGGCAGGTGCCGTTGGTGCCCCAGAAGTGATCGGAGACATCGTTCTGGCAACCGCCCTGCTGACGGCAGCGGCTGAAGCCCTTGAGGCCATCAGCGTACTCGAACTGAATGGCGAAGTGGTCATAGATGTGACCGAAGGCGGGCTCGACACGAACTTGTCGTCCTCCCGTTCCGGTCGCGGCCACTGGCGGTTGATCGCCCATGGCCCAACCCAGCTTGTCGATGCTGTGGATGTGTTGCTCGACAATGTGGTCACCCGAGAGCCACGTGTAGTAGAGCCAGTTCCGCATCTGGTATTCCATGTCGCTCCAGTTTTCTTTGCGACCATGGTTCCAGAGGAAACCGGTGTTGTAGGAGCACTCCATCGCCACGATCTTGCCGATCTGCCCATCTTGCATTCGCTTGAAGGCTTCCATCACCGCCGGGTGATACCGCCAGCAGAGGCCCGACACCACGGAGAGATTCTTCTCCTTGGCGACCTGGCACGCCTCGATCACTGTCCGCACTCCGGGAGCGTCGACCGCCACCGGCTTCTCGCAGAAGACGTGAACCCCCGCTGCCACAGCTGCCTTCATCTGAGCGGGGCGGAAACCGGGCGGCGAGCAGAGCAGAATGACATCCACGCCCGAGGCCAGCAGCTTCTCGGTGCAGTCGAATCCGGTGAACTTGTGATCGTCGTCGACCGCGATTTTGTCGGCGATCTCTTTGTCGTTCTTTAGAGCCTTAAGCCCCTGGTCGAGCTTGTCGGCAAAGGCATCGCCCATCGCCACCAGCTTGACGTTCTTGTCGGCCCGCAGGGCTTGACCTGCGGCTCCCAAGCCACGACCACCGCAGCCGACGATGCCGATCTTCAAGACATCATCGCCAGCTGCGTAGAGAGCGCTGGGGCTGAGTGCTGACAGCAATGTTCCGCCCACCGTGGCGAGTGTGCCCGCTTTAAGGAACTGACGGCGGGACGGAAAGGCGGGAGTGTTCGGCATGGCGGGTGTCCTCGGAAGGCGATGTGGACCAGCAAGCAGGATTCTCAGACGACCTCACCCGCAGAACGGGAATACGGATCGACATTGTCCGATGATAGCAGGGAGGTCGGGAAGGGTAAAACAGGAATCAAGAAACTCCCCGATGAAATCGTGGGCACGTCCAGAGACCCGTCTGCATGACACTCAGATGCTCCAGACGCTGGCCCTATGATTTCGTGCTTCGAATATTCTCGGGTCCTCTTGAAAAGTCCACGCTTGCTGTCTAGGCGGGTCGTGGTAAACTTTCTCGTCGACAGCAGACCCGCTGTCGACCCTCGGCGAGGTAGCTCAGTTGGTAGAGCAGCGGATTCATAAGCCGCGGGTCGTGGGTTCGAGTCCCATCCTCGCCATTTCTTTTTTTGTAGAGTGACTTGATTGATGCTGGACGCTTGTCGATCGCGGTGAGCGACTGATTGAGATTCCTGACTCATCACAATCGGTTCCCACTCGCGTCTGGACACTGCGTAACTCCCCTCTCCCGCTAGATGAGGCGTGTGTCAAAACGCCCCCCATATCAGCACCCGATTCGTTCTTCATCGTTCTGCCAAGCCGCCAGCGGGGCCTGCTTGGCAGACCGATGGGGAGCAGAACGAGGGGAAGAGAATCAGCGAATCATAAATCGGTTCCCTCTCGCGTCTGGACAGTGCTAACTTCCCTCTCTCCTTCCGGCTGAGGGCGTGTGTCAAAACAACGACCGACACTGCTCTAGGCTGACGCGACGGGGAATTGCTCTCACCGTTGACGATTCTCTCCACACACCAGAGGATGTCAGCCATGCGTAATCCCACTGCACGCCTCCATCGAAACGGAGGGCTCCGTACGACTCACCCCAAAAATGTTTGCGCACTGCGCACATTTCCAATGGCTTGAAAACCTCTGTACCCCGAAGGGGTTGCACATTACAGCCCAGGGTCGCGACGCAGGAGCGCACCCTGGGAAAATGGTCGCAGCTGCTCCCAACCCTGAAGGGGTTGTACACTCGCTCGCGAGGTGTGGAACCCCTTCAGGGTTCGTTCCGCGAGGCGTGCTGACCCAGGGTGCGCGACCGGTGGTCGCGACCCAGGGCTGTGATGTGTCGACCCCTTCGGGGTGTAGAGGTCGGCTCGCAGGGTGTGGCTTTCGGGCGGGTGGCCGACGGCTTCCTTTGGTTACGGCTCCGCCGCGCTGTGCCCTCTGGAAAAACACTGTTGCTGCCGATCCTGCTCATCACGATTGGGACGGGCTGGTTGCTCACCACGCTGGGATTCGCACCCGCGATTGATTGGATCTGGACGCTCGGGCTGGCGGTGGTCGGCGTGTTGACGTTTGTCATTGGGGGAGTCGACAAGGTCACGCTGGTGGTGGGGCCGTTCTTTGTCATGACTAGCTTGCTGTCCGTGTTGCGGAAAACGGGGCGCATCGAGTTCAAAGTCGAAGTCCCGATAGCGGTGATCGTGTCAGGAGTTCTGCTGCTTCTGGTCCGCAGCCCCGCAGTGCCCGCTCCCAAGTGGGTGTCACACATCGCAAATCCCGGCCCTGGTAAGTCGTGCCCGGTCCACGTTAAGTCTTGAGGTTGCGGCGAGCCAGTTCGGGAGGGCGAAGCTCCTGCTGAGCCGCGAGCCAAGGGGGACGTTTTCTCGCGCGAGCGGCTCGGCAGGAGCCTCGCCCTCCCGAAGCAGGCGATCCCCCGGTTTTCGCGAGGACCGGTGAGTCGTGGGTATTTCCCCCGCCCTCCACGGTGAAGCGAAACTCTGGAATTTCGTCAGCGAATTGACGCTTGCGAACCCAGTCTCCATAATCGTATTCCTCGGTGATGAATCGAGTGGAAATCAGCGTCTGTCACCGGTTTGTGTTGTCGCCCATGGAAGACCAGATCATCGCCCTGTTGCGATATGCCAGCGGCCAGATCGAGCCGTTGCGTCTGGTCGTTTCCAATGCCAAGGGCCAGGTAGTCAATACCCAAGAGATCACCAGTCCGTTCGCCGTCATTGGACGAGGAAGTAACTGCGATCTGGTGATTCAGGAAGAGGTTGTCGCCTATCGACATGTGTACTTGCAGGTCTTCGCCAATCGTGTGGCCTGTCTGGATCTGATCAGTACAAACGGCACGCAGATCTCCCCCCCTGCCGCCTCGCAATGGATTTCTGCGGGACATCGCTTTCGCGTCGGTACCCATTGGGTGCAATTAGAGGGTGAAAAATGGGTCGCGGATCAGGCGGTCCCCTCACCGCTCGAGTTTAAGGCACGTGAAGACGTGCGGGTTGAGTTCGGGGCCCTGCCTAAGACAGAACTCGAATTGCTCAACACCTCGGCCAAGGGGCGGCTGTGGCCGATCAACCGGGTCATCACCCTCATCGGTCGGGATGAGAACTGCCGCATCACGATTCCGGATGAGCGGATCTCCCGCGTGCATTGCAGCCTGTTGTTACTGCCCTCGGGACTGTGGGTGATTGATCTCTTGGGCAAGGGAGGGATCAAGGTCAACGGGCAGCCGGTCCGTTGTTCGGCCTTGCCGGAAGGGAGTGAACTCCAGATCGGCGATTACCTCGTTCGGGTTCACTATCCGGAGATCGCACAGACACAAGTGGTGGTCGAAGCTGCCTCCTCGCTGCCGCCTCCGCCTCCGCCTCCGCCGCAGTCGATTGGGAAGCCGAATGTGCAGTTCCTGACCAGTCAGAACCGCATCTTCAAGGTCGAGACGTGGGGCGACACGCTGATCGTGATCGCGATGGGAGATCACCAGAGCTTCAAGTACCACGATGTCCACATCGAGACGGGGCGAGTGAACGAGCTGATTGTCGGACACGGTTATCGCAAAGTGATCGTGGACTTCAGCCAGTCACGTCTGGTGGGGACGCTGATCCTTGATGCGATCACGAATTTCCTGCGCAAGGCGACCGATAAAGCGGTCTTCTGTGGAGCCTCGCCCGAGATGCACCAGTCGCTGAATGACTTGCGACTGCTGACCATCTGGCCGCTGTATGCCAGTCGGCATGATGCGCTCCGGGCGATCTACACATGACGACCGGTGCTGCCCCTCCCCACAACGCGGGCCAACCGCTGGGTCGTCCGTTGCGAGTGGTGCATCTGATTACCCGCTTGATAATCGGCGGGGCACAAGAGAACACTCTGCACACAGTCGAGGACCAGCACACTCTGCATGGCGATGAGGTCCACTTGATCACCGGACCGGGCCTCGGACCAGAAGGCTCGCTCGAACCCCGCGCGCTGGCCGGTGGCTATCCGATCCATCTCGTCCCCGAGATGCGCCGCAGCCTCCACCCGCTGCGTGATTGGAAGAGCTATCAGGAGACACTCCGGCTCCTGCGAGAAATCCAACCGGATGTGGTGCATACCCACAGCTCCAAAGCCGGAATCATCGGGCGGGCAGCTGCGGCTAAGCTCGGCATCCCGGCGGTGCATACGATCCACGGGGCGGCGTTTCACTACGGCCAGAACCCCATTGCCTATGGGATCTACCGACAGGCCGAGCGGTTCGCGAGTCGCTGGACCGATCACTTTATCAGCGTCGCCGACGACATGACGGACGAGTACGTCCACGCCCGTGTCGCAGCGAGAGACCGCTTCACCACCATCTATAGCGGCTTTGATGTCGAGCCGTTTCTGCATCCGCCCCGCAGCCGCGAAGACGTGCGAACGGAACTCGGCCTGAAGCCCGATGAGATCGTGGTCGGCAAGATCGCCCGATTATTTCATCTGAAGGGACACGAGTTCCTGCTCTCCGCCGCTCCGTCGATCGTACGGGCCTGTCCACAGGTGAGGTTCCTGTTCGTCGGCGATGGCTTGTTGCGAAAGGAATTCGAGCAGCGGATCGCCCAGTTGGGCCTGACCGACAGGTTTGTATTCACCGGGCTGGTCCCACCGACTCGCATCCCGGAGCTGATCCAAGCGATGGATATCGTGGCACATACGAGCCAGTGGGAAGGTTTAGCCCGCGTGCTGCCGCAAGCACTGATCGCTGCTAAACCGGTCGTGGCCTATGACGTGGGCGGGGCTCGCGAGGTCGTCCTCCCCGGAGCCACCGGCTACCTGCTCCCCCGCGATAGCGTGGAGCCATTGGCCACCGCGATCATCCGGCTGGTTTGCTCGGAAGAGCAACGCCAGAAGTTTGGAACCGAAGGCCGCCGCCGCTTCACCGACCAATTCCGCCACCAGACGATGACCGCCCGCATTCGGCAGGTGTACTTCGATGTGCTGGCACGGCGCGGTAAGCTCCCTACGCGGTGATCGTGTCGTAGCGTGGACTTGAGTCCACGCTAGATGCCGTGGTCAGCGATTGAAACGGCTTGGCCAGCGTGGGCTGAGCCCATGCGACACTCACTGAACGTAGCGTCTCACCGGTCGACAACATATCATCCAGAACCGATCCGTTCTCCGCTGGGTCCGAACGGCACACACGACTTTCCTCACCGAGTACCCGATCATGCTGCGCTCCCTCGGCCTCATTCTGTTGTGCGTGTCGTTTCTGAGTCGCGCGATCTGGGCAGCTGAGCCACCCGCCACAACCCCAGTGAAGCTCATCCACAGTGTCCAGTCGGGGGCGTGGTCGAGCGCGACCACTTGGGAAGGGAAAGAAGTCCCCGGCCACGGAGTCCAGGTGCAGATCCGACCGGGCCACACCGTGACGTATGACGTGCAGTCCCCCGAGTCGCTCGTCATCCGGGCGCTGTTCGTGGCAGGGACAGTTTCATTCGCGACCGACAAGTCGACCCAGCTCAACGTCGGCCTCATCAAGATCGAGGCGACCGACAGCACCGATGAAGAAGGCTTCGCCTGCGACATGCACCTCGAAGAGGTCGATCCCAAAGCCCCGAGGGCATCGCTGCTGGTCGGCACTGCGCTGCAACCGGTGGCTGCCAGCCACAAGGCTCTCATCCGGCTGACGTATATTCCCGGCATGAATAAGGAGTCGTGTCCAGCCATCGTCTGCTGTGGCGGGCGGATGGACTTTCATGGAGCGCCGCTCAATCGCTCGTGGGTCAAGCTCGGTGCGATGGCGACAAAGGGAGCCAAGGAGGTCACACTCGCCGAACCGGTCACTGGCTGGAAGGTCGGCGACCAGATCCTCGTGACTGCGACCGAGGCCGATCATGACAAAGAGCGGTCCACCGAGCCGCGCACGATCACGGCGATTGATGGCACCCTGATCGCCTTTGACGAACCACTCGTCGCCGACCACTTGGGCGAGGGCGAGTTCCGTGGCGAGGTCGCCAACCTCAGCCGCAACGTCATCGTCGAGTCCGCCGATCCCGAAGGTGAACGCGGCCATACGATGTACCACCGCTACTCCACCGGCTCCATCAGCTATGCCGAATTCCGTCACCTCGGCAAGCAGGGCGTCCTAGGGCGCTACAGCCTGCACTTCCATCTCGTCGGCTCAACGATGCGCGGCAGCTCGGTCATCGGGGCTTCG
>JAYTCW010000380.1:0-16362 GCA_043736295.1 Planctomycetota bacterium | reverse complement strand
GGCATGGCTGCGCCCTCCCTGGGTCGTTTGCGCCAATCACTTCACAATCCCTTTGTGAGCATTATTGCAGAGCGGCGGGGTGAAATGCAAAACTTCAGTAATGAATCAATCGTTTAATTGAATCGGATGTTGGGATGGATGACACTCGCCAGAAACTGATCGACGTGGCCGGGCAAACCTTCTCTGAAAAAGGGTTTGAGGCGACCACAGTGCGCGAGGTCTGCCAGTTGGCGGGCGTCAACATCGCGGCCATTCATTACCACTTCGGGATAGGAGACGCCTGTACATCGAGGCCGTTAAGCATGCTCATTGCCAGCAGGGGGTGGTCCATTTCGATTGGCCGCTCGACTGCTCTCCGGAGCAGAATCTAGCGGGCATGATCGCACATATGGTGCAGATGATGCTGGCTGATGACACGCCTTCATGGCACATTGAACTGATGATGCGGGAACTGGCCCGACCGTCAACGGCGTGCCAGGCTCTGGTGGAGGAGTTCATCTCCCCGATGTTCTCTCAACTGCTGGCGATCGTCTCGGAGTTTCTGCCAGGTGACGCCCCACTGATCGTGCGGCAGCGACTGGCTTTTAGCGTGGTGGCACAATGTCTGCTCTACCGGTATCACCGCCCGATTGGGCGGCTGCTGGTCGGGGAGGAGACCTTTCAGCGGATGTTCGACATCGAAGAAACCGCGCGGCAGATCACCTCGTTCAGTCTCGGCGGCATTCGCGCAGCTGGGGCCGCTCGGGAGGGCGAGGCTTCTGCCGAGCCGCTGCCAGGGGAGGACGGTGTTTCTCACTCGCGGCTCAGCAGGAGCTTCGCCCTCCCCAGCTTCGCCCTCCCGACGGACACCGCAACCACCGAGGTGCAACCATGAATTGGCTCGCCTGGAGAATGCTGACTGGTGACCGCACGAAGTATCTCGGCATCGTGTTTGGAGTGGCCTTCGGCACCGTTCTGATCGCCCAGCAACTGGCGATCTTTGTCGGACTGATGCGACGCACATCGAGTCAGATCATTGACATCTCGGCGGCAGATGTCTGGGTCATGGACCTGAAACAGCAGAACCTCGACGACATCCGCCCGATGCCAGATGGGCGACTCTACCAGGTGCGGGGAGTCACGGGCGTCGATTGGGCAGTTCGTCTGTCCAAGGCGATGGTCCGCATCCGGACTCCGAACGGTGACTTCAAACAAGGGATTCTCGTCGGCGTGGATGATGCCTCGTTCGCGGGGGCCCCGATTGAAATGTTGAAGGGGAGCTATCTCGACTTGCGGCGACCGGATGGGGTCATTGTGGATGAGGACGGATACAAGCGGCTCTTCCCCGGCGAGGAAGTCCGGCTGGGCCAAACCCTCGATATGAATGACCGGCGGGCCGTCGTTGTCGGGACATGCAAAGTCACTCCGCCGTTTCAGACACTGCCCGTGATCTATTCTCGCTACAGCCAGGCCTTGCAATACATTCCCCGCGAACGGAATTCGCTCTCGTTCGTCCTCGTGAAGGCCAGCCCCGGTCAGGATCATCATCAGCTGGCCGATCGTATTGCCCAGCAGACCGGGCTCAAGGCGATGACGTGGAACGATTTCTTTTGGCTCAACGTTCAATACTTCCTCGACAACACCGGCATTCCGATCAACTTCGGGATCACGGTGACGCTGGGTTTCATCGTGGGAGCGGCGATTGCCGGGCAGACGTTTTACCTGTTCACCATTGATAACCTCAAACAGTTTGGCAGCTTGAAGGCGATGGGCGTCATGAACATGCGACTGATTGGCATGATCCTGTTTCAGGCGACCGTGGTCGGCGTGATGGGATACGGCATCGGACTGGGACTCTCCGCCTTGTTCTTTGAGACGGTGGAACGCAGCGGCCACCCCGACATGCGCGGGATGTGGGTTCCCTGGCAGGTGGCCACGTTGGCGGGCGCAGCTGTGGGAGTGATCATCATCGTGGCGAGTTTGCTGAGCTTAAGGCGAGTGCTGGTTCTGGAACCCGCGATGGTGTTTAAGTGACGGAAGTGGTCAGTTTTCAGTTTTCAGTCTTCAGTAAGACCCGGCACTGACTTCCAACGACTCTCCATCCTCACTGACAACTGACAACTGACAACTGATGACTGACAACTCCTCCACTCCCGATTCTCACCAGTACGCCGTCGTCTGCCGCGGCGTGACCAAGGACTTTGGTTCGGGCGATACGAAAGTCCAAGCCCTGTGCGGTGTGGATGTCGACATCCGATACGGGGAGATGACACTGCTGGTCGGTGAGAGTGGGTGCGGCAAGACGACTCTGATCTCGATCATGGCCGGCCTGCTCGACCCCACTGCTGGCGAAGTGTTCCTGCTGGGGCAGGATCGCCGACAACTCAAAGGCAGCCAGCTCGTGCGATTCCGAGCAGAAAACATCGGCTTCGTCTTTCAGCAGTACAACCTCATCCCCTCACTGACAGCTGTGGAGAACGCGGCGGTGCCTCTCATCATTCGCGGGATGCGTCGACGTGAGGCGGTCGCGAGAGCCCAGCTGATGATGGAAGAGGTCGGTTTAGGCGATCGCAGCAGATCACTGCCCTCGCAGCTTTCCCGGGGCCAGCAGCAGCGAGTCGCGATTGCGCGGGCACTGGTCCACGAGCCAAGACTGTTGGTGTGCGATGAGCCGACTGCATCGCTGGACGCCCATTCGGGGCGGAAGGTCATGGACCTGATCAAGCGAGTCACTGTCAGGGCGGACCGAGCCGTGATCGTCGTGACCCATGACAATCGCGTGTTCGATCTCGGCGATCGTATCGTCACGATGTCGGATGGATTGGTGGAGAAAGTGGAAAGTCGTCAGTTGTCAGTTGTCAGTCATCAATAGGAGGAAGCCCACCGGTCGCCACCGGTGGGCTTTCCTCAACCCTCAACCCTCAACCCTCAACGTTCTTCCCCATGCTTAAACAACTCATTCTCCCCGTCATCGCGCTGGCCATGCTCGCATTCGGCGTCAATCACATTCACCAGCGGCAGCGCGAGGTTCCGCAAACCCCGCCGCCGATTGCCCCGGCATCCTCGCCCTACCAAAACCGCGTCGCGGGAGCAGGCTTGGTGGAAGCCGCGACGGAGAACATCTCCATCGGCACCCAGCTACCAGGGATTGTCGACCGCGTCATTGCAAAGGTCGGCCAGCGAGTCCATTCCACCGACCCGCTGTTTGAACTCGACACCCGGCAGATTCGCGCCCAGATCGTGGCTCGTGAAGCACAACTCGCGAGCGCTCGGGCCGAACTCGCCAAGCAAGAACAGTTGCCTCGTCCCGAGGATATCCCGCCGGTTGTGGCTCAGCGGCAAGAGGCCGAGGCGATGGTCCTGCAATCCGAAGATGAATATGCCCGGCAACAACGACTGTCGAAGGACAAGGCCACGACCGATTCGTCGCTCGTCACCAGTCGACAGATGCTCGCAGCTGCCCGCTCGAAAGTGGATCGGATCCAAGCTGAAGAAGATCGCCTGCGAGCCGGGGTGTGGGAAGCCGACAAGGCGATCGCCCGTGCCGCGGTCACCCTGGCACAGGCGGAAGTCGACCAGCTGAAGACCCAGCTCGATCGACATCTGGTGCGTATGCCCAAACTGATGGACGAGGCCGGAGCCGTCGAGCTGGAAGTTCTGCAAGTCAGCGTCCGTCCCGGTGAGGCGGTTGACAACCTGAGTGGTAAGGCGCTCATCATGCTGGGCGATGTGCGTCGCAAGCATGTGCGTGTCGATATTGATGAACACGATGTCTCTCGCTTCGGGCAAGACGGAGCTGCAACCGGCATCCTGCGCGGCGATGGCGAGAAGAAGTTCCCCTTAAAATTCGTGCGGGTCGAACCGTTCGTCCTGCCCAAGAAGTCACTCACTGGGGACAACACCGAGCGTGTCGATACCCGCGTATTACAGGTCCTCTACGAGGTCACCTCCGGGGCCGACTCGATCTACATCGGGCAGCAGATGGACGTATTTATTGAAGTGCCAACGACGGTTGTGAAGTGAACAGGACTTGATCGCCATGACGGCATTCCGACTGGCATCGCTCCGTTCTGCCCCACTCGGCACCCACTGCGGTGTGACATCTTCCCACGCACAGTGTACACCGCAGAGGAGGCAGCGGATCGCAGAGGTGGCGGCTACTCCTGGACCAACCGTGCCCGTCGACTCTTGATTCGATGGGAGCAGAATGCTGCCAATTCCCTCGGCCTACTGCCCTTCAATTCGCCCTCTCCGCAACAGTCGAATTAAGCGGCTTTCGCGATTCCGGTGTTGGTCTGATGGACGTAGACATCGCGACTCGGGTAGGGGAATGTGAAGCCTTGTTCATCGAACCCGAGCTTGATCCGCTCCAGCAGCGCGGACCGCACGTCGCCGAACTCCTTGGTCGCGACCCAGCATTTGACGTTGAAGATCACGCTGAAGTCGGATAACTCCGCCACGGCCACTGTCGGTGGTGGGGTCGTCACGATGCGGACATCGCCCCGCACCAGCTTATCGAGAAACGCCTTCACAGCTTTCAAATCATCGCAATAGCCACAGCCGACTTTCAGCTCAATCAATCGAATCCGCTGAGCGGTGAAATTCTTGATCGTCCCAGTCGTGACTTGCCCATTCGGGATAATGATCTTCACGTTCCCATTGGTGCGCATGATCGTGTTAAAGATGTTGACCTCTTCGACGATCCCCGTCTCGCCGCCTGCTTCGATCTCGTCACCGACACTGAACGGCTTAAACACGATCAACATGATCCCCGCGGCAAAATTGCCCAGCGAGCCCTGCAACGCAAGGCCCACAGCAAAACCAGCAGCCGCAATCATCGCAGTGACCGACGTGATCGGAACTCCCAGCCGATCGAGCGAGGCGATCGAGATCATCACCAGCAACGAGCAATACAGCAGGTTG
Organism: Planctomycetota bacterium; assembly: GCA_043736295.1. Classification (GTDB taxonomy): domain Bacteria; phylum Planctomycetota; class Planctomycetia; order Planctomycetales; family Planctomycetaceae; genus TH-plancto1. The sequence continues at coordinate 11,460 of JAYTCW010000380.1, read as the reverse complement.
GCCCCGAACTTCACCAAGATCGGATCTGTGCCAACCCGCTCCATGATTTCGGAAACGATGCGGGTCGCCATCCGGGCGAGCATGCGGCCGAAGTAGAAGATCGCCACAGCTGCGAGAAGCTTGAAGGCGAACCCGATGCCCTCCTCGGTGAGGAATTTGAGAGCCGTGTGATACCACTCCGAGAGCTGATCGGCTCCGGCACTTAATTGGGACCGAGGATCCTTGGCCAGCAACTCAGCCGTCCGCGCCATCGCTTCCGGAACGGGTTGCAGAACCGTGTCGGTAGTTCCGGGCAAAGCCTCATCAATCGGCTGCCCCACACGGGGGCCAGCTTGGGCGAGAATCCAGTGGCCATCCATGGCGATTGCTCCACGATCTGCGAACACGTTCCCGTGTCCACCTCGAAATCTGTTCCGACCCGACTTGCCGCACCCGCATGATCTGCGATACGGTAGGCCCCGATCCGAAACCAAGTCCATTGCGGGCGGTGTTTTAGGTCAAGTGCCGTGTGGCTGTCTAGCCGAACGCGCGGCGGGGTAGCCACCTTCGCCAGAAGGTGGGCGAACCGTCTCGACATTCACGGTACGCAAAGACTTCGGAAGTCTTCGGAAGTCTTCGGAAGTCTTCCCTCACGGTCGAGCGACGATTGGCACGCGGCGAAGCAGAGTTTCGCGGAGAGGTGTTCCCCAGCGAAGCTTGGGAACATTGATGAACTGACCACTGAAAACTGACGACTGAGAACTTCCAAGATGTACGACTACGAAAAGCTGGGCGTCTTCTACATGGGGCGGTCATATGACATTGAGGCAGGGAAACCCGGCACCGATCCGATCTTGTATGACTCCAAGGATCTCACGACGCATGCCGTCATCGTCGGGATGACTGGCAGCGGGAAGACGGGCCTCGGGATCGCCATGCTCGAAGAGGCGGCGATCGATGGGATCCCGTCGATCGTGATCGACCCCAAGGGCGACCTCGGCAACCTGATGCTCACCTTCCCTGGACTCAGCGCCGCTGAGTTCCGCCCGTGGGTCGAGAAGGATGAGGCATCTCGCAAGGGGATGACCGAGGACGAATTCGCAGCTGACCGCGCGGCTCTGTGGAAGAAGGGCCTCGCCGACTGGGACCAGCCACAGGAACGCATCCAGCGCTTTCGCGATGCGGTTGATGTCTCGATCTATACGCCCGGCAGCGACGCTGGACTGCAACTGACGATTTTGAAGTCGCTCGACGCCCCGCCAGCGGCGATTCTCAACAGCGCCGACGCCATGCGCGAGCGTATCTCGGCAGCGGTCGGCGGGCTGCTGACGCTGCTCGACCTGGATGCCGACCCGCTGCAAAGTCGCGAGCATATCTACCTGTCGAACATTCTCGACAGTGCTTGGCGGGCCGGGCGGTCACTCGATTTGGCGAACCTGATTCGCGAGGTGCAGAACCCGCCGTTTCGCCAGATCGGGATCATGGATGTCGATCAGATATTCCCAGCTGCGGATCGGCTCAAGCTGGCGATGACGATCAACAACGTCCTCGCTTCGCCCGCGTTCACCTCGTGGACGAAGGGCGAGCCGCTCAACATTCAGCGGCTGCTCTATACGGAGAGCGGCAAGCCGCGGATGTCGATCATTTCGATTGCCCACATGAACGATCACGAACGCATGTTCTTCGTCACGCTGCTACTGACGGAGATGATTTCGTGGATGCGGCAACAGTCGGGGACATCGAGCCTGCGGGCCTTGCTCTATATGGATGAAGTGTTCGGCTACCTGCCTCCGACAGCGAACCCGCCGTCGAAGATCCCCATGCTGACCCTACTCAAGCAGGCCCGCGCGTATGGGCTGGGCTTGATCCTGGCGACACAGAACCCCGTCGACCTCGACTACAAGGCCCTCTCGAATGCCGGGACATGGTTCCTCGGTCGGCTGCAAACTGAACGCGACAAAATGCGAGTCCTCGACGGACTGGAGGGTGCGTCATCGCAAGCCGGAGCGACCTTCGATCGCCAGAAGGTCGAGCGGATTCTCAGCGGGCTGGGCAATCGCGTGTTCCTGCTTAACAATGTGCATGAGGACGCCCCGGTCGTGATGCAGACGCGCTGGGCGATGTCGTACCTGCGCGGCCCATTGACGCGCGAGCAGATCTCAGCATTGATGGCCTCACGCAAGGGAATTGCAGCCGCTCCTGCAATCTCCGCACCAGCTACGACAGCGGCGTCCCCTTCGGTCTTCGCCACTCCATCACCTGCTTCCGTGGCCGCTCCAGTCAGCGCCGCACCCGCAGCTGGGAGTATCGCTCCGATTCTGCCAGCGGATATCCGGCAGATCTTCGCGGACATCACGAAGAAAACGAACGAAGTGGTCTATCGCCCCGCGCTGCTCGGCACAGCTCGGATGCACTTCGTCGATGCGAAGGCCGGGATCGACACCTGGAAGAATGTGGCGCGCCTGACCGTCACGAGCGACGGAGTCCCGGACGATCCGTGGAGCGAAGCCGATGATGTGAATCCCGATGATCTCGCTCTGGCTCGCCAGCCGGTCGATGGGGCGAGGTTCGAGACGCTGGCCTCTGCACTGTCGCAGCCGAAGCAGTACACCTCGTGGAAGACCGGCCTCAAGAACTCGCTCTACCGCGAGGGAACATTCACGGTGCCCTACTGCGAAGCACTGGGCCAGTATGCCAAAGCGGGCGAGACGCTCGGCGACTTCCAGGCTCGACTCAAACACGCAGCCCGCGAAGAGCGCGACCTGCAAATCGAAAAGCTCCGCAAGAAGTACGGCTCCAAGATCGAGACACTCCAGGAACGCCAGCGCAAGGCCGAGCAGGCCGTCGAGCGCGAGAAGGCCCAGTCCTCGGGGGCCACACTCACTGCAGCTGTGCAGTTCGGCACCTCCGTATTGGGTGCGCTCTTTGGTCGCAAACTCGCCACTGCCACCAACGTAACCCGCGCCGCTGGCAGCGTCCGTTCGGCGACTCGGGCCGCTGAGCAGAAGGGGGATGTGACCCGCGCCCAAGAGACGGTCGAGGCCATCCAGGCTGACCGCGAAGCTCTCGAAACGGAACTCCAATCGGAGATCGACCGGATCACCGAAGAGCTTCCCGACGATGTGAAGGTTACGGAGTACGACGTGAAGCCTCGCAAATCGGACACCACGATCGACGCGGTCAGCCTGCTGTGGCTGCCGTACTCGGTCAGTCCCAGCGGAGCCACCGAGCCTGCTTGGGGGTGAGTGAGCGGCATACCCGATCAGTGGTGAGTGGGTGTGCGTCAGGAAAAATGGTTCGGCAGCCAACTTCTACTCCCTCTCCCCCGCGAGTAGTCAGGGCGGGCAGGGAAATCGTGACTGTGGGGGGTGAGGGGGCCTCCACGAGGGGTTCTTCTCTGCCTCTCACCCCGGCCCCCTCCCCACAGCGACGTTAAATCTGAAATTCACGTTGCCAGTGGGGAGAGGGGGCAGAGGAAAACAGGCTGCCGACCTTTCTGACACACCCCCGTGGTGAGTCACTCCACCCAGCTCGATTTCTCACCCGGCTCGCTTCCCGATATACTCCGCTGCTGTGGTCCATGAGATGTTTCTGGACGGACGGCAGTGAAGGAAGATCGAGCCATGAGTGACACCCCCCCGATTGGTCGAATTCTTGTCGCGGACGACAATCAGCAGAATCGCGAACTTCTGGAAGCCTATCTGGCGGATGAGGGGCACGAGATTCTGATGGCTGTGGATGGTCGCGAGGCTCTGGATGTGGCTCGGGCCAAACACCCGGACTTAATCCTGCTCGACATCATGATGCCCAAGCTCAGCGGGTATGAGGTCTGCTCCCAGCTGAAGAAAGACCCGGCGACGAAGCTGATTCCGATCCTGATGATCACCGCTCTCAAAGAGATGGGTGACATCGAGAAGGCCCTCGCAGCTGGGGCGGATGACTTTCTGACGAAGCCGGTGCATCGGCTGGAGTTGCGGACCCGGGTGCGGTCGCAATTGCGAGTGCGGCACCTCACCAGCGAGCGAGATCGGTTGCTGGCCTATCTGCAAGAAGTCGATGCCCCGACGCCGTAACGCTCCGCCCGATTAGATGCGACGCGATGTCTTCGAAGCGGATCGCCTGACTTCGGAAGTCTTTCCCCACGTTCTGGCGAAAGTGGCTACAATACGAGGCTCCCGCTGTGGCCCCCCCGACCGTCTGGCTTCGTCCGAATAAGGCCCTCCCGTCGATCAATCGCCATCCGTGGGTCTTCGTCGGGTCGGTTGGTCGTATTGACGGCATGCCCGCTCCCGGCGCAGCTGTGCGGCTGGTGACGGTGGAGGGCAAGTTCGTTGCCTGGGGGCTGTTCAATCCGGGGAGTGCGATCCGGGTGCGGCTTTACTCGTGGAAGGAGGACGAGCCGCTGACCGACGAGTTCTTTGCCGGGCGCGTGGCGCGGGCGATTGCCAGTCGCGTGCGACTGTTTGGCGACGGGCCAGAGCTGCGAGCGTGCCGCCTGATCTCCAGCGAGGGGGACAGCCTCAGCGGTCTCACTGTCGATCGCTATGGCGATTTTCTGTTGATGCAGTGGACGAGCCTCGCGCTCTTCCAGCGAGAGGCGATCATCGCTGCGGAGCTTCAGAGGCTGTTAAAGCCCGCTGGGATCTGGCGGCGAACTGACACCGGTGTGATGGACAAAGAGGGGCTCCCGCCCAGTGACGGGCTGGTCCGCGGTAGCGAGCCACCGAGCGATTTGACCGTCATCGAGCATGGGGTCGAGTACCGCGTTGACATTCGCCACGGCCAGAAGACCGGCTTCTACTTCGACCAGCGCGACAACCGGCTCGCTGTAGCCAAGCTGTGCGCGAGGCGGAAAGTCCTGGATGTCTGCTGCTACTCCGGCGGGTTCGCTCTGACGGCGTTATCTCGGGGAGAAGCTGCTTCCGTGACCGGTGTCGATGGTTCTGCGAGTGCGCTCGAATTGGCCCAAGGCAATGCGGAGCGGAACGGCCTTGCGGAACGGGCGACGTTTGTGAAGTCCGACGCCTGGACGTACCTGGAACAGGCCCGCCACCGAGGCGACCGCTACGAAGTCGTGATCCTCGATCCACCCAAACTCGCGAAAGCACGCGGCCAGATCGATGCCGCCCTGCGTGGCTACCACGGCCTCAATACGCTGGCACTCAGCGTCCTCGAACCCGGCGGACTGCTCGCCACCTGCAGCTGTTCGGGGCTGGTGTCGCGAATGGAGTTCGAGGGTGTGCTAGCTGACGCGGCTCTCTCGGCGGACCGCCCGTTACGCCTCATCGACTCCCGAGGGGCCGCCCCCGACCACCCCGTGTCGGTCCACTGCCCAGAGTCGGGGTATTTGAAGTGCATCCTGTGCCTGGCGTAGCGGGGGGATGAGACCTGAGGCCTCATGCCAGAGGGCACGAATCACTTCCCCGCCACGGGGGTTTGTCCCCGTGGTCCCCGCGCTGGTGCGATCCCGTTAATCTCAATATTCTTTGCAGTGATGCAACTGGCGTCGAGGGAAGCGTTATTCACATTGGGGCCGATCAACTGCACTTGCTTGAGGCTCTTAAGGGAGCAGAGGATACTCAGATCCTTGGACTCATGATCCTTTAGCATCAGTGTCAGGGTTTGGAGTTGCTTCATTTTTCCGAGATCTTCGATGAAATGAGACGGGGTTTTATCGCCATAGACAAAGAGGTTGACCACTTGACTCGGCAGGTGGAAGCGTGTGTCACTTGCCAACTGATTACCAAAACGAAATTGAAGTCCAGTCGCTTGAATTGAACTCAAGCGGTGAATCGATGCGTCATCCATCGTGGAGAACGATAAATCCATGACTGAGATTTGAGGCGAGTCACACAAATAGTCGACCACTTCGGGAGTCAGTGGCACCGCATGCAACGACAACGTCTTGAGACTGGCAGAGCGTTTCAGAATCCTCACGACATCACGGTCAACGTCAAACTCTGAAAGACCGACTGCTGTCGCATTTCCCAGCCAGCCATCGAGCTGCAAGAAGCGGTCTCGGCTTTTCGCACATGCGGTATCGATTTGGGGAAACCCAAAGTGATGGCTCACATGGAGCGTATTCCCAAGTCGAAGTGCATCAACAGGCTTGTTCCAGATCAGCTGAAATCCAGCATCTTTCCCCAATCTGATGATCTGGTAATGTGCAACAAATCCAGCCAGCAGCCATCCGACCAGGGCCAGTACGGCCCCCCAGATGCACGCCTTGATAGTCCTACGCAGCTTGGATTGGGGAGGGTCATCCTGATCCATGCCATCTTGCAGATTCATTGGTACCAGGTCTCCGCATCCGGACGAGAGTCGAGCGTGGCTGGGATGGACGATGGTGTGGACCCTCCCACTCTGGCCCGGCTACTTCAGCAATGCTTCCGCTACAGAGTCCGGAGTGAGCGTTTCCGCAGACAGAGCCTTCTCCGATATCTGCTTCCACACCGCCAGCTCAGCTGCATTTGCAGCAGTACAGCCGAAGAGCGATGTCTCACCCTCGGCAGCTGTGATGGTCAGGCCGCCGATGCCTCCGTACTTCAAGGCACCGGGCAACAGTCGCGGGTCGTCGACGGCCTTGACGGAGGAGAATGCGAACCCGTTGAGGTCGGCCAGGCAGCGGCTCACTCCGCTGTCGATCACGCTGCGAGCGAGCAGGACCGGCAGTCCCGCATCGCCGGTGCCGACGAGATGGACGGTCTTCACTTCCTCATGCAGCGACGCCGCTTTGATCAGCGTCAGCACGTCTCGTACTCGATGGGCGAGCAGTGGACGGTTGTAGCCAAAGGTGTAGCCGGGGAAGCCCTCATCGACTTTGTAGCTCGGGGCCTCGCCCGCGCCCAAGTACTCCCCGGTCAGGAACAGATCGGCGGAGCAGACCGCTACGCCCGCTGCGGCCAGTTTCTCAACCGCCGGAATCGGCTGGCCTTCGGCGGTGAAGAGAGCCGACTTGCCTGCCCCGTTCAGCCAGATGACGACGCGGCCATCGAACTTGTCGGGGTGATAGATCGACAACACCGGGATTTGTGTCCCCTCTGTCTGGCGACCGACGCGCGAGGCCAGCACCTTCAGTGTTCCGACATCCGTGGTCGCGATCTCTTCAAACACGATCTCCTCCGTCGCGGGAAGGCCGCGATCCAGCACAACACTCAAGACCGGACGGATCGACTCCTTGTACTTCGCGAGGTCAGCCTTTGTCTTCGGAAGGAGGGCCTGCCAAACGGCGGTCGACTCTTCGGTCATCTTTTGACGCAGAGCATCAGCCTTGAGGGCATCGGCAGGGACGGGGTGCTGCTCATCGAAGATGGTGAGTTGCTCTTTCGTCAGCGGCCAGAAGTCGAGCTGGTCGACGGACGCGGTCGGCGACAGCTTCAGATGGATCGCGAACCAGCGGTACATCAGCTCACGTGACCACTGGTTGTAGTTGTGCGGGAATTGCTTGTAGGTCTTCGCCGCCACATGATCGCTGACGCCGTAGTACCCGTAGATCTGCTTGAGTTCGGGCAGCCCGCTGGTCTCGATATCGATGGTCCAGTCATCGGCCCCGACCATCCCCAGCGGACGCGGAGCCATGAGAGCTGCGATGGCGATGTTGTTAATCCCGATCCGCAGGTAGTCCGCGTTCTCGCACTGGCAGCCCCCCTGCATATTGGAGGAGACCATCACCGCCGGAAACGCGACCGCCGGACGAGGGTCGATGGCGCACAGCATAAAGGTCTGCGTTCCGCCCCCGCTGGCCCCGGTCACGCCGATCCGCGCGGGGTCGACATCGGGCAGCGAAGTGATGAAGTCGAGCGAGCGGATCGAGTTCCAGGTTTGCAGCCCCATCTTGTTTTGCAGCCGCAGACTCGCCTCGACATCGTTGAACTCGGTGCGATGACCGATCATGGTGCTGTCGGCAATGCCAACCATGTCATAGTGGAACACGACGCAGCCCATGCGAGCCAGTTGCACGAACCGGGCCTGTAAGGGGGAGTGGGCTCCTGATGCAAAATCCTCGGCACCGGTGGCGAGTTGCGTGGCGGCCCCCTTGTCACCCGCGTCATAAAAGCGGCCATCGGGCCAGTGTCCATGCGGGCACAGGATGCCGGGGACTTTGCCCTCCGACTTCTTCGGACGATAGAGCGATCCGGTGACGTAGTGGCCAGGTCGGCTGGCGAAGTAGACCTTCTCGACGGTGTAATCGCCGCGATCGAGCTTGTCAAAAAGGACTGGATTCAGCGGCGTCTTCTCCGGCATTGGCCAGAGACCGTTCGAAACCAGAATCTGCTCGCGAATGCGACCCGCCTCTGCCTCCCACGCCTCTTTCGTGGCGGGCACGGCCCACGGGTGCAGCTTCTCATTCAGGTTGCGAAGCGGCTTCAGCCGGGCATCGGCAGGCTTCGTGCCGACCGGGAAGACACACGGAGCCTCGGCCGACGCGATCGACACTCCTAAACCCAGGAGGCACAGGCTCAAGCTCAAACAGAGTCCAGAAATCGTTCGCATGGAGCAGTTCCTCATCGCCGTGGAAATCAATGACACCGAGTCCTCCGCATCGTGGGCAGTTTGCCGCCAAGAATCAACGCTGGCTGATGGAAACTGGAATCGCCCATCAACCTGGGATGGCAATGAGTCGGGCGAGCATTCGACAGCAAGCGTCGTTGACCGACCTCGACCGGGTGTTTACTCTGGCCCCTGCAATCAATTTCACTCCTCGTCAGCCGATCCAAATCCCCATGCGGAACACCCTCGAATTCCTGATCATCATCCTGATCGCTGCCGCCACTTACAGCGTGCAGGGAACCGGGTATGTTTCCGTGGACTGGATGAAAGTGCTGATCGTTATTCTCTGCTGGGCCAAGACCACGTTCTTTATCGCCGAAGAAATGATCCAGTTGCGCGATGCGACGCGGATTAATCTGGCGTATCACAAGTTTATGTGGATGATGCTGGTGAACATGTTCCAGATCATCCTGTCGTTCGGACTCGATTACTACTGTTTATTGTCGATCGACGCCCAGAGCTTCTCGGTCGCCTCGCACTTGCGGGGGGCCGAACTGGTTTTTGAGTGCGTCTACTTCAGTACGCTGAACTTCACATTCTTCGGCTTTGGTGACATCACTCCCCAGACCGTCCCCGCCAAACTGCTGGCGATGACCGAGATCGCCCTGGCATTTCTGACAGTGATTTTCCTGCTGTCGGATTTTATCAGTTTGAAAGAGTCGCTGAGGGTCAGGGATGCCGGGCCGGGAGAACCGCATGTCTAAGGCCAGAGGTCGAAATCCATTTCCCCGTCAGGCGAGCGGCCCGTGGAAACAGACCGCCAGACTTCCGAAGTCTTCGGAGACTTCGGAAGTCTCTGGGTACGCGATGTCTGGCCGCTCGACTAGGACGACATTTCTTGGCCGTCTTACGGGGAGTCTATTTTCGCCCGCCTCCTGAAAACGCTCTCACTGAACGCAAACTTGAAAGGTTTGCAATGCGGATTTCAGAAGCTTGCTGTGGCAGTCACTTGGGAAGAAGGGGGCGTCGCGGGTTCGGACTGCGTCCTGCGGAACTCCGGCTTCGGGAAAAGACACAGTCTCCCCATCGAGATGGCGACTGACGAGGCTCGGGATATTCGTTTCAAACCCATCTGACTGCCACGCGACCCTGCCGTGTGTTGGGCTTGCGCCGGGGAAGTCGGCAGATCGTTCGTAACTGGTGCGGAGGCCAACACAAGCAACTTGACTGTGCCGATCAACGCGTGATAGGGTACGGCGGGCTACGCTCATTGGGTTGGTCGATCTTCGGAACCATCATTCGTATGGGCATCGACTCATCGTCAATGAGCATCGTCTGACAGTGGCTTCGGATTCGTGACCCGCTCTGATTCATCCGATCTCCACAGGGCTCGCTTCTCCCCACGGGAGGCCGTTCCCTGTTTCCGGGGAGTTTTGGGTTGTCGGAATTGACGGTGACGAATTTGACGATGACGAATTTGACAGTGACGATCTCGACGTGGTGCGAGATCATGGTTGGTGTTTGGAATCGAGGGACGCTCTGTGGTCGGCAACCTGAGAAACGTCGTCTCTTGGTCCTCACGGCTGGCTGGGCTGGCATGCTTAAGCGTGTGTTATCTCGCGGGAGAGGTCTCGGCGCAGGATCCGGCAGCCGCTTCGCCCGTGGCCCCAGCACCCGCTGCGGCTCCGCCTGCGGTCGCTCCCGTGTCTTACGCCCCGCCACGAATCACCAAAGACGACGATAAGAAGTGGAATTCCGGTCGGCAGGTTAAATTTCAAACTGCTCTGCGGGCGATTGCCCCCACCAACGCGGAAACTAAGGAACTTGTCGATGGAGCGAATCTCTTTGTCGATCGGATGACGCTGCCGGAGAATTTGTCCAATCTCCACAGGAATGTGATTGGAAAGGCGAAAGCGCCTGTCGAGAATCAGCTGACGAACCCTGCTCCCAAGTTAATTCTCCTGAAGGCCATGACCGCTCGGGCCGTGGAACTGCTGGCCGAGAACCCGCCACACCACCCGGATGTTCAGTTGGGCCTCGTCATTCTGCTGGAATCGCTGAACGCTCAGGCGGTTGTCGTCCCTCCCTCGACCGTCCCGTACACAGGCACATTCAAAGCCCTCATCGGAGTGTTGGAGAGTCCCACCAGTCCACTGCAATGCCGGATCCATGCCGCCAATGGGTTGGGCCGCATTGGGCGTGAAGCCGTGGTCGGGGTGTCCGGCGGCGATTTGTCCGTTGTGCAACGGAACGAGATCGGGGCCGCGCTCGCTAAGGCTCTCCTGGCGACCGAATCACAGGGCTTGGATGACGGAAAAGTTTGGTTCCGCGGCAGCGTCGCGGAAGCACTGGGCGATTGTGGAGTGGCATTCGACCTGAACGGCGGGTCGGGATTCATCGACGCCCTGCTGGACACCGCCACCAAACCGACCGAACATCTGCGGGTCCGCGCCTCGGCCTTGCGGGCTGCTACCCAGCTGAGCTGGAATGGGACCACGAATGTTCCGTTGATCTTGCACGAGACAGCCGAACTCCTCCTGGAAGTCGCGCAGGGTTACAACGCTGCGGTGGCCGCGAAGAAGGGGCTGGAAAACGCCGACTTGCCGCATGCGAACATGGACCTCTACCTCTGCTTTCAGCCCGTGACCGCAGCGCAGGCGAATACCTTGAAATGGGGTCTGCTGAATCAAATCGCTCGTCCTGGCATCGGACAGCATGGGCCCGCCGTCAAGGCCGCCTACGCCGCCGTACTGCCTGTGATTCAGCACATCGTGTCGAACTCCAAAGTACCTGTAGCGATCCCCGCCGCTCAGATTGCGGCACTTGACGCATGGATCAAGGCCAACGCCCCCGCAGATCGCAAGCCCACAACCGCCAGTCCCAAAGCCGTTCCCTAGTGCCACGTCCAGGCTAAGAGGCTATCTGAAAAGTAACTCTAATCAGGGATATGACTTGCGTCACCCAGAAGGCATTGAGCTACTCACGACATCT
>JAYTCW010000379.1:0-18581 GCA_043736295.1 Planctomycetota bacterium | reverse complement strand
CACGAGAGCATGAGACTTATGCCAGACATTCAGTGAGCGGAAATCCTGCAAGGACTCTCTCCTCACTGACTACTGACAACTGATGACTGATGACTGATGACTCTCTCACACGCCCCCGGTTCCTGCCGGGGGTTTTGCATTGCGCGACACCTGTCGCGAACGATCACTTTCATGGCCAGTCAAGTCTGCCTAACCCGTAGAATGAGGAGCTGTGGCGAGCGGAGTTCCGTTCTGTTTTGTGGTAGTTGGGAACGGGGTGCTTTTCTTTCGTCGGAAAGCGGGTACAGTCATGCAGATAACCCTGCCCGAATTCTCGGGCGACATCCATTGCTCAGCTGTGTTCGAGTGAGTGACCCGTCATGAATGATCTGCAACAACTGGGAAATCTTGAGGCCCTGGACGAACTCACGTGGAGTTACGCTTGGTACTTGTTGCGCACTGACTACTGGTGGTTTTTCGGAGGTCTGTTTGCCCTCTTGGCGGTGTTGTTTGGGGTGAACTACTTCACGCGGACTGGTTCGATCGCCCGTGCGACGACCAAGGAAGCGGTCCGCCAACCGATTTTTCTGCTGCTGCTGGCAGTCGGTAGTCTGACCATGGTTGCGAACTGCTACATTCCATTCTTCTCTTTGGGAGACGATACGAAAATGTTTCTCGACTGTGGACTGGCGACCACATTGATCTGTTCGTTGCTCGTCGCGATCTGGACGGCCAGCTTGAGTGTGGCTGAGGAGATTGAAGGCAAGACTGCGATGACATTGCTGTCCAAGCCGATTACTCGCCGCGAATTCATCATGGGGAAGTATCTGGGGATCGCTCAGACGACACTGTGGATGATTTTGTTTTTGGGCCTGCTCTTGGTCAGTCTGATCTTCTTCTTGAAGGCGGGCATTGATGCCAAGGAGTCGTCGGCGACAATGACATCCGTGGAAAAACTGGTCACCGCACTGCGTGTCCTGCCGGGACTGGCCCTAGTCTTCATGGAAGTGTCCATCATGGCTTCGGTCAGCGTGGCGATTTCCACGCGGTTGCCGATGCTGGTGAATGTGACGAGCTGTCTGGCGATCTTCGTGATTGGCCACCTGACCCCGGTGCTGGTGCAGTCCGCTCTGAGAGATGTCCCATTCGTGAAGTTCGTCGCCCAATTGCTGGCGACGATTCTGCCGACGCTGGACAACTTCAACATGTCCGCTGCGATCGCCATGGACCGGACGATTCCTGCGGAGTACATCGGTTTCAACGCCCTGTACAGTTTGTGCTATGTCACTGCGATCATCCTGCTGGCATTCATCTTGTTTGAGGATCGGGATCTCGCGTAGGATTGGTCTGACGGTCGACAGAGAGCATGAGGGAACCAGTGGTTCGCTGCCCGCTGTTGGCTTGCGCCGCCAGATCTGTTCGGGAAGCCTCAATCGATGAGGTCGAATCGGATGTGTGGCGTGGCCCCGGAGCCTCGTGAGGTCGCGTGATGACCACTGAACACTCCTTTCTTCGCGGACTGCCGGTCAGACGCCTGTGGTTTCAGGGCAGTGGACTCCTGCTGACGGGATGGTCTGTGTTGGCGGCTCTGTCACTAGCCGCCAGCTTGGGTGTCCTGTTTTTCATCTTGGACCTTCTGGCGTTTCAAGGCCGGATTGAACTTCCTCCTGCCGACCAAGATCAACTCACGCCTTTCGTGACGGCTGTGAACAGAAAGGGTGTCGCCGAGGATACCGGGATTCGTGCGACGCTGTGGCGGCATCGGGATTTTCCGGTGCATGACTGCCCGGTCATGAAGATGATTCGGACCCCGCTCTGCCGGTTTATCCCGCTGCGGACCAATCGCGGGGCGCTAGCGACTCTGGTGGTGGTGTTGATTCTGGTGGTGGTGCTGCGAGCCTGGAGTCTCAACCGCATGCGGTTTCGAGCAGCCAGCCTGGCCCAGGAGACGACCACCCAGCTTCGCACCCAGATCCACCGCCAGATTTTGCGCCTTGGCCCCGGCGATCTCGACCAGCGAGATTACGGTGCCGCCCAGAATCTCTTTCAGCAATCAGTCGAGGCCATCGCCTCCGCTCTGACCTCGCTGCTGTCATTTGGAATGTACCAGATCGTGGGAGTCCTCCTGGTTCTCGGACTGATGCTGGCGATTGACTGGTCGATCACGCTGCAAGCTCTGCTTCCGTTGGTCGCGGGCTTCTATTTCATTCGCTGGGAATGGAATCAGGGGGTCGAGATTCAGCAGTTGGCCGAAGCTCACGCTGCGTCCGATTTGCGCATCCTCTCTGAGGGACTGCGGAAGAGTCGGATCGTCAGGGGCTTCGGCATGGAAGCCCACGAACAGGAGCAATTCCGCAAGCACCTGCTCCGGTACTCGGACACCGCTCGGACCGGAGCCCTCGCTCGGGGAGGCAGCCTGTGGGCCGCGCGGGTGATCGGAGCTTTGCTGCTGGCGGTGGTGGTCTTCCTGGTCGGCTCGCGAGTGCTGGGGACCGGAAAGGCATTAGACCTACCCGCAGCCATCACGATCCTGACGGGGTTTGCAGCCATCGTCCCCCTCCTCAGTGGCATCTCGAGCTGGCCCCAATTGAGGCAAACGATGGAGGTTGAAGGGGCCAAGGTCCATCGCTTCCTCGCTGTCTTACCCGAGGTCGGACAGGCGGTCGGAGCCAAGTTCATCGACCCGGTCTCTCAGTCGATTCAGTTCGAAGGTGTCTCCTACCGCCGCGGCGAGCAGACACTGCTCAATGGTTTCGAGATTCGCTTGCCCGCCAGGTCAGTGACGGCCCTCGTCTCATTGGACCCGCTCGAAGCCCGCGCCGCAGCTGCGATGTTGCCCCGGTTCCTGGAACCTCAGTCGGGCCGAGTGTTGTTCGATGGGGAGGACATCGCCTGGGGCACGCTCGAATCGATTCGGGCCGAGGCGATCTATGTCGGCGGCGATGACCCCTGCTTCACGGGGACCGTCAATGAGAACATACGCTGTGGCGATACCCGCTACGACTCGACGGCGGTGATGGATGCGGCGAAGCTGGTTCACGCCCATCAGTTTATCCAGCGTCTCCCCTCGGGTTATGAGACACAACTCGGCGAGCATGGGGAGCAGATCACTCCCGGCCAGACGTTCCTGCTGGGGCTGGCACGGGCCATCATTCGCAATCCGGCGGTGCTGATTATCGATGAGCCGACCGAACTCCTGGATCAGGCGACCAAGGACTATCTCGACGATACCTACCAGAGAATCACGTCTCAGCGCACCGTGGTGTTTGTGCCGACGCGACTGTCGACCGTTCGCCGTTGTGATCGCGTCGTGGTGATCGATGGGGGAAAGGTCGAGGCCGTCGGCTCGCAGGCGGAACTGGTCAAGAGCTGCGAACTCTACCGGCACTGGGAGTACGTGACGTTCAACGCATTTCGCCGGAGCGGTGAGAAGGGATAGTTGCCATGCGAATTCGAACGGTCCTCACGGGATGCCTCATCGGGCTGACGGTGGCCTCGGTAGTGTCGGCGGAAATCATCAAGATTCGACCAAAGTCGTCGGGCGATGAGGTGCCAGCTGCTCCGTTGCCGCGCCCCGCCCCCCGCCTGCCGATCGCTCCGCCGGAGAAGCCGACGGGAGCCGCGCTCAAGACTGTGATCGAGATCGACATTCTATCCCTGGAACTCCAGGGCGACCCCAGCTCCCAGAAATGGGGCAAGGTTTTCGAAGACTTGGGCTACTCCGTCCGCATCCGCAATGGGCGGGAAGCCAAGCCCGGCGTGACCGAGAAAGTCCGAGGCTCGTTGCGTTATGTCTCGGCCTCCGGGATGCTCGATCGTGACGGCAAGCTGTCGTTTGGCAAGGGCTCATTTGGACTGAACGAGACGGAGCGACTCCAAGAGTGGCTCGAAGAATTGAAGACCTACGGGGCTCAGGGAACCCCCGAGGGAAAACCGCTGTGGGGCCTCAGTCGAGCCCAGTTCGCTGTCGTCAACGAGCAGATGACCAGCCCGCTCACCGTCCCATCCCCAGGGCAGTCGCTCGCCACATTAGTCAAGGCCTTGCAAGGCGAGCCCCAGCTCCCCATCCGCTTGCACACGACGACCGCAGCTTGGCTGCAAGAGGCCGCCCATGATCGCCCGATCACCGTCGATGTGAGCGGCTTCAGCACCGGCACCGGGCTCGCTATTGCGCTCAATGAAATCGGCACCGGCCTGCGTCCCGTTCGTACTCCGGCGGGACAGATCGAGTACGAAATACTCCCGCTGGATCAATTGAAAGACCCCTGGCCAATCGGCTGGGAACCGCATGCCGAGACGCCCCGCAATCTGATCACGCCGCATCTCTTCGAGATGGGTGTCGTCGGGTTCGACAATGCCCCGCTGAGCGACGTACTCGCCGCGATCCAGACAGAGGCAAAAACCCCCATCGTCATCGACACCCGTCGTAGCCTCGCCAAGAAGATCGACGTGACGAAAATCACAGTCAGCTCACCTCGGAAGAAGACTGCTTGGGCTCTCGTCGTGAGCCAATGTGTGCGGCAAGCCGGTCTGTACAATTACTACCGCCAGGACGAAGCCGGTCGCGGGTTTGTCCTCGTTGCCCCCTTTGTCCCCGTCGTGGTCAACCCGGAGTGAGCGGGACTGGATGGCCAGCGTGCAGGCCAGCCCCCAATCGTACATACTTTACCTCACTAGCCCGACGCGTCAGCGAGGGAATCGCGGGAGAAAGTCGCTTACGCTCGTCCTCGCTGACGCTTCGGGTTGGTTAAGCAAGTGGCATCGGGCCAGGCCCCCGTTCATCGCACAAACAGAAACTGCTTCGAGTTCATCACCGACCAGAGGATGTCCTCCATGATCTCCTGCCGGTTCGGGGTCTCGGAGACGAACTGCCGGGAGCTGGCCATTTCGGAGTCACTCGGGCGACGCGAGAGGGCTCGCAGGTAGATCTCAGTGATGATCTGGTCATCGGTCTGTTGGGCGTCAATGTCCTTGGCAATCCGGCCCGCCTTGTCGGCGATCTTCCCCATCAGGAAATCGCCGTTCAGCGTGTGCAGTGCCTGCCCCAGATTCTCGTCGGGTACGCGCTCGCATTCGCAGGCACTCACCCGCCGCGGCTTACCAAACACGTTCAGGAAGTAATCGGGATACTCCGCATCGGGTAGCTCGATGGCCCGCGTTCCCGCAGGCAGACTCTTGAACTTCGTCTGCACCCCGGTCACGGAGTCGATGGCATCCATCAGCGGCTCCGCTCCCAGTCGCTTCACATGGAAGTGAGTGTAGAACTTTTCGTCTCTGGCATTGCCCGGAGTCGGCTGCGACTCCAGTTGATAGAGCCGCGAGGTCATGATGACACGCATCAATTGCTTGATGTCGAAGCCGGATTCCACGAAATGCCGGCCGAGGCGGTCGAGCAATTCCGGGTTGGTCGGCGGGTTCGTGGCCCGCATGTCATCCACCGGTTCAACGAGGCCCCGGCCCAGCAGATAAGCTATATACCGGTTGACCACCGAGCGAGAGAACTCCTTGTTCTCTGGCGCAGTCAGCCACGCCGCCAGCGGACGACGACGGTCCAGCGGGTCTTCCATCTCGGGGCCATCGAGCGGCTTGGGCTTGAGGACTTTGCCCGTCTTGGGGTGGCTCACCTCGCCGCCATTCCGGACCATCACGACCGTCTCACCGCCGAACAGTCCGAACTCCTGGCTCGTCTTCACTCCCACGCGCGAGAAGAACGCGGCGAAGGAGTAGTAGTCGGCTTGGCTATATTTCTCGAACGGATGATGGTGGCACTTGGCACAGGCCAACTGTGTCCCCAGGAACAATTGAGCCGTCGTTTCGGCCAGCTCAGGTGGGTTGTTGTTGATCTGGAAATAGACAGCGGGGCCGTTGGAGAAGATCGACCCCTTGGCGGTGATCAGCTCGCGGACGAACTGGTCAAACGGGCGGTTCGTGCGGAACTGTTCCTTGATCCAGTTGTGCATCGCCCACATCCGCTGGTTGTTGCCGCCCCCCTCGCTGGTGTTGCGAAGCAGGTCGGACCACTTGAGGGTCCAGAGCGCGGCATACTGATCATTGTGCGTATCCCGCGCGGGGTCGCCGGTCAGCCCAAGTAACTCGTCGATCAGCTTCTCACGCTTGAGCGGATCGGGCGAATCGATAAAGGCCACCGCCACTTCGGGAGTGGGGAGCGTGCCGACCGCGTCAACATACGCTCGACGCAAGAACGTGGCATCGTCGCACAGTGGCGAGGGCTCGATCCCCAGCTCGATAAACTTCTTCGAGGCCAGTTCATCGACGAAGTTGAAGTTCACCCAGCCCGCCAGTTCCGGCGTCGGGCCATAGGGGGAAACCACGATCGAGATCGCCGCCTGACCTTCATAGCGGATCATCACCGGGGCCTGGCCCTGGCCGATCACGCGCACGAGACCTTGGGCATCCACAGAGACAGTGGCCTCATCCAGCGAGTTAAACTTCGCCAACCCGGTCACGTCTCGACGGACTCCATTCGATAATTCGGCCATCACGCGCAGCTGTTGCGACTGCCCGACGGTGGCGAGACGCTGCGGCGGGTAGACTTCTAAGCGGACCACCTCCGGCTCGTCGGCCCTAGGGGCGGAGGCTCCCGAGCGCAGCCAAGCCAGCAGAATCTGGTGATCTAGGCTGTGCTTGAGGAGGCGTTGGCCGCCTCCGTGTGCGACCCCCATCAGGGGCTTCTTGAGCAGGAGGCTTTCCTCGGGTTCCATCGGATTGACGCGCCGCCCCGACCGGTCACGGGCGATTGAACTCCAGTCCTTGTCGGGATCGAAACCCACCACCGAGAGGACGAATCCGCCTTTGCCGAACTGACTGGCATGGCAAGCTCCCTGATTACACCCGGCATGACTCAGGACCGGCGATACGAACTCGCGAAAGGCGACGACCGGCTTGTCGACGACCCCCGACACCGTCACGGGGACGCGGACCGCCTGGTCACCAGATAGGACGACTATCTCGGTCGTGCCATTGGCGACTGCCATCACACGGCCATGCGAATCGATCTTGGCGATCTCGGAATGAGTGCTGGTGTACTTTGCAGTTTCGGTCAGGTCGGGTGAATCGAGACCGACGATCCCGGTGGCTGGAGGCTGTTGCACGACCAGTTGGACTTGAGCGAAGTTCCCCTGCAGATCCACCGCGGCCGGAGTCACTACCGGAACCACATCCCCCCACGCCAAGCCGGGAATCCACAATATGCCGAGCAATGCGAGTCGCAGACCGCCGAGTCCGGTGTTCATGGTGCGTCTCCGGGATGAGGGGCGGGATGACAGTTTGGACTGTCGCAGTCGGCAGGTAGGGCGAGAGGGAAACTTCACGCATCAATCAAAGTTATTGCGACCGGCTGCCAGTTGCAACCTTGAGCGAAAAACTCTTCAACAGATGCTTATGTGTTGCCTCGGGTCGGAACTCCGGAGTAGGATGCAAGGTCTGCCTGATCCTCTGGGATTGCCGATCCCTCAGATTCATCGGCCAATCCGCAGAGCCACCGTCCCCCACTCGACCAGGATCGTTTCGGTTTCTCCCGATGCCGATCGATCTGAAGAGTGGTAACGGTCTTCCCGCCCTGACCGCCCGTCCGTTCCCCACGAGGAGCCGCTCCTATGCTCCAGTTCTCCCGATTATTCCAGGATTGCGGAGGAGTCTCCCGCCGTGGGTTCCTCGAAATCGGGGCACTGACCGGGCTGGGGCTGTCATTGCCCACCGCTCTGGCGATGCGCCAAGCGTCCGCGAATGACCCCTTACTCGGCACGGCCCGCAACTGCATCCTGATCTGGACGCAAGGGGGCACCAGCCACCACGACACCTTCGACCCCAAGCCGCAAGCAGCTGCCAGTGTCCGAGGGGAATTCGGTGTCATCGAGACCGCCGTGCCGGGAGTGCAGTTCACCGAAGTCTGCCCCAACATGGCCCGCGAACTCGGGCGGTTTGGCCTCATTCGCAGCTGGAATCCGGAGAATGGCAGCCACGGGCATGCCGACCAGATCATGATGTCGGGTCGTCAGGTCAACCAGACGTTGCACTATCCGACATTTGGTTCGGTGGTCGCGTGGAATCAGGGATTCAAGTCGGCCCTGCCCCCGTTTGTGCAGATGGGGAACAATGTCGACCGCCGGTTCGGGGGCGGCATGCCGGGGATTCTGGGCCTGCAACACGGGCCGTTTGAGATGAACGCCGACCCGAACCAGAAGCAGTTCACCGTGCGCGACATCACTCCTCCGGGTGGTGTGACGATGGAGCGGATCGACCGTCGCAAACGGATGCTGACCTCCGTCGATCAGCTCCAGCGGCAGGCCGAACTCCAGCCGGGCGCGTTCAACGATCTCGATGAGCACTATAAAGCGGCGATTAACATGATCACCGCTCCTGAGACGAAGAAAGCCTTCGACATCGACTCGGAAGAGGTGGCCCTGCGAGACCGATACGGTCGGAACCGCTTTGGGCAAAGCTGCCTGCTGGCCCGGCGGCTGATCGAGTCGGGCGTGCGGTTTGTGACCGTGACCGACGGCGGCTGGGACACTCATACAAACAACTTTGCCGCCTTAAAGTCGAACCTGATGCCGCGCGTCGACCAGGCTCTGCCGGTGCTGTTCGAGGATCTGCAAACCCGTGGCCTGCTCGACAGCACGCTGGTCGTCTGGCTGACCGATTTCGGGCGGACACCGACCATCAATTCCGCCAGCGGGCGCGATCACTGGGCCTCATCGGGTTTCGCGATCTTGGCCGGAGCGGGCATCCCCGGAGGGTCCGTGATTGGAGCGACCGACGACGAGGGCGGCAAGCCGATCCGCGACGAAATCCTCTCCGAGAGCATCGCAGCCACCATCTACGAGAAACTCGGACTGCCATTGGATCTGATGGCCCATGCCCCCGATGGCCGACCGGTGCGTTTGATCGAGGGACATCCGATTAAGCAATGGGCGTGAGGAGCGGTCAGACTTCGCATCCCGCCAGACTTCCAAAGTCTTCCGAGAATTCGGAAGTCTGTGAGTTCGGTGGCACGGACATCCCGCCCGTGAGCCCCCGAGGAAACGCATGGGCGAGACGCCCATGCCACGTTCTTCAACAGGCTGCGAGTGCCCCGTCGCGTCTTGGAATTCGGGTTCACCTCCCTCGGGAGGGCGAGGCTCCTGCCGAGCCGCTCCTGCCAGTTCGCGTGTCCCCTAGCTCGCGGCTGAGCAGGAGCTTCGCCTTCCCGCCAAGCAGGGCTCCACCCGAATTCCAAGCCTTGACGGGGCAGGAGAGCATTTCACGATTGCGTTCGCGCCGAGAAGTAGAACGGACCCCTAGGTCCGTTCCGCCCGGACCTAGGGGTCCGGGCTACGAGGGCGCTCACCGAATTGTGGAATGCTCTCGAAGCGTTCGCAACTCGAAACTTGCAGTCAGCCAGAGGGACGGCATCACGTGCCAGATCGAGCGACACCGCCCTTGAAGCCTGACTTGCCGCCGCCCGCGCCCCCGGAGCGAAGCATCCTCGTCCCCCTCGCGTTCTGGATGTGCCTGCTCAGCAGCGCAGCCTTGTTTGCCTCAGTCGCCCTCGCCCCCCGACTGGTCGAGTGGCATGAATTGCACTTGGCCACACTCCAGCGCCAGCAGCAGCTGGTCCAACTGGAGCGGCACATCCAGCATCTGGAGAAGGTCGTTCATGCCCTGGAGTTCGATCCCCACTTCCAGTCCGAAGTGATTCGCCGAGAGATCGGCGGCCCGACCGAGGGAGAATCGATCCCGCTGGAAAAGTCGCTGACGGTCGATGTCGCAATGCCCGCTGTCGAGGGTCCGAACGTCCCACTGGTCGTGCCGTGGTATATCCCGATCTTTCAGACGCTCTCAGTCCCCACGGACTGGCGTCGCCGCTTGCTGTGGGTCTCCGCGGGGCTCTGTTTGTTCGCGTTTGTGGCTCTCAGAGAGCCACGTAGCGACACCTGATCAAGAGGGCGACGCCAGCCACGGACCGTAGGCGATGTCGCTCCGCGACTCGCATTCCGCCCGCCAAAATAACTCACTCACGGTCTAAAAGTGTGTCATGCGGGAGGAAGTAACACGTTCATTCGTCGCCAAGTTTCGCCAGAACGTGGGCGAATCGGCACGCGTGTCCGCCCTCTGACGAGGGGCAGCTACGTCTCATTTCCAGCCGCGAGAAGTAGAGAAAGTGGTCCTGTGTCGTTGTTCTGCCAAGCTGTTCAAGTCAATTTCGAGCGAGGAAATTGTTCATTTTTCATTGACAAGCTTCTCAGAAGTGATAAATTCACGATAAGGTCGAGAGAATATCGAAATTCTTTGAGTCTCTCTGCTCTCGGTGCATTACCCATCTTCGTTCGTCCCCTTCTTGAGGAGAGTCTGATGACTCTGCGACGTCTACGAGCCGCATTTACGCTGATTGAATTGTTGGTGGTCATCGCCATCATCGCCGTGTTGATTGCCCTGCTCTTGCCGGCAGTGCAGCAAGCACGTGAGGCCGCCCGCCGGTCGCAGTGCAAGAACAATCTGAAGCAAATCGGATTGGGAATGCACAACTATCATGATGTCGCCAACTGTTTGCCCATCAGTATGAGTTGGGGAAGAACAGAGCCAGCCAACAACTGGGATCGTCGGCAGGCGTTCTCGGACAAAGTGTACATGCTGCCGTACCTCGACCAAGCGCCGATGTACAACAGGACGAACTTCGATGACTTCCCTTGGAACCCCTGGAACACGGGCAGCAATCTCCCCCAAAGTGCGCGGTTGCCAGTCTTCAACTGTCCGTCCAACGCGAACGTCAACGGCAACGGATCCGCAGGGAACTTCAACTACGCGATCAACGTCGGAGTCGTCAACTACTCCCCGAACAACACCAACGTCGTCAGTGGAACAAACGGTCGGCATAACGGATTCGCCAGCTACACCAACTGGCCGGGTGAGTCTGATCCGCCAGTCAACTTCGCTCAAGTGACCGATGGGTTGTCGAATTCGGTGGCCTATTCCGAGTTCGGCATGGTTCCTTGCAATCCCGCCAGCACCGGACGCAAGACCATGCAGATGCACACTTGGTCGGAACCGGGCGGTGTGAATGCACATCGTGCTGTGCGGGACCATTGCCTGAACAACGTGGGCCATATAAACGACTGTGGTCGCCACGACTTGCGAGGCTCCTCGTGGGCATCCTCCTTCATTGGTTACGGGGGAGCTTACTCGCATAACATGAACCCGAACGAAAAGCCATGCTTCGCCACCAACCAGGGTGACTGGCGCGGCAGCACCGTCATGTCAGCCTCGAGCTTCCATACCGGCGGCGTGCATGCCCTGCTCGGTGACGGATCCGTACGGTTCATCAGCGAAAATATTGACTACAACACCTGGACCGCCCTCGGAACCCGCAACGGAGGCGAAACTGTGGGTGAGTTCTAGTTCCAGAACCTCTGCCTTTTGTTGAGTCTCCCTGCTCGGAATCATTCCGGGCAGGGTTTTTCATTGGTGCCCCTATGAATGCGAAATTGGTGGACCGTAGTCGATTCCACTGGGCTGTGGCCTGCCTAGTCGGACTGATTTCTCCGGGATGCAACCCGCCAACAACCCCCTTGCCGGCCCCGGAAGCAGAGCGAATCGCCCACCCGATTCCGACGATTCCCCCGCAGGACAAAGCGTCCTCACTCCTTCCTCAATTTGACGATGTCGCTGCAGATTTGGGCATTGTGGCACCCTATTATTCTGATACCGTTCCGCATCGATTCTTCCTCCCCGAGGTCATGGGGGGAGGGGCCACCTGGTTGGACTTTGATCGAGATGGGAGACTTGATTTGTACCTCACCAATGGGACGCACTTGGAGGCGACCACATCGCCGCTCCCTCGCGGAAACTGGCTCTATCGGGGACGCAGCGGAGCCTCCTTCCAGTGGGTGCCCGAATTCTGGGGGGCTGGCGACACCGGGTATGGACAGGGCAGCGCCGCGGGGGATTTCAATTCCGATGGGTTCCCGGATCTCTATGTGGGGAACTACGGACCCAACGCACTGTACGTCAATGAAGGGGATGGAACTTTTTCACGAGACGACTCGGAACCCAGCTTGGCCGATCCGGCTTGGACCAGTAGTGTGGTCTGGGCTGATCTGAATCGCGATGGCCTTCTGGATCTCTATGTGGCGAACTACCTGCAAGTCACATTGGCGAACCGCAAGGTGTGCGAGTACGACGGGCACCCCGGATACTGCGGACCGGGGCAATATGATTCGGCTGTCGATCATGCGTATGTCAACCAAGGCGACGGGACGTTCATCGAGTCCGCCTCGGAATTGGGCCTGCTGGATATCGGCGGAAAAGGATTAGCCGTGTCCTGGGCTGATCTGAATGCCGACTTGGCCCCCGAGCTGTATGTGGCGAACGACATGACTCCCAATTTCCTGTTCACGATCCCGGACTTGAAAGCGGGAAGCCCCGTCACCTACCGCAACGTGGCCGACATCGGGGGGACAGCCCAAAGCGGCGAAGGGATGAATGCCGCCAGCATGGGGATTGCCTGTGCCGATTTCGATGGCGATTCACTCCCCGATCTGTTCGTCACTGACTATTACAACATGCAGAAGACCCTCTACAAAAACCACGGCGATTTGCAGTTCGAGGATGTCAGTCGCCGCATGAAAACCGCACAAACGGGTTACGCCTACCTCGGCTTCGGCACGGTCCCCCTGGACTATAACGGGGATGGTTTCGACGACCTGTTCGTGGCCAATGGGCATGTCCTGGGACCGGAGGTGAAGCCGGACCGCATGCGCTCTCAATTGCTGCTGAACAATGGGGGAAAGCACTTTGAAGATGTGACTCCCAAGCTCAGTGGGTACTTTCAAAAGGAGTGGCTGGGACGTGGAGCAGCCACTGCGGATTTTGACAATGATGGTGACCTGGACATTGTCGTCACGCATCTGGATGACCCGGCGGCACTCCTGCGAAACTCGACCCCCACTGGAAAAAGATTCATCGGATTTGAATTGACGACCTCGACCCGTATCCACCCGAGTGGAACGCGTGTGACGGTCACCACTGCGGAGGGCAAACAGAGCCGATCCCTGATGGACGGCGGCAGCTATTTGTCTTCGAGTGAAGGCCGGGTCTTGTTCCTATTGAATCCCCAGGCGCAGCGTGTCGATGTCCGAGTGGACTGGGCTTCCGGGCGGGTCGATGAATTCACGGCACTGGAACTGAGTCGGTACTGGCACATTTCAGAGGGACGACAACCTTGGTAATTCCGGCCGAGCCCGTTCCTCCCGCCACAGCCCCCCTCCGCCGGGCAGCGCGAGGAAAGACGCTGCTGTATGGGACACTTGTACTGCTGGCCCTCGGAGCCAGCGCGACGTACTTGTGGTTACAGGCCGGGTTGCGTGAGGCCGAGGAGGCGATGTCGCGCCACGACCTGCTCGGGGCGCGGAATGCTGCCGAGCGTTTTTTGCGAATCGCTCCCGGAAATACCGCAGCCCACATGCTGGCCGGAAACGCTTTTCTCCAGGACGACTCACTCGATTCCGTGGAGGCGGCCCGCATGGCGATCAGCCATTATGCCAAAATTCCGGACCACAGCGATCTCGGTGCGGTCGCCCGTTCCTTGGAAGGGAGAGCGGCATTTCTGGTTCTGCAAGAGCCCTCCAGAGCAGAAAGGCTTTTTCGCCGCTCTGTGGCACTCAATCCTGATCAGTTCGATTCCCACTACATGCTGTGGCAGTTGGACAACATGACCGAGCGGTATTTTGAAAGTGAGCCGCAGTTTCGGGCTGTCTATCGGCACTGTCCTGTGGAAGAGCGCGCGTTTCGACTTCGTGAGTGGTACTCCAGTCAGTTCAGTCCGTTATCGGCCTGCGGACAATTAGATTTGATGATGCAGTTTCGCAATGAGTCGGAGCCCCCCAGCGAAGAGGTGACTTTCCGGCGACTCTCGGCTTTTCTCAAGTATGAACCGAACGAGCCGAACACTGCTGCCGCGCTGGCCCAATGGCATTTGCGGAATCTGTCTCGGGAAAATGCTCTCGAAGTGCTCGATGCGATCCCGGCTCGGGAACAAGCGATGCAAAGCCATTTCTATGCGGCAACGCTAATCGAAACCCTGATCGAAGTGGGACAAATGGAACGAGCGGGTGCGGCGTTTTCTCAATGGCCTGGCACCGTCGAGGGATACCAATATTACCGAATTGCGGGGATTCATGCGCAAGAAGTCCAAGGCGATTTGGATCTGGCCGCGAGCTTATTCACGCGGGCTGTGGATACCTGGCCGGGGCCCTCGGATTGGCCGTTGATCAACCGCCTGTCACGCTGCCTGGCGCTCCAGGGACGCAAGGACGAATCGCAACGGATGCGCCTCGTTGCGGAGCGAGTCGAAGGACTGTCCGATGTGAAAATTCATCAGCAGGTCAGGCAGGCACTGGGACACCTTGATGATCCCGATCAGCTGGAGGAAGTGGTGCAGTTCTATGAATCGTTCCACCGTGATTGGGAGGCGTCTGCCTGGCGCGAGGTGATTTCGAATCTCCGGAAATCTGGTGATCCGAGACATGCGTTTCCACATGCGAATTGATACATTCAATGTGTGTTGTGACAATTCCGTCAATCGAGAACATCTGTGGGAGTCACCCCGTGAAAACTTTGCTGGCGATGGCACTCGTGCTGCCGATGATGATCCTGAGCGGTTGCACTGGCAACGCTGAAGTCCCCGCGCTCACCCAACCCGGCGTGGACCCACCGGCAGAAAAGCAGAAAGACTGGATGGAAGAGAGTCGCAAACATGGTAGCGCTCCCAAGAATGTGAAGCCTCCCAAAACAGACGCAAATCCCAAAACAGACGCAAAGAAGGCCGACCCGAAGTAGTCGTTCGGTCTGTTGCCAGACTCGTCAACCAGAGCAATCACCTACGAAATCCCCCAGCGTCTGCGGATGACGCCGGGGGATTTTTCGTTGGAATCGGAGAGGCGATTCGAGGGGGATCCCTATTTCGGCTGTGGGGTTTCCACTGACTGAATCGGATCAGCCCCAGTCTCTAGGGGAGCCTCTGGCGAGTTTTCCAGAGGCGGTCTCCCCCCTCCGGTTGTGTCAGGGCCAGCACCGCGTGGACCATTTTCCCGATTACCTCCACCTTGGGGCGGACCATTCCCTGGGCCACCGCCCTCTTCGCTCTTTGGCATCTCGCCCATGACTTCCAACTCAAAGTGATTCTTTGACGGATCTTTTGTGACGAGGATGGAGAGCGGTGTGGTCTTGGCCTTCAAGTATTTTTGAGGGACCAGCGGGGGGGGACTCACCCCCATGCCATACGAGGCGACAATCACCTTATGAGTTCCCGGAGCCGCTCCTGGCTCTCCATTGGATGACAATTCGAACTTGCCTTCGCTGTCGAATGCTCCAATGGCCGTCAACAGGGGATCATCGGTGTGCTCGGTCATCACCGCACCAATGGTGACTGGCTGGCCGTTCCACATCACCCGTCCAGTGACTTTCACCAGTGTGGGCTTCTGGTTGTTCCAATACTCGACGGCGGCAAACCCCAATCCGCCGATGAGAACCAGAACCAGTGTCGTTTTCAAGACTCGACCGAGATTGAACTCCGCGGTCGCCAGCGGCTGAGCTTCACCGGATACGCCTGCTCTTTCCAGCGGTTCGTTCATGTCAAATCCTGTGTAATCGAGAAGGGGACTGATGGAAGACTGATGATCCCGAGTGGAGTCGATAAATGAAAGCCCAGCCGAAGTTCCCGATGAAATTCGGCTGGAGTGTCGGACATCCCCGTGATCCGCTGCGCAAAGCCTTCGCGTCGCAGCGAACCGGTGATCACGCCAGCCCGCTGAGTGGACCGTCTCCGCAATATTCCGGGTTGCCGAAGCGGTCGAGCATGTGGCCCATGCCGTGAGCGAATGAGAGCAGCAGGCGGTTGTGTGGGACGCCGCCGAACTCCAGTGCGCGGCCTCCCTTGTAATCGAAGCCGCCGCCGACCAGCACGAACGGGATATCATCGAGCGTGTGAGAGTTCCCCTTGCCCAGCTCGTTGGTCCACACGATCTGCGTGTTGTCGAGCAGGCTCCCCATCCCACCCGGCTCCGGTGTTTCCGCGAGCTTCTTCGTCAGGTAGGCCAGCTGCTCACAGTACCACTTGTTGATCTTGGTCAGTTTGGTCTGGGCGTCAGCGTTGCTATCGGGTTCGTGCGAGAGGGTGTGGTGGTTCTCGTCGATCCCCAGCCAAGTCATCTTGGCCTGCCCGACGGAGTTTGTGAACTGCAGCGTCGCGACGCGGGTGAAGTCGGCGGCCAAGCTGTGAACGAGCAGGTCGATCTGCATCTGGCTGATCTTGGGCAGGTTGTCATTCGATTCGCGAATGCCGGGTTCCAGTTGCGGGATGGCGTGGCCGAGCGTGACCGCTTGCGAGGCCGCAAGATCCTTCTCCATCTCGCGGACGAAGGTCGCCTGCTCTTCGAGTAGATGGCGATCCTCGCTGCCGACCACGGACTTCAATTTGTCGAGATCGGTCTTCAGATCATCCAGCACGCTCTTCAGCGTCTCGCGATCGGCCACGTTGCCGTACAGCTTGGTCAGCATCTGGTACGGGTCATCGACCGGAGTGATCGGCTTGTTCGGCCCGGCATAGACCATACGTGTCCATGTATCGGCCCGGTCGGGAACCACAACGCCGAACTCGAGCGAGCCGAACCTCGTGCGGGTTTCGGCCTGCGCTTGCAGATAGGTCTTCAGCTCTTGGTCGATCGACATGCCGCTCGACCAGCCCGCTGGGGTGTCCGAGCCGCCTTGGATGTTGCCGGGAAACAGCTCGATCCCGGTCAGCAGGCAACCAATCCCGCGCATGTGGTTATCGCCATCGCCGCGAATCTTGTCGCAGACGCCGTGCAGAGTCAGAGTGCGATCGCGATACGGCTCCAGCGGTGAGAGGATTTCCTTGAACCCCGTCAGTGGCATCTCCGACCCCATCGGTCCGGTGATGCGTTGCCCCACACTGGTCAGGAACTCCTTGACGATGTCCTTCTCTTTGTCGACTTCCGGCCAGAAGGCCGACGGCACGACGCCGTTGGGGCTGAACATAATGACCAGCCGCTTCTTGCGTCCCTCCGAATTCGCGAACCCAAGACTCGGCAGATTACACAGAAACGGAAACGCAGCCGCGCTCAGCCCGAAGCGGCGAAGAAAGTCTCGGCGAGAGGTGGGACGGGCCATGAGACGACTCACGAGGTGGGCAGTTGACCGAGCTGAAATCGATCGGAGGGTGTTCGCGCTCCCTCCATTGGAACACGAGAGACGATCCACTGCAAGATGCAGGCGGTTTTGACACATGCTGATTCAGAGAATGTGTTTCGATTCGAACTGTGCAGATCGAAGTCAGAACCTCACTCAATTACTACGAGCGAGTCTTACCCATTCTTGAACGATTTCCGGGAGACGCTCTACGACCTCCCTTCCGACCAGAACTTCGTCTACATATCCCATGTGCAGCATGTCTACGATTCGACAGAGGTATGATCTGCCACACGTCCACCATGTGTAATGAGCATCGATCATGAGGTAGTGCTTGCAGTCGATCCCTCGTTCCTGTCTAAGCTGCTGCAGCTCCATTCCATCCAAGAGAGTCTCGTAGACTCCATCGGCAACACGACTTCCGAATGTTGTCGTGTGGTAATACTCCTTGATCTCCCAGATCGCGTGCGGATTCACAGCCGATGGAAAAGCTCCATCGACCCAGCGTGCCAAGGTCTGGATAGGAACCTCGTCACGGGTGAACGTTGTCAGTTCTCTCGGAGAAAAATCGCACGACTCACCGTCGAGGTTGGCCTCGACGATCATGTTCACGATACCGGTCAGGTAAGCGGGCTTCTTCTTTTCGCCTTTCTGCTTGTTCATACTGACTGGAAGCTGCGAACCTGTTCGTTGTTGAATCTCATCGAACATACATGCTGCTTGTTCAGCGTTCATCAGCCGCGCCTCGACCTCATTGTTGAGGACATTCGCTCGGTGCTCAAAGTACCCGATCAACTCCCGTCCCAGTGCGGTCTGTCGACCGGACTTGTTGACCAGATGACGATTCCCCAATCCCAGTATTTCAAGAGCAGTCGCAATGTCCGCAATCGAGGGAATGCGTATTTGGCTTGTCTTCCGATTGGTATAACCCAACTGCTGGCTGATCGATCGGACATCTGCCCAGAAGCTCGTTGATCTGCCCACAAATCGAGGATTGGCTTTCATTCAGATTCTCCTTCAAAGCTCCTGATGAAGCTCAGTACGGGGATACCGATCGACTTACAGATCTCACGCAACTCAATGAAATCGATCCTCCGTTCGCCTGTCTCGTACTTGCTGACAAACGATTGGGGTTGGTCAAGGCGTGCAGCCAGTTCAGCCTGAGTCAGTCCCGCATCATTCCGTGCGCGACGCAGCGCCGCGTAAAAGCGGTTGCGAGTGGACAGTTGTTCTCGGGTGGTCATTGTGGGATGCTAACGAGGGTTGACGATTATCCCAAATACGGATATTCTCGGCCTCGTCCACTGTTGGAACTGAGATTCCGCCCACCGAGCGTACGCTTCATGCAGAAGACTCTATTTAGTGAGATTCCACTGGCCGCATCGCCGATGGCGGGGGGG
>JAYTCW010000378.1:0-5810 GCA_043736295.1 Planctomycetota bacterium | reverse complement strand
ATGTCGACAATTCGAAGTCGCTCGGCAAGCTGTTGCTGCTGGCTCGACGGTTGTGCGAGCGCGGTGCCGGTTTTGTGACGGTGACGACCTCGTTCGTGTGGGACATGCACGCCGATTCGAACAACGCCGGGGTCGAGGAGGGGATGCGGTATATGGGGAACCCGCTCGACTATGCAGTGTCGGCATTCCTGGAGGATGTTCGAGATCGCGGGTTGAGCGACAAGATACTGCTGGTCGTCTGCGGCGAGATGGGACGGACCCCGCGAATCAACTCCAATGGAGGCCGCGACCACTGGGGCAACCTGGCCCCGCTGCTGCTCTCCGGCGGCGGCTTCCCGTCGGGCCAAGTCATCGGCCAATCGAATCGCCAGGCCGCCGAGCCGCTGACCACGCCGATTGGTATCCCGAACCTGCTTTCGACCATCATGCACACGCTGGTCGACGTGCCTCAACTCAGGCTGGCTCCGGGCCTCCCGCGCGAGGTGCTGCAAGCGGCAGTGGGGGCCGAGCGGATCGAGGATTTCACGTAGTGTCTCGTCCACGCTAACAGCGGGGGATCGCATCCTTCGGGAGGGCGAGGCTCCTGCCGAGCCGCTGACGCGAGAAAACGTCGTCTCTGGCTCGCGGCTCGGCAGGAGCTTCGCCCCCCCCATGCGTGCTCGCCGTAAGCCCAAGACTTCGCGTGGATGAGGCATTAGGAATGGGGACACATTCATGTCATGAGTTCAACCGCGGAAATGAACACGAAGGTCGCGAAGGCAGCAAAGGGCTCCGTCCAACGTTTCTTGGCTTCCTTCGCGACCTTCGTGTTCCCAATCAAAATCGTGAAGTTGTTGCGAACGAGTTCATGAGGAGCGTGGGCCGCCCAGTCGTCTGACCATTGTCCAGCTCGCACCGGGCTTGATGTTCCGGGTTCCTCACCCCCACAATAGCTGGGTCCGGTGGTGAGGAGACATTCTTCGTGATGCAACAACAGGCGATTCCCCATTCCATAGCACTGAATTCACCCGCCAAACGCGGGTGCCGATATATGCTGGGCATCGCTTGTCTCTGGATGTGCGGTTACGGTCTCGTCGAAAGCAATGTCGAAGCGCAGCCGCCGCTCGCCAATGGGCCAGCTGGTATTGTCCCAGACCGGACCGCTGTTCGACGCCAGGGGATGGATCGCTACGACCTGCGGGCCGCCGAAGATCCGGGGCGGTCGGAACGTCTCGCACTCGTCCGCAAATCGTTCGAACGCCAGCGCTGGGACGAGGGAGTTCAACAGCTGCAACTGCTGCTCAGTGAGGATCACGACTCATTGGTGTTTGGAGACGACCACATCTGGCGACCAGCATCGGAGGTCGCACTTGATCTGATCCTAACGTCTTCGGAGGACGCGCTGCGTGCCTATGACGCCCGCTTCAAAGCCCTGGCTGAACGCGATTTGAAACTCGCACAGCAGACTCGTGATCAGGCGAGTCTGTCATTGGTGGCCAGGCGTTATCTGCTGACGACCGCTGGCCAGCTGGCCAGTCGGGAGCTGATCGATGCCGCAATCGATCAGGGGAACGGAGATGCCGTCGCGCTCCTGGTGCGAGACTTACTGTTAGTCGACTCACCTCAGTTTCGGGATGTGGTCTGGCGCGACCAAGTGATTGAGATTCTACGAACAATCGGTCAACAGAATCTCTTGACCCAACTGCTGAAGCAATCAAGCGTCCCCACACCGGTCGCAGTGATGGCCAGTCCGTGGAGTCTAGGCCGTTTCAGTGCATCGCCCCTTCCGAGTACAGAGTGGGGTACTTTGGCGGGCGACCCATCGGGTCAAGCTATGGCCCGAGTCGAAGACTTCTCATTGCTGCCGCGCTGGCGACATCCGTTGGTCTCGCATCCTCGGGTTCGCCAACTCTTGCGAGAGCAACTTCTCAACTTCGAAGACGAGGGAGCCCTGGGCCTCTCGGTCCTTTCGACGGTCGGAAGCGGGGACGTGCTGGTCACTCGCACGCTCTCCAATCTGACAGCCGTGAATGCGAAATCCGGAGAAACCTTATGGCAATCACGTGAATGGAGTCCATCGCCGGTCGAGAATGAGGAGTCCGAACTCTTCCAAGTCCCGAATGTGTCCGAATTGAATCTGAATATCGAGAACTCACTGAGCTACCGGATTCGCGGGCGGATGACAGCGAGCGGAAGTCTGGGAACTCTCAGTGCCGATGCCCGGCAGCTCTATGCCCTCGAATACTTGGTGATGGAGGGATCTCCGTTAGAGGAGGTGGTCCCCTCCGGACTGGATGAATCCGAGGGAGCGACAACCTACCTGTATGCTCGCGATCTGCACACGGGACGCATCGCCTGGCGAGCGGGTGGACCTCCGGCGGAAGAGCCACCGGGGTTGCCCGCAGCTGGAGTGTTCTTCTTCGGCCCACCCACTCCCGACGGGGAGGAACTGTTCGCCGTGGGCGAGCGAGAGGGCGACATCCTGCTCTTCTGTCTCGAAGCCGAAACGGGCTTGGTCCGCTGGGAACAGCTGCTCGCCGCTGCGGGACGCCGTTTGGAGGGCGATAGCGTCCGCCGATCCTGGGCGGCCCCGGTGGCTGTCCGGGGTTCGCTGGTGATCTGTCCGACGACAGCGGGATGGTTGACCGCAGTCGACCGGATGTCGCGTAACATTTTGTGGTCGGTGCGACTGGTGCCTCGCGATCCGGTCGATCCCGATGCCAAGGAGTCGGAACTGTTCTTCGACAGCCCACATCGCGTAGGGAGTCTCGATGAACGCTGGCCGCCATTGCAGCCGATTCTGCTGCGTGACCGAGTCATCGTGGCCCCCATCGAGCTACCGGATGAGTCGGGGAATGTCTCACCCCAACTGCTCTGTTTCGACCTGAACTCCGGAAGCAAACTGTGGGGGATGCCGAAGGAACAGCTGGTCGGGGTCATTGGCGCGACTGAGGAGTTGGTCTATCTGTTCGACCGGTTCTCGGTCCGCGCGGTGAATACATCGACGGGAGTCCAGGCGTGGACCTGTCCGATGGAGGACGCGATTGCCGGGCGTCCGCTGCTGACCCCGTCGGGGATCGTGGTGCCCATGCAGTCCGGCACGATGGTGCGAGTGGCCGCCACCGATGGAAAGGTGATAGAGCGTCTGTCCGTTGGCGCAGTGCCAATACGAACGCAGATGGTTGGTCGGCTATTGTCGCCGGACGACCCGCGAGAACTCTCGCTGGGCAATTTGCTCTCTCTCGGAGGTCGGCTGATCTCGGTCTCTCCCTTCGACATGACGGCCTTCGAATGGAAGGCCGACGAAGCTCGCTGGCATGCCGAAGCTTCGGCGAATGCCAACTCCTCCCAGCGCTGGGCTCAGTCGCAAGGGCTGCGTGGGCAGTACGCCGATGCGGCCCGAGTGTTGCGTGAGTGGGGGGCACTCGCGACGAACACTCCTGTTCAATCCGCGAGACAGAAGCAGACACTACTGGCAGTCCTGATCCTCCAGCTGGAAACTGAATTGCAGGGAACGCTACTCACTGATGGGCAGCAGAGTCGCCTCGACGAAGCCCGTACGCTTGCCTCCTCCCCGGCTGACCGAGAGGCCGTCCAACGGCTGGGCATCGAACTGGCTTTGCAGGCCCGCGAGTGGAACAGTGCTTGGTCACAGATTCGCGAGGCGATTCGCCAGCCCTTAACGTTCTCTGTGGAGTTGGACAACCGAGTGGTCAGCCCCGAGGCCTGGCTGGCCGATCAGATCTTGCAGCTCGGTCAGATTCCCGACCGGGCGACAGGCGACACCATGCGAGCGGCGATCCGCTTGGAGTTTCAGTCTCTGTGGAGTACCACCGCTGCTGACCGTCCAGGTCGCGAACGTCTGCTGCGAGTGTTCGCCGAAACACCGTTCGTGGATCGGGCGGAGTTTGAGCTGCTGCAGGCGGGGCACGATCCGACCGCACTGACGCGGTTACAGGCTCTGACGCGGTCGCGGGACCAGGCTGTGGCAGACATGGCCACGCTCAGGCTGATTGAGCAGCTGGCCACACCCGATTGGGTCGGGGAGGCCCGCCGCCGCCTCGCCCTCTGGCCCGCTCGTGCCGATTGGCCCGAGGAACTTCGCACCGCTCGGCAGGGCTTGGAGAGGAAGCTGGGCGGTATCGCCGATATCCATCAGATCCAGCCCCCCAGCTGGCTCGGAGTTCCCCTCGATCTCAAGCGGACTTCGGAGGACTCGATGCCGGAGAACACAGAGGTGCCTCTCGTCTGGCTCGGTGAACCGTGCGAGGCGCTGGAGAACTTCCGCTACACCTATGACAACACTTTGCATTGCGTGATCATCGAGCGCGGTGATGGATCGCGGTATGGGGAGTTGCTCTTGGCCTCCAATGACCAGAATCCCGCCGACGAGGAGGCACCGATCCTGTCTAGTTCCGGGTTCAATATCTACCTGATGCACATGGGAATCATCCATGCGTTCTCGGTGCCCGAGAAGCGACTGCTCTGGCAAAGCCAGACTCAGTATGAGTCGGTCATCGATTACAATTGGGACTATGCAAACAATCCGGAGAAGTGGCGATTACTCACCCCCAGCCGGTGCGTGAGTGATCGGTCAATTTCGTTGGAAGACTCTGAGCGCGTCTTCCGATCGGCCAACTCACGGCAACTGGTGACCCGCACTCGTCGGGGAATCCAAGTTCTTGACGCGACCAGCGGAGCCGTGCAGTGGGCCATCCCCCGCTGTCCCCAAACGGCGGTCCGCTGCGATGAGGATCGCCTGTATCAAGTGCATGGGGGACCGTCCTCAGTCAGTTCCATCCGTTCTGGTCGCCTCTTGGTCGTCCCGAAACTGACTGAATTCGAGGAGTCTTTGGTTTGGCTGGACACCTGCGGACTGACCACAATCAGTCCGACCTCGGGTCAGATGCCCCCTTGGACCATTCAACATTTTCAGTGGCAAGCCGAACGCATGGCAGATCGCACAGACACGGAACAGGACCGCTGGGATGAGTTGGATCATCTCCAGCTGAACCCCGTCTGGGAACAGGTGGTGACCACGGAGTGCTTACTGGGAGCTGGTCCGCCCGGACAGGGCATTTGGGTCGATCACTCGCAGGCAGTCCGGCTCATCGAGTGGGCCACCGGACGCACACTCCCTCTGGGGACGGCCCTGATGCAGACTGACGAGGGGCCGGCTGATC
The DNA here is from genome assembly GCA_043736295.1 of Planctomycetota bacterium. Lineage (GTDB taxonomy): Bacteria > Planctomycetota > Planctomycetia > Planctomycetales > Planctomycetaceae > TH-plancto1. The sequence continues at coordinate 648 of JAYTCW010000378.1, read as the reverse complement.
GTGATCAGCCGGTGGAAGACACCGAAGACTCTGTCTACGCCTACTGGGATCGATCGCAAGTGGTCATCACCACCGGCTCGTCCAGCGACTCCAGCGGTGTCGACTGTCCATACGTCCCGGTGGATGGAATCCTGTCGGTCCACTCGCGTGATCGTTCCCAACCCGATTGGCACACGACCGCCAAGGGGATGCTCCTGACTCAATCGCTGGCTCGTTCTTCCTTCCTCCCCGTTCTCCACTTGGAAAATCTGTCGATCGCCGATTACCCCGGTCAGCGGTTACATCTCACGCTGCTCGACAGGCAGTCGGGAAAGGTCGTGCATGAGATCAAGACTCCCAGCTTCGGCATCGGCAGCCAAGGTTGCCTGTATGACCCACTGACGGGGCGCTGGCGGCTGTACCTCCCCGCAGAGCGGCTCCAGCTTCAGCCTCGTGCTGGACTTCCTCCCCGTAATGATGCTGACGCAATGCCGTAATTCCGATCTTCAATCCACCTCGTCCGCCAGTCCGCAGCTGAACGAGTTGTCTTGCCCACATGACTGACACTTCGGCAGCAGATACATCCGACGAGGGGGACAGTCCATGCGAGTCAATTGCCGTTGGATGCGAAGTCGCCCCATCGATCTGGTGATGACATGGATGTTTGTG
>JAYTCW010000377.1:0-6082 GCA_043736295.1 Planctomycetota bacterium | reverse complement strand
TTGTGACGCACCACAGCCCTTTGACGACCTCCGAACGAGTGCAAGGCCGGACATCAAATCTGTGCAAATCTGTGAAATCTGCGTACCACACTTCGATCTGGATCCCTTTGGCCAAAGGCAGGTTTTGTCCACAGATTTCACAGATTTGCACAGATTCAGGAGTTGGCCTGTGGCGATCGCGACTCGATGGAGGGGAGGCTGTTCGATGCGGTGGTTTGGAGTCGATGACCGTTTACAGATCATTTGACAGAAACAACGCCGATTCAACAGGCCAGGGCGGCCCTCTCCCCCACAATGGAGTCCTCACTGAAAGCCGTGCCGATTGTGGGGGAGAGGGGGCAGGATCTCACGGCTGCCGACTTTTGTGATGCACACACGCAGAGGTGTGTTCAGGTTCTCGGTTGAGTTCAATCTCCCGGCGGCGTAAGTTTCGGAGTGGAGAGTTCGCCCTCCGCGTGCCCTGCTGTTCTGGTCCCTGTCATGACTCCGCCGAGACTTCCTATGAATCGTGTACTGCTGACTGGACTGGTGATCGTGTACCTCGCGGGGCAGGCTCCCTCGTCCGCTGCCGAACCGCCGAAGTCGCTCGACCCGCGAGTGAAGATCGAGCTGTTCGCGGAGACGCCGCAGATCGTGACGCCGACCGGGATCGATGTGGATGAGGCGGGCCGCGTGTGGGCCATCGAGAGTAACACCCACTTCCCACCCGAGGGGTACAAAGGGCTTCCCAGCGATCGCGTGCTGGTCTTCACCGACAAGGACGGCGATGGCAAGGCCGATGACCAGACCGTCTTCGCCGACGGCTTCCGGCATGCCATGAGCATCGCCGTTCGGCCTCCGTGGATGGACATCGTCCAGCTCAGCGAGCTGCAAGTCGCAGCTCCCGTCAGCACCACCCAAGTCTTCCTCGCCACTCGTCGCGACCTCCAATTGCTGGAGGACACTAACGGGGATGGCAAGGTCGATCGGCAGCATGTCCTGCTGAAACTCGATACCAAGGGGGACTACCCGCACAACGGCCTGGCCGGGCTGGCGTTTGATTCGCTCGATAACGTGTATGTCGGGTTCGGCGAGAACCTCGGGGCGGACTACACGCTCACCGGTCGCGATGGGGTGACGCTCAAGGGCGGCGGCGAGGGCGGCAACGTCTATCGTTTCCGCCCCGATGGGACCAGTCTCGAACTCTGGTCGACCGGCTATTGGAACCCGCATGCCTCATGCGTCGATGCTCTCGGCCATCTGTTCACGGTCGACAACGATCCCGATAGCCGACCACCGTGTCGGTTGATGCACTCGGTACGCGGCGGCGACTTCGGCTACCGCTTCAGTATCGGTCGCAAGGGGCTGCACCCGTTCACCTCGTGGAACGGCGAGATCGCGGGGAAGCTGCCGATGACAGCCGGAACCGGCGAGGCCCCCAGCGGGATTCTGGCCTATGAGAGTGCGGGCCTGCCGGAGGAATATGTCGGCGATCTGCTCGTGGGGAGTTGGGGCGATCACCGCATCGACCGGTTCCGCCTCAAGCAAAAGGGAGCCTCGTACGAGTCGGTGGCTGAACCGCTGATCGTCGGCAGCGAAGAGTTTCGCCCGGTCGGGATCGCGACCGCTCCGGACGGTTCGCTCTACATCACCGATTGGGTGCTGCGGGAGTACAAGGTCCACGGTCGGGGTCGCCTGTGGCGGATCTCGAACGTCGATCCGAAATCGCACACGCCGCTCGACCTCGCTCCGATTCGCAAACTCGACAACCAGAAGCAACTCTTGGAGCACATCAAGTCCCCCAAGCTGGCCGAACGGCGTGTGGCGGCGCGAAGGTTAGCGGACCTGAGCATCCGCCCGCTGATCGCGCTGGCTCAAGACGCGAACGCCTCGACCCGTGCCAAGTACGAAGCCGTCTCAGCCCTCATTCCGCACAAGGGACTCGACCACGAACGCCAACTCGTGCAATACGCCACAGCCCAGATCGCCCCCTACGACGCGGTCCAGACGCTGTACCTCGAAACGTATGACCAGGTGCCGTCGATCCCCAAGCTGATGGGGATTCTGGAGCACCCGACCGGGACCGACCCGCAGTACATCCTCGGAGCGATGCGGGCCTTGTCGCCGCTGATTCGCAGCCTGGGGTCGACGCAACCAAAGGCGGCTGTGTTGTTGCTCAACAAGGCGGCGAATGTGAACGACCCGTTCGTGTTTGCGGAGTTGGTGCATCAGTTGCAGGAGGCGCTCAACAGCGAACAGATGCTGAAGGCTCTGGCCTCCAAGGCGGGTCTGGAGCCTCGGCTGCGGCAGGCACTGGTCCTCGCAGCCGCCGGGGAAGCCCTCACCCCCAGCCCCCCTCCCGGGGGGAGAGGGGAGCTTGAGGGGTTCGAGTTGATCGCGTCGTTGGGACTGGCCGACGTTGACGCAGCGGTGCGGCGGTCGACGGTGCAAGCGGTGGCCGAGAGGAAGCTGGTCGTACTCAAGCCGGAGGTGCAGCAGGTGCTGACCTGCGACCCGATGACCGAGGATCTGTTCCTGGCGACCATCGCATCGCTGGAGATGCTTGACGGGAAGTCGCCGCAGGTGTTTGATCAGACTCCGGCAGCGAAGTATGTGCTGCCGTTGCTGAAGACGAATCTCGACCAGCCGGGGATCGCGATCCAGGCGATTCGGCTGGCGAACCCGCAGGACTCGGCGGAGGTGGCCGAACTGCTGGCAGGAGTGGTGACCGCAAAGCATCCCCTGGCCATTCAACAGGAGGCCCTGCGCACGCTGGCCACCTCGCCCCGTCCGGAGTCGCTCGCCGTGCTTCGCCAGATTGCCGATGACTCGAAGCGAGCAACGATCCTGCGTGAGTGGGCGTTCCTCGGACTGGCCGGGCAGTCGTCGATTGAGACCGACTGGTGGCTGGGTCACTGGAAGACAGAGGCGGGAACTGGACTGCGAGAATCGATCCTGCGGTCGCTCAAGTCCCGCGTGAAAGAAGCTCCGGTCCAGGAGATATTTCAGGCGATCTCCCCGGAATACCATCCGGGAACGAATCGCGAGTGGACCGAACTGGCAGCCAAGGCGAATCCCGATGATGCGGAATCGGTCTCGCGGGGAATGTTGGTCTTCTCGCACCCCGGCGGTCCCGGCTGTATCAAGTGCCACCGGCTGGAAGGCCGCGGCGGGATGATTGGTCCCGACCTGTCGCGGGTCGGTTCCACGTTCAGTGCCCAGAAGCTGATCGGGTCGATCCTGGAGCCGAGCAAAGAGGTCTCGCCGCAGTATACGAACTGGGCCATGACGACCCTCGAAGGAAAGGTCCACACCGGGATGATCGTCTTCGAGAACGAAGGTCAGACGATCCTGGGAACAGCCGAGGCGACGAGTATCGAACTGAAGACCGCCGATGTCGAAAACCGGACCCCGCAGAAGACCTCGGTGATGCCGGAGAAGCTCGTCGACCACCTCTCGCAGCGGGAGTGGGTCGATCTGATCTCGTTCCTGCGGTCGCGGAAGTGATTCCGCAAGCCGGTCACTTCATCGACGAAGGGGGATTCGCGTGCTGCCAGTCGCGAACTTTACTCCATCGATTGTCGTGCCACCACGGTCAATTCCCACTCGCCAGCAGCAGCCCGATGCGACATGCCTTCAAGAAGCTCGGTAAGTGCAGCCGCTCCTTGACCGTGTGAATCGCCTCCTGGCCACAGCCCAGCGTCACCGTCGGAAACCCATGTGCGGTCATCCAGTTCGCGTCCAGACCGCCGTTGCTGATCTTGGTGACTGGCTCTAACCCCACTGCTGACAACGCGGCCTGGGCTGAGGCGATGACCGGCGAATCGTCGGGCAGCTTGAACGACTCGTACTTCATCGTGGCCGTGAACTCGACCTCGCCCCGCACATTGGCCGAGTTCGTGGTCGACTTGGCTGCGAGGGCGAAGGCTCGCTCGAACTCGCGGACAATCTTGGCTCGAAAGACGGGATCGTGGCTGCGGGCCTCGCCGCGCAAGTAGAGATTGTCGAGTACCACGTTAGTGGCCTCGCCGCCCTGCACGATGCCGATGTTGCTGGTGCCGGTCTTGCGCCCCTTGACCACCAGCCCGTGCCAGCCGTTCTCGGCCAGCGAGTGAATGGCCTTGGCGGCGATGACCGCCGCGCTGATGCCTTGTTCGGGATGGACGCCCGCGTGGCTCGCCAGACCTCGAATGCGGATCTGCAAGTCATCAGCCCCGGTCGCTCCGATGGTCATCAGCGAGGCATCGCCGCCATCCCAGTTGAAACACAACTTCGGCCCGCCGAGCTTCGACGCCGCGACGTTCCTCGCACCGACGAGGCCGACCTCTTCTTGAACGGGCCAGAACAGCGTCAACGGCGGATGCGGCAGCTTGTGCCTGAGCAGCATCAGCGCGGTGTGCAGCACCACTGTTGCCCCGCCGCGATCATCGCCGCCCAGAGCTGTGTCGGTTCGACGCGAGACGAGGTACTCCCCGCGCACCTCCGGCTCACAACCCTGACACAGCGGCACGGTGTCGATGTGTGCCATGAGCAAGCGCCTCGGCCCCCGCATCGTCCCCGGCAGCTTGACGATCAGGTTGCCGCATTGCCCGCCATAGGGACTCTTCTTGTGGGCCTCGTCCCAAGTGATCGCCGCCTGCGACACTCCCGCCGCTCGTAACGCCTTCACGATGAAGTCCGCGGTGGCCTGCTCGTGTCCACTCTTGCCGGGGATGGCGACGAGCGCGGTCAACAGCTCGATGGCCTTCGCATCGTTGATGTGGCTGAGCAGGTCGGTGGGAAGTGTCATGGCAGCGTTCCGGTCAGTGATGAGGGCCAATCTTGGCGAGCCGGGAGTGTCTCCGAACCGCTGGCTCGTCGCTACTCCGCGTTCACCGGAATCGCCACGGCGAGCGTCCGATGTCCGCCGGATGGTGTTTCACTGCTTCGCTGTTTGCAACAATTCTTGATGCAAGGGGACTGCAATCCGACCGGGCCAGCGTGTATCTTGCGGGACCATGAGTGGACTGCCTCGTGCGGTGTCACGACTTGATGATCGGGTTGGAGTCCAGCCTTTAGGCTGCACCTGTGCAGGCGAAAGCCTGAACTCCCACCCTGAATCTGAGTCCTGACAACGTATTCGCAGCCCGCCTTCGCCGCGACATAGCGACACCATCCACCGAGATTGAGCCCATCCATGCACGCCATGCCCATCCTGATCGTCTCGCTGTGCATCCTGTCGATTGCGTACCGGTACTACAGTGCGTTTCTGGCCGCGCGGGTGGCTGTGCTGGACGATTTGAGACAGACGCCCGCGCACACGCTCAACGATGGGCAGAACTACCATCCGACCAACAAGTGGGTGCTGTTCGGGCACCACTTTGCAGCCATCTCCGGGGCCGGTCCGCTGATCGGGCCGGTGTTGTCGATTCAGTTCGGGTACATGCCGGGGTTGATCTGGATTGTGGTCGGCGTCTGCCTGGCTGGGGCCGTGCAGGACATGCTCGTACTGGCCGCCAGCGTGCGAAACCGCGGGCGCTCGCTGGCGGAGATTGCCCGTGCGGAGATCGGCCCGGTGGGGGGCACGGTCGCCTCGATCGCCATTCTGTTTGTGGTGATCATTGCTCTGTCGGGACTCGGGATTGTCGTTGTGAAGGCTCTCGGTGGTGAGGAGATCAAGCTGGCGGCGAAGACGCAGATCGTGCTGCCGGAGGGGCAAGTTCCCAACGTCGGAACCCGGAGTGACGGACGCGACTTGCTGTTCGTCCCCGCTGGCAGCGAAGTGATCTATCCCAATGGGGCTCGAGTTCCTCGGTCTGAACCGTTCACACTGGCCCGTCCAATGGGAAAGCCCGGTGACGTGGCTCCGGGATGGCATCGCGACGCTCTCACCAACGCCGTCACCCTCCCTGCCGGGATCACGCAGATGGTTCCCGGCAGTTCCTGGGGGACATTCACGATTGCCTGCACGGTCCCGATTGCGTTGCTCGTCGGTCTGTACATGTACGTGTTCCGCAAGGGCAAAGTGGTCGAGGCGTCGCTGCTCGGTGCCTTGGCCACGCTGGCGGTGACGGTGATGGGGAACTGGATTCCCGGATCGGTGTGGGAGCCGTACTTCTCGCTG
>JAYTCW010000376.1:0-15866 GCA_043736295.1 Planctomycetota bacterium | reverse complement strand
GTCACGTCGGGAAGCGGCGGATTGAGCGAGGCGCTCGGCATCTCGTTCGGTCCCGACGGCAACCTCTACGTTTCCAGCCGCTTGACCGACAAGGTCATCCAATACAACGGCTCGACCGGCGCGCTGATCGGCGACTATGTGACAGCGGGCAGCGGCGGACTCGACGGTGCCATGGAGTTCACGTTCCTTCCAAATCAACAAGTCAAGGTCGGCGCAGCAGGCATCACAGTCACCCCGACCACCGGCCTGACCACCACCGAAGCGGGCGGGACCGCGACGTTCTCGGTGGTGCTTTCCTCGGCTCCCACAGCCAATGTAACGATCCAGTTGGGTTCGACCGATACGACCGAGGGCATCATCTCCGGGGCCACGCTCGTCGGCAACACGCTGACCTTCACCTCGGCGAACTGGAGCACGCCGCAGGTCATCACGGTCACCGGGGTCAACGACGCTATTGCCGATGGCAACATCAGCTACACGATCACCACGCTGAACGCGAGCAGCACCGACCTCAACTACAACGGGATCAATCCCAGCGATGTCAGCGTCACGAATACCGACAACGACCTGTACTCCATCTCGGGGACCGTGTCCGAGGATGTTGATGGCGATGGGCTAGTCAGCGACGATGGGGTCGGCCTCGCGAACGCGATCGTGTCGCTGTACCGCGACGACGGCGACGGCACGCTGGATGCGGGCGACTCAATCGTCAACACGGTCCTGGCGAATGCCTCGGGGCAATACACGTTTGGGGCGTTGTCCAATGACACCTACTGGGTGGTCGTCGACTCGCGGAGCTTCATTGGGACGACCGGACTGAACGTCGGATCAACGATCCACGATCAATGGGCCGAGCAGACGTTCGGCTCGGTCGGCAGCGTGGGCTGGAACGGTTCGGCGTACACCTTCACCGGGACAGCTGGAGCTTTCTTCGGCGGGATGCAACAAGGTCGCGGGGACAACGGGGCCAGCCTGCTGACTGCGGAACATGTGACTCGCGTGGCTGTCGCATCCGCCAGCGTGACGGGAGTCGACTCGGGCTTCAGCTACAACGTCATCACCAACACGCGCGACGGCGACGAAGTGGGAGCCAACAATCGCACCATCCAAGGTTCACTGCGGCAGTTCATTCAGAACAGCAACGCCTTGGCGAGCACTCAGTCGAGCAACTTCAGGATCGGAACTGGAGCACAAACGATTGCCCTTTCGTCGTTGCTGGGCAGTCTCACGGATACTGTGATTTTGGATGCCACGACGCAGGCCGGGTTCTCCGGAACTCCGCTAATCGTACTCGACGGGAACGATGCCTCGGGAGACGGCTTCCAACTGACTTCAACCGCGGATGGCAGCACCATTCGTGGCTTTGTCATCCGCGACTTCGTGGGCGACAGCATTGAAATCCTCGCCGGTTCCGATGGCAACACGATCGCCGGAAACTATCTCGGAGCAATGACGACCGGTGGCGGCGATGCGGGAGCGACCGAACGGAATGGAGAGTCGGGACTGGCGATCTCCGGAGCCAACAACACGATTGGCGGTCCGAGTATCAACGACCGCAACGTGATCTCCGCCAACAGTCAGGAGGGGATCGCGATCTCGGGCACTGGAGCCACCGGAAACGTCATCGTCGGGAACTACATCGGAACGACCGCCACCGGAGCAATCGACCTGGGGAATGGTCAGGATGGAGTCCTCCTCTCTGGTGGGGCCAGCAGCAACACGATCGGCGGAGTCAATGCGAGTGACCGCAACGTGATCTCGGGCAACAACGAAGGAATCGAGATCACGGGTTCGACGACTCAGTTGAACGTGATTCAGGGGAACTACATCGGCCTGGGCCGCGATGGATTGACCGGCATCGGCAACGATTTCGACGGGATTCATCTCTCGCTGGGAGCGCATCACAACACGATTGGTGGGGCAGCTGTCGGTTCGGGGAATGTAATCGCCGCCAGTGGTTTCAATGGGGTCCAAATTGAGGGCACCGGTACGAATAGTAACGTCGTGCAGGGAAACCTCATCGGGACAGACGCGACGGGCTTGCTGGATCGCGGCAATTCACGTGACGGAGTTCGCATCGGCAATGGAGCCCAGAGCAATACCATCGGCGGGACCACTGCGGGTGAAGGGAATGTCATCTCCGGCAATAACTTTGACGGTGTCTATCTCACCGATATGGGGACCACGTTGAATATCCTTGCAGGCAACATGATCGGTCTGGCAGTTGATGGCACGACGCTGTTAGGCAACAGCGGTGAAGGTGTCTCAATCGTCGCTGGTGCCGCCAACAACGACATCGGCGGGGCCACCTTCGCTTCGCGCAACGTGATCTCTGGCAATACCGGGTTCGGCGTCTACATCGGCGGACCCGGCGGCAGCAACCGCGTCCGCAGCAACTACGTCGGCACCAACGCCACCGGCACCGCCGCTCGTGCGAATATCGACGGCATCTACATTGATGGCTCGGCCAACAACGTCATCGGTGAAGCGAATGCTGGCAACTTAATCTCGGGCAACACCTACTTTGGCATCATCGTTGAAAATGCGGGAGCTGTTGGCAACACCATTCAAGCCAACACGATCGGCACCAACGCCGCTGGCACAGCTGCCCTGGCCAATGAGGCCACCGGCATCCTGATTCGCACGGGAGCCACCAACACGCTCGTCGGTGGAACATCCTTCCCCTTGCGAAACTTGATCAGCGGCAACCTGGGCCACGGCATCTCGATCGAGGACGCCGCGACCACCGGCACTCAGGTGTACGGAAACTTTATTGGTGTCGATGTCACGGGCGAGTTCGATCTCGGCAATGCGGGCAACGGCATCGTGATCACTGCCGCCAACACCACCATCGGCGGGCTGCTGGCTGGGCAACGCAACATCATCTCGGGCAACAACCTGCGTGGCGTATACGTCACGGGGGCTGGTGCGACGAACGTGACAGTGGCCCGCAACTTCATCGGCACCGACGATGATGGCCAGCAAGTGGTCGGCAACTCATTTGATGGCATCGAGATCAACTTCGGAGCGGGTGGGGTGACGATCCAGGACAACGTGGTGGCTGCCAATGGCCAGTGGGGGATCAACCTCTCGGGGACGGGTGCTGGCAACACGGTACGCGGCAATACCGTGGGGTTGGATGTCACTCAGAGTGCCGTCCTGGGTGGCGCGGGAATCGGTGCCTACAGCGATGGGCACACCATCTCGGGAAATACGATCGGCGGGTCAAGTACCTATGGGATCTACTTGACCGGGTCCGGAGACAACACGATCCAGGGGAACTATATCGGGACTAACTCGACAGGAGCGACCGGTCTCGGAAACACGTTGCAGGGGATTGGCATCGATGGAGCAGGAGCCAACGACAATTTGATCGGCGGGACCGACATCGGTGAAGGCAATTTCATCGCCCACAACACCCAGGACGGGATCGCCATCTTCTCGGGAGCTGGAACTCGCATCACAATGCTGGGCAATATCTTCCGCAATAATGGCGGTCTAGCGATCGACCTGAACGATAACGGAGTCACCGGAAATGACCCGAACGACTCAGACCCCGGTGCCAATGGGCTTCAAAACTATCCCGTGATCACCTCGGCCACGCTCAGCGGAACCGACCTGACGCTCAGCGGAACACTCGATACCGATGGACTCACCACGCAGTATCGGATCGAATTCTACGGCAATCCAGCCGGGACGGCGGATACCACCCACGGCGAAGGCCGAGTTTACCTTGGCTCGACGACCGTCACGACCAACGCCAGCGGCGATGCCACGTTCTCGGGGGTGACACTCAATGGTATTTTACTGGTCGCTGGTGATTCCGTTACAGCCACTGCCACCCGAATTGAAGCCTCGGCTCAAGTCGGTGTCAGCGACTTCCTCGCCTATGGCAGCACGAGTGAATTCGCGACGAATGTGACGATCACTGCTGCCAATACCAACCCGATCATCACCAGCAACGGCGGCGGAGCGACAACCTCCGTCAGCATCGTCGAGAACACCACCTCCGTGACGACCGTTACCGCGACTGATGCCGATTTGCCCGTGCAGACGCTGACGTACTCCATCAGTGGCGGCGTGGATGCGGCGAAATTCGCGATCAACACCAACACTGGCGTACTAACATTCACGACGGCCCCGAATTTCGAATCTCCGACCGATAGTGGTACTAATAATATCTATGACGTGATCGTGCAGGTCTCGGACGGCTCGCTCGCTGATACGCAAGCGATTTCTGTGACTGTCAGTAATGCAAACGACGCGCCAACCAACACCGTTCCTGGGGCGCAGTCCACGGCGACGAACACTTCCATTGTCTTCTCAACCACCAATGCAAATGTAGTTGCCATCTCTGATCCGGATGCTGGCACCAGTCCAGTCCAAGTCACGCTCTCCGTGAGCAATGGAACGTTGACGCTGCCCCAACTGTCGCCGATCGGCAGCGAAACTTCGGCGACAGCCACACCGGCCAATAACCAATATAGTCCCCATGTCGCAGTCGCCGGAGATGGAACATACACGGTAACCTGGGTCTCTGATTCAGGGATCATCGCGAGGCGCTATGCCGCAGACGGAACCGCCCTCACGGGGGATCTGCAAGTCAGTACCACCAGCGCTGTCGTCGCTTACCATCGCCCCCAGGTCGGTACGGATAGCAGTGGCAACTTCGTGGTCTCCTGGTCAGTCCAACTGACGGCGGGAAATAATATCAACACCTACATGAGGAGATATGCGGCGAATGGGACCGCACTGTCCGCAGAGCAGTTGGTCTCGACGACTGCCTCGCAGGATCAGTTCTTCGGCGATCTCGCCATGCGTCCGAACGGCGAGTTCGTCATCGCGTTCTCCGGCAATAGTGCCGGGGATTCTGACGGCGTGTTCTTTCGGCAATACAGTGCTGCCGGGGTTCCCGGTGCTGTGACACTGGCCAATGTCACGATCCTGGATGACCAGACCGGTCCCAAGCTGGCATATGATGCAACTGGCAACTTCTCGATCGTGTGGCGTTCTGGGCCAGCACTGTCCACTTCGGCGGCACTGGTGGGACGGCGATTTGCTGCCAATGGGTCTGCTTTGACCGGAGAGTTCGGAGTGCTGCCCACCACGGGGGGCGGTCCGGGTATTAATGCCGTGGGAAGTGATGCCGCCGGAAACTTCACGGTCCTGTACGGATTCGGCAATCTCGTCAACACCGAGCTCTATGCCCGACAGTTCGATTCGTCGGGAACGGCACTGGGCGCATCGTTCATGGTCAACCAGACGACAGCCCAGAATCAGGACAACGCCGACATACTGATGCGGGCCGATGGCTCCTTCGTCGTGGTTTGGGAATCGAATCTCCAAGATGGTTCTGGCGAAGGGGTCTATCAACGGAGCTTCAATGCCAGTGGTGTGGCGACCACGGACGAGATCCTGATCAACAACACCACGACAAGCCACCAGTATTCCCCCAGCATCTCAGCCAATGCGGCGGGCCAGACGGTCATCGCCTGGGGTGGGAACGGCGTCGGAGATGCGACCGGCGTCTTCTTCCAGCGTTTCGGTCTCCCTTCACTCACGTTCTCGGTCGGAGACGGCACAAGCGATGCAACCATGACCTTTATGGGGACCATCTCTGACATCAACACCGTGCTGAATGGTCTGACATACACCCCCAACTTGGGATACACTGGTAGCGATTCCCTCGCGATAACCACCAGCGACCTCGGCAACTCGGGCAGCGGCGGAACGTTGCAAGATGTCGATTCCGTGGCGATCACCATTTCGGCGTCCCCCAACACTCCCCCGACGATGGCTTTCGGCGAAGGGAACAAGACCTACACCGAGGGGGATGCTCCGCTCGTCATCGACGCGACCGCGACCGTGACTGATGCGGATGGATCTGATTTCAATACGGGCACCCTCACGGTGGACTTCACGGTCAACGCCAACGGCGATGACCGTGTCACGATTCGCAACCAGGGAGTCGCCGTGGGTCAGGTTGGCGTCAGCGGGACCGATATCACTTACAACTTCGGAGCTGGTGCGGTCGTCATCGGCACATTCTCGGGGCAGGTGATCGGGACGACGCCGCTCGTCGTCACGTTCAACGCCAATGCGACCTCCACCGCAGTGCAGGCTGTACTCAGGAATGTGGTCTTCTCGGACGTGTCGGAGCACCCCAACAACTCGACCCGTACCGTGCGATTTGTGGTCACCGATGGGGATGGCGGCACCAGCGCTGCGGTGACGAAACAGATCATCGTTGATCGGATCAACGACGCTCCGCTGGTCACGGCACCGGCCACTCTGTCCGTGACAGAGGACGGCAGCGGCACGCTGACGATCACCGCCAGCGACTACGAGGTCAACACCTTGGAGGTCACGCTGTCCGTGAGTCAGGGAACCCTGACCCTGGCCTCGACGGCGGGCCTGACATTCAGTGTGGGCAATGGGACGGGTAATGCTTCGTTGACCTTCACGGGGACGACTGCAAACCTGAATACGGCCTTGAGCAACTTCACCTACACGCCCACGCCCAACTACGCCGGTGCGGATAGCATCGTGTGGGCGGTGAGTGATCTGGGTGGCACGGGCCTGGGTGGCGTGCAAGTCACTTCGGGGACCGTGGCAGTCACCGTCAACTCAGTCAATGACGCCCCGATGATCACCATCGGCGCGAACGTGATTCTGGCTTTGACCAACGAAGACACGCCATCGAGCCCGACAACCGTGGCCTCGCTGCTGGCGAGCGGCGGCTTGTCCTACACCGATGTCGACAGCGGTGCCGTGCGCGGCATGGCGATCACCGCAGCCACCGGCGGTGGGAACTGGCAATACTCCACCGATGGCCTGACCTGGGTCAATGTCATCGGCGTGTCAACCACGAACGCACTACTGCTTGATAGCTCCACTCAGTTGCGATTCAATCCGGATGGTCAGAACGGCGGCTCGGCCACGATTGTGTTTCGTGCGTGGGACCGCACAACGGGAACGGCCTCGACGAACGCGGTCCCTGCCTTTGCGAATCCCGGAGCCGGCGGTCTGGCCACCGCGTTCAGTAGTGCATCGGCGAATCTGTTACTTACCGTAACTTCGGTGAACGACTCACCCACGATTGGCGGCGGGTTTCTGACGGCTGTACAGGAAGACGCCACGAGCCCCACCGGAGCCACCATTAGCAGCCTGATCGCCAGTAGCTTCTTCGATGTTGACGCCGGAGCGAGTCTCTCGGGGATCGCCGTCACCTCGAACAACGCACTGGTCGCGGAAGGGGTCTGGCATTACTCGACCGATAGCGGAACCAACTGGTTCGACATCGGTACGGTCGGTGTCAATGGCTTGGCGCTCGATGTCAGTACGCGAGTCCGCTTCTTGCCAGCAGCTGACTTCAGTGGCTCCCCCACGATCCTCTCGTTGAGAGGTCTCGACAACAGCTACTCGGGCGGCTTTACCAGTGGAGCCAGCCGCGTCACTGTCGATACCACCAGCCCCGGCGGGACATCGCCGATCAGTTCCAGCCTCGTGTCGATTGGTACGACCATCAATGCGGTGAACGACGCCCCCGTACTGACAGCAGGCAGTGTGAATAACCTCACCGTGCTGGAAGACTCCGGGCTGACCTCGCTGGGACTGGGGAGCCTGGCATTCGGTCAAGGAGGAGGCAGCGACGAGGCGAGCCAGATACTCAGCTTTCAAGTCACGACGATTCCTCACCCGACGTTCTTCGGTGTGGTCTATCTCGCGGACGGGACAACACCAGTGACCGTCGCGACGTACACACTCACCCAGATCCAGGGAATGCAGTTCCGCCCGGCCACCGATCGCAACGGCGGTCCGTCATTCTTCGGATTCCAGGTCGTCGATACAGGAGGCACATCCAATGGCGGTGTCAACACCTCCGCCTACTTCATCCAGCTGAACATCACACCAGCCAACGACGCCCCTGTCATTAGCTTGCCAGGTGGGATGCAGACCTTTACCGAGGGAGATTCGCCGCTGCTCTTTGATAGCACGGCGACGGTCTCCGATGTGGACTCAGCCGACTTCAGCGGAGGCAACTTGACCGCCTCGGTCCCGACCAATGCTTCGATGGATGACCGCATCGGCATTCGCCACCAAGGGTTCGCAGCTGGCCAGATTGGAGTCAGCGCGAATGACGTGACCTATGGCGGCACCCTCATCGGGACGTTCACCGGCGGAACCGATGGCTCGACACCGCTGGTGGTCTCATTGAACTCGAACGCAACGGTGGCAGCTGTCCAGGCTCTGGCACGCAACATCACGTTCTCGAATGTCTCGGAGAGTCCCTCGACGGCTGCCAGGCTGGTTCGGATCGTTGTCACCGATGGCGACGGAGGCACAAGCAACAACGGGCAGAACCTGCTCAATGTGGTGGGCGTCAATGACGCACCGACTGTGTCACTGTCCGCGCTGCCCCTGAATTACACGGAAAATGGTGCTGTCGGAATCGACACTGTGCTGAGTGTGTCCGATGTGGACTCGACCACACTGACCGGGGCAACGATCCAGATTACTGGGAACTACACGAGTAGTGAGGACCAGCTCAACTACACCAACATGCTCGGAATCAGTGGTTCGTGGAGTGGAGCGACGGGCATTTTGACCCTGTCCGGCACTGCGACAGTTGCGGATTACCAGTCGGCTCTTCGCTCCATTGTCTACTTCAACAGCAACGACGCACCGAGTACTGCTCAGCGGACTTTCAGTCTTAGTGTCACCGATGGCACAGCCTCCAGTGTGCCCGCCACTCGTAACATCAACGTCAACGCGGTGAATGACTCCCCGACGATCGCGACGAACGAGTTGTCAATCAGTGAAGGCGGGGCAGTCGCTCTCAGTTCGGCAAACATCACGACCAGTGACCCCGATGACACTGCCGCCCAGTTGTCCTATTCGGCGACCAGTGTGAGCAATGGACAGTTTGAATTGGTCGCGGTTCCGGGAGTGGCGATCACCTCGTTCACACAGGCCCAGATCAATGCGGGTGCGGTCCAGTTCGTCCACAATGGCGGCGAGACGGCACCGAGTTATGACCTCACGGTGAGCGATGGCAGCCTGTCCGATGGGCCGAGCATGGTGACAATCGGCACGTTCACGGGAGTGAACGACGGGCCGACAATCACGACCAACACGCTCTCGATCAGCGAAGGAGACACGGTCGTTCTGTCGAACACAAATATCAACTCGACCGATCCCGACAATACTCCAACTCAGCTGACTTACACTGCCTCCAGTGTGGCGAGTGGACAGTTCGAACTGGTCGCAGCACCAGGTATGGCGGTCATGAGCTTTACACAGGCTCAGATCAACGCTGGGCTGTTGCAGTTCGTGCATGATGGGAGCGACATCGCTCCGGCGTACGACCTGACCGTGAGCGACGGCAGCCTCAGCCACGGGCCGAGCAGCGCCTCGGTGACGTTCAATGCGAGCAACGATCTCCCCACGATCAGCACCGTGGCTAACCAGACGATTAACGAGGACACCACACTCGGCCCGATCGTCTTTACGGTCGGTGACTCCGAGACCGCAGCTACAGCTTTGGTCGTGACCGCGACATCGAGCGATGGCACGCGGATTCCGAGCGGGAACATCGTCCTCGGAGGCAGCGGAACGAACCGTACGGTCACGATTACTCCCGCCCTCAATCAATACGGTGGTCCGGTCACAATTACGCTGACTGTCAATGACGGTGTGGCAACGACTCAGATGGCATTCGAAGTGACAGTCATTGCGGTGAATGACGCCCCGACGATTTCGCCTGCAACGATGCCGCTCTCTGAAACGGCCATCAACGGGTCTCTGATCGGCAGCGTTGTCTCGGATGATGTCGATGTGGGCGATACGCACACCTTCTCGATTATTGGAGGCGATCCACTCGGGGCGTTCAGCATCGACAATACAGGACGGCTGTTTGTCGCCGATCAAGTCCAGCTTGATTACGAAACGGTTCCGACCTGGAACCTGACCGTGCAGGTTCGGGATGCCGCCGGAGCCACGGCCACAGCTGTGATGACGATCAATCTGATTGATGAAAACGACAACAATCCGGTCATCACCAGCAACGGCGGTGGCAGTACGGTCTCTCTCAGCCTTGCCGAGAACATGACTGTCGTCACGTCCGTGACCTCCACGGACGCAGATGCGGGGACCATCGTGACTTACTCGATCAGTGGCAACGATGTTGGATTATTCCAGATCGATGCCAACTCGGGTGCGTTGAGCTTCAGGCTGCCGTCCGACTACGAGACGCCACTTGATGCTGATGGAAACAATGAGTACGAAGTCACTGTGATTGCCACCGATGGCGTGCGGACAGACAGTCAAGCACTGCTGGTCAGCGTCACCGATGTCAACGAGTCAGCAGTGACAGCGATCATCGATTCCAACATGGCACTGGAGACAGTCGCGGAGAATGCCGCTGCCGGTACTCCTGTCGGGATCACGGCATTCGCGGACGACTCCGATGGCACTGATTCCGTGAGCTATACACTGCTGAATAGCGCGGGCGGGAAATTTGACATTGATGGAGTGACCGGAGTGGTGACAGTTGTCACTGGGCTCGATTATGAGACTGCGACTTCGCACACGATTCGCGTCCAGGCTCTCAGCTCAGATGGCACGACATCGTTGCGAGACTTCACCATCGCAGTCTCTGATATCAACGAGTCCGGGATCGCAGCTCTCGTCGATAACGACGCCACACTCGACAGCATGTCAGAGAATGCGGTGATCGGATCGCCGGTAGGATTGACCGCCTTTGCGGACGATGCGGACGGAACCGATACAGTCAGCTATTCACTCCTTAACAACGCAGGCGGACTCTTTGTGATCGACAGTATCACTGGTCTCGTCACAGTCAATGCGGCCCTCGATTATGAATCAGCTGTCACACACACGATTCGCGTTCAGGCCCTCAGCACTGACGGCACGACAAGTGTTCGAGACTTCACACTCACAGTGAAGGACATCAATGAGTATGGGACTGGCGCGGTCATCGACTCGAACGCATTGACTGATCAGGTCGCCGAAGACGCCATCGTAGGTACAATGGTCGGAGTGACGGCATTCGCCGATGATCTCGATGGGTCCGATTCCGTCAGCTATTCGCTCGTCAATGATGCCGGTGGAAGATTCGCAATAGACGGTGTCACCGGGATCGTAACCGTCAACGCCGCATTGAACTATGAGGTGAACACCTCGCACGTCATCCGCGTTCAAGCCCTCAGTACGGACGGGTCGTCGAATATCCGAGACATCACGATCAACGTTCTCGATGTCAACGAGTTTTCGACAACGCTCATCAGTGACTCGAACCCAGCCATCGATCAGGTCGTCGAGAACGCCGCTTGGGGTAGCGTGATCGGCGTGACCGCCCTGGCAGATGATCTCGATGGAACCGACACGGTTAGCTATTCGCTCACCAACAACGCTGGGGGCCAGCTGGCGATCGATCCGACCACCGGCATCGTGACCGTGGCAGGGGTGATCGACTATGAAGTCACATTGTCATTGGCATTCACCGTTAAGGCGTTGAGTACTGATGGCTCTTCGGTCTCAAGAGACTTCGTGGTTGTGATCCTCGACGCCAACGACAACGTTCCCCTGGTCACATCTGGCCAGACATTCACTCTGGCCGAGAATTGCCCGAACAGCACCTCGGTCGGATCAGTACGGGCCACGGATGTCGACACGGTCGGGACTCTCCAGACCTGGACGATCACTGAGGGGACTGGAGCGGCTGCATTCGCCATCAACTCGGCGACTGGCGAGATCACCGTACAGAACGGGTCGCTGCTCGACTTCGAGACAACACCGACTTGGACACTGCTGATCACCGTCTCCGATGGAGTCCAGATCTCGACCGCGCAGTCGGTGACGATCGAACTGACCAACGCGAACGAAGCACCGCAGATTACGGGTCCGGCCAATACTAGTGTCAACGAAGACGGCACGACGGCGGCACTCTCCGTGACCATCAGAGATGTGGACACCGTAGCGACTTCACTCGTGTTGACCGCGACCAGCAGTGACCAGACGCTGATCCCGGACGGCAACATCGTCATCTCTGGGACCGGGGCCAACCGCACCGTCACGATCACGCCGACTGCCGACTTGAACGGCGGTCCGGTGACGATCACCCTCACGGTGAGCGATGGAGCCTTGTCGACGCAGACGACCTTCCAAGTGGTTGTGAACGCGGTCAACGATGCATCGACCATCTCGGTTGTGCCCAATCAGACCATTGAAGAGGACACCACCACTGGTCCTCTGACGATTACCGTCGGGGACATTGATTCCAGCGTGAACGGTCTCATCGTCACGGCGACCAGCAGTGATCAAGGTCTGATCTCTGATGGCAATCTCGTGATCTCGGGAACCGGAGCGAGTCGGACCATCACCGTGACTCCGGTGGCGGATCAAAACGGCGGCCCGGTGACGATCACACTGACCGTGAGCGATGGAGCCTTAACCACTCAGCGGACGTTCACCGTGATCGTCGCACCGGTGAATGATCTGCCGGTGATCGCCCTCCAAGGATTCACTGTCAATGAGAACAGTCTCGTGGGCACAGTCGTCGGTTCAGTACTGGCCAGCGATCTCGATGCCGGTGCGGTGTTGACGTATGCCATTGATGCCGGGAATGACAATGGTGCGTTCGCGATCAACGCCTCGACCGGACAGATCACGGTTGCGAATCCCAGCGCACTCAACTTCGAGACAGCGCCGGTGTTTCCGCTGACTGTCTCAGTCACTGATAGTGTGGGCGCTCCGCAATCCACCACGATCACGATTCGGCTGTTGGATCTCAATGAGGTTCCGACCTCGCTCGACTTGAGCCACAGCAGTGTCGACGAGAACAGCTCCTTCGGCACGCTGATCGGTCAGCTGTTGTCGACCGATGTGGATGCCGGAGACACTGCGAACTACTCGCTGGTGGACGATGCCGGTGGCTTGTTCACAGTCGATGCGAATACCGGTGAGATTACCGTGAGCGGCCCCCTCAATTTCGAGACCTCCGCGAACCACACGATCATCGCGCGCATCACTGACAGCGGCGGGCTGGTCCTGGATCGCAGCTTTATCATCTCGCTAGTCGACCTCAACGAGGCCCCCGTTCTGGTCAGTGCCGCGTACGGCCTGTCCGAGAACAGTATCAATGGCATCCTCGTAGGCACCCTCAGTGCCAGCGATGTCGACGCGGGAGATGTGCTGACATTCTCGCTGATCAGCGGGAACACCAGCGGTGCCTTCTCCATCGACGCGAGTACCGGAGCCATCACCGTTGCGAATACAGCTGCGATCGATTTTGAAACGAACGGGACGTTTACGCTGACGGCTCAGGTGGCTGACCGGGCGGGACTGACTCACCAGCAACTGATCACGGTCACCTTGAGTGATGTCAATGAGCGTCCCACGGTCCTGACGGGAACCTATCACATCAACGAATGGTCATCGGCCGGCAGTATCGTAGGAGTGGTGGCCGCCTCCGATGTCGATGCGGGCGACACTCTGTCTTACTCGTTCGTCGCCGGGAACACGGGTGGTCGGTTTGCGATTGATCCGAGTACAGGGGAGATCACGGTCGCCAACAGGGCGGGGTTCACTCACGAATTCCAGTCGTCATTCACGATCACGGTTCAGGTGCAAGACGCCGCTGGCCTGACCCACTCTGCCAACATGACGGTCGTTGTTGACAATGTTAACGAACCACCGGTTGCAGTGAATGACCAGTATGCAGTGAATCAGTTCGCGACGTTCACCACGGCGACAATCAATGGAGTGCTTGTCAACGACGGTGACAGTGACTCGCCATTGATCACGGCATCACTAGTCCAGGGGCCTCGGAACGGGACATTGACGCTGAACTTCGACGGGTCGTTTACGTACGTGCCAGACGGCCTGTACTCCGGTCTGGACTCATTCACGTACATCGTGAATGACGGACTGGAATCGAGCAGCGTGGCCACCGTATCGCTGACAGTGAATTTGGTCGCACCGGGCGGCGGGGGACTGGGGGGAGATCCAGATTCCTTCGATGAACAGGATGATGCCGAGCTCACAGGTGATGACGAGGAGACCGGCCACGGAGGAACTGGCAACGAGCCAGCAGACACCGGCGAATCTGCTCACGGATCGGGAAGTGCATCGACCTCCAGGATCGTCGTGTCAAGCCAGACGGATTCCTCTGCGGGAGACACCTTGCCTTCGACCGTGAACATTCTGGACGACTTTTTCCGTCGCAACGGCAGTCTTGTCGACTTGCGATCAGGGGCCCGTCACTCGTCCGGCCCGCGATCCGGGTTAGGGAATCAGGTGCGTCGTCTTCCGGACCTCCTCCCGGTCGTCCGGGAGCTTATTCCGGCTCCGTTGCAAGACTTGACCTATGCAATTCTCGAAAACCACAGCATGTGGAATGAACTCAATACCATCCGTCATCAGATGGAGGATCAACAGCAGTCCACAATGTTTGCCGAGAACATCGTGGTGGGTACGACCACTGTGGTGACTGGCGGGCTGACCGTGGGATATGTCATCTGGTTAATCCGTGGCGGTTCGCTCCTGGCGACCATGGTCTCAGTCATTCCGACGTGGGCCTCGTTCGACCCTCTGCCGGTGATGGATCGTTTCGAAGAGGAGAAGTCGGAGGAAGATCAGGAGTCGCTGGCCTCGATCGTGTCCGGGACATGAGAATCGGCCTCTGTCGGCCGTCTGCGTGAGTAGATTTGCAACGAATGAGCGGGCGAACCAGTCACGCTGACGGAGAGGCGTTCGCGTAAGAGTGCGACTCGCTTGTTCAAGGGGCTGCGAGGTCTCACAATGGAGCCGTCCCCAAACTTCCTGGGGACTTGCCCCGTAACGACTCCCGCCTGACACTCCAACATGCCCGCCATTACGAAGCTGCTCGTTGCCAACCGGTCCGAAATTGCGATCCGCGTCTTTCGCTCGGCTCATGAACTCGGGATTCGCACCGTAGCGATCTACGCCCACGAGGACCGATACGCCCTGCATCGCTTCAAGGCGGACGAAGCGTACCAGATCGGCGTCCCCGGCGAGCCGATTAAGTCGTATCTGAATATCGACTCGATCATCGCCGCTGCCAAGAAGGCTGGGGCGGACGCGATCCATCCGGGGTACGGGTTCCTGTCCGAGAAGCCTGCGTTCGCTCAGGCGTGTGCCGACGCGGGGATCATCTTTGTGGGGCCGAAGGTCGAGCACCTCGAAGCCCTCGGCGATAAGACAGCCGCTCGCAAGATTGCGCTCCTGGCCAAGGCTCCGATCCTCAGCGGGACCGAGGACGCATTGAAGGACGCCGCTGAAGGCGTCATCGCCGCGAATAAGCTCGGATACCCGGTAATCCTCAAGGCAGCCCACGGCGGCGGCGGTCGCGGCATGCGCGTCGTCGAAAGCGAAGACCAGTTCGTCGCTTCATACGAAACCGCTCGACGCGAATCGCTCACCGCCTTCGGTAGCCCTGACATCTTCATCGAGAAGTACATCCGCCGTGCTCGCCACATTGAGGTTCAACTCCTCGGCGACAAGCACGGGAATCTGGTCCACCTGTTCGAGCGCGACTGCTCGGTGCAGCGGCGGCACCAGAAGGTCGTCGAACTCGCCCCCGCGCCGAACCTGGACCCGAAGGTCCGCGATGCCCTTTGCCAGGCAGCTGTGAACATCGGCAAGCAGGTCGGCTACGAGAACGCGGGCACGGTCGAGTTCCTGGTCGATGCCGACACGAACCAGTTCTTCTTCATCGAAGTGAATCCTCGGATCCAGGTCGAACACACGGTGACCGAAGAAGTCACTGGCTTTGACATTGTGAAGTCGCAGATTTTGGTCGCTCAAGGAGTCCGCCTCGACGA
>JAYTCW010000375.1:0-35993 GCA_043736295.1 Planctomycetota bacterium | reverse complement strand
CGATGTCTCGGCCGGCTGACGCCGTGCCGCTCTTGGGCAATAGGAACTCCCTCACGGCCTGTGCCACATGTCATTCGAGACCACAGCCCCGTCATCTCCACCTTCACCGGCGGGACGCCAGTTCCTGTTCGGGTCGCTGGCGATCTGCCTCTCCTGCATCGGTTATGTGGCCTATTCCCGTACCCTCGGCCCCGGGCGTCCACAGCCGACGATCGCCTGTGATCAAGTCGAGGCCCCACTCGGGGCCGTGTCAGCGACCGCAGTGATCCCCTGGGAATTCGTGATCCGCAATCGCGGGACACGCCCCTTGATCCTGTCCCGAGTCCAGCCCGGCTGTGGAGAATGTGTCCAGGTGATCGAGTTCACTCAGACCCCGATTCTCCCCGGGCACACGGGGGTCGTGCGAGTGCAACTGTTCGGCAAAAGCATCTCGACCCCGCAAGTGAAGGGCGTGACCGTCGAATCGAACGACCCGCGTCACCCCCGCTTCACCTTGCGACTTTCCGCACGGCCAGCAGAGTGACCGTCGCAACAGGTGAAACACTCCCTGACGAGGTCAAGCATCCGGGGCGACTTGCTGCACAGCGGGCATCAGGTCATTAAATTCTTCGATGCGGAGCATCCGGATGTCACGCACCGAGGCGGAAAACCAAGGCAGCGCCCGCGAAAGCTCAATGGCCGCCAAGACACAAGTCACCGCGTTGATGCTCTCGCCCCCGAAATAGACGCTGCCCTGTTGCCACACGAAGCCCTGCTTGAGGAGAACCTTCCGGATCTCGGCATAGGCGTTGTGGTAGGGATCGCCATAGTTCAACTTCAGCGATTCGGTGTCCATATCGAAAGTGATGGCGTACACGCGTCCCTCCATTTGCGAAATCGAGGAGAACTCGTTGAAGCGTGTCGACGGTTGCGACCTGGTCAGTGTCTGAGTTGACATGTCATCGCTCTTTCAGAGATCGCGACGGGTGAGTCCGAACTTACTCATGCCATTGTATCGGAATTATTGACATCAGATAGATCAAGGTCAGCCAAACTCTCGGGGATGACGGCCCCACGGTGTGTCGAGTACATTGCCTGCGACGGATTCTCTCTGAAAACTGCCACACGTGTTGGGGAACTGACCATGAAGCTGCGTTGTTGGGTGTGTTGTCTGGTGTCGGGGGCGGTGGCTCTCATGTTACTGGCGATGATGACGAGTGAGTCATCCGCTGAGGACAAGACGGACAAGATTGATGTGCTGATTGTGGATGGGCAGAACAATCATGACTTTGTGCGGACGACGCCGTACATGAAGAAGGTTCTGGAAGAGACGGGGCGGTTCCGGGTGTTTGTGGTGACGACCCCGCCGCAGAAGGCGGACCCGAATGCCTGGAAGGGGTTTCGGCCTCAGTTTGCGGACTACGATGTCGTGCTCAGTAACTACAACGGCGAGACTTGGCCGGAGCATGCTCGCACCGGGTTCGAAGAGTTCGTCAAGAACGGCGGTGGGGTGATGAACGTTCACGCCGCCAACAACCCGTTCGGGGATTGGCCGGTCTGGAACGAGATGATCGGGCTGGCCTGGCGCGGCAATGACGGCGGCGACCGGATCACTCTCGACGCAGCTGGCAAGGAAGTGCGGACTCCCAAGGGCGAAGGCCCCGGAGCCGGGCACGGGGCGCAGCACCCCTATACGGTCATCACTCGCGACCGCGAACACCCGATCACGAAGGGGCTCCCCGCTGAGTGGGCACACCCGCAGGACGAGCTGTACCACGGCCAGCGCGGCCCGGCGCTGAACATGCACATTTTGGCGACCTCGTTCAGTGCGAAAGAGTCGGGCGGGACCGGCGAGCATGAGCCAATGGTGTGGTGGATTCCCTCGGGCAAGGGGCGCGTCGTGACCACCGTTCTCGGACATGTGGGAGGGGGGCAGGATCCGGCGTCTTGGCCGATGCGCTGTGCCGGGTTCCAGGCGATCCTGACTCGCGGTACCGAATGGGCTGCCACCGGTGAGGTCACGATCCCGCTGCCGAAGGAACTGCCTACTGCGGACAAAGTGAGTTTGCTGCCGTAGTATGTGTCGCAATTCGACAGAAGCCCAGTGGTTGCAACCACTGGGCTTTTTGTTTGGAATCGCATCGTCACTTCACCAACTGCCCGCCATTCTTCTCCACATGATTTCGCCACCCGACCAGCGCCGCATTCCTTGGTGAATCGGCCAGATTCGGGCGATACCCATGAGCATAGGCTCGATTCGTCAGTCGACTGACATGAGAAAAAGCCAACTCCCGAAGTGCGATCTCCTTGTGATTCATCCAGCCCAACAGCTGGTTCGTGATGGCTTTGTCTTTGGCGTCCTCCAGAGGATACCCCCAGAGCAGATCCACGACCGCTGAGACCTCATCCTCCTGAAAGACTCGCTCCACTTCCATGGCCAGGACAGCCGAATTGTTCGCGTCCGAGGGCAACCAACTGCGCAGGCACCAGATCGCCGCCAATCGGGTCGCTTCGTGTTCCGACTTCAGAGCTTTGACCAGCATTGGAACATCGTCGACCAACCCCAATGTGTAGGTTGCGAGCGAGGAAATGGTCTCCCGGCGGTCTGACACCAATGCCGGAATCGACATGCTGACCGGCTGATCGATCGCGAACTCTTTCTCGAACATGCGGTACTTCGTCTTATCCGCAGCGGTGAGCGGAATGCCTTCGGGGGCGAGCCAGTTCGGCACCGCCCGCTGCGGTCCGACTTGCAGAAGATTTGGAGGCACGGGCCACGCGGCGTAACCGATATCGGAGGCGATCACGACCGCCGGGCCACCGTTCCAGGCGAGCGAAACCGAATCCGAGACGACATGGATGCCGCCTTCGGGCAGCAACAGCAGCGGGTCGGGCTGGCGGCCTTGCGGGGCGCGCTGACTCACTTCCAGAGCGCAATGGGTTCCCGGCTCGCTCAAGGTGAGTTCCGCCGGTTGGCCTCGCAGACTCAAAGTGATCGACACCGGCTCCTTGTTCTCGGCGGTCAATGGTCGCTGGAAAGCGACCCGTCCCCGGTCGATCGACATGGTCAGAAGACTGGTTCCGGCACCCGGCTCCAGATGCACGCGGGAGCCTCCGTAGAGGGTCACCACGAGCGTCGACCCGTTGACGGTGAATTCGGACTGGAAGGGGTCCGGCGTGGCGATCTCCTCCCCGCCGTGAACCAGAGCCCGACGAGGCATGACGTTCCACTGTCCGGACTGCGGTTCGCGGGCGAGCAGGATGCCCTCGGCACTGCCGTACATCATCGTCGGAAAGGGCGTCACGGCGGCGGCTGGCGGGACTGGCGGTGCTTCGGGTTGCGGAGCGAGACCGACTTCGCCCGGTGCAGCGACGCTCGGCACTGCGGGTTCAGCCAGAGGAGCTTCGGGTTCCGGCAGCATCTCCGGAGTCTGCGCTGCGTTGGACACTACAGCCAGTGCCGACTCAGGGGGAAGTGGCTTGGTCACTGGATGGTTTGACTCAGGCGACTTCGTGGGGGTGGTCTCGGGAACTGTCCCCTCGTCCAGATCCACTATCGCCGAGAGAGGTTCAACCACGGTGACGGGCTGTCCACTGAATCCGGGTAGCAGACCCTGGTCCTTCAGCACCCACCCGAGCCACCCCAACCCGAGGCCACTGACCAGCAACCCCAACAGCAGATTCCGTCCCACGGTCGGTTTGAGATAGTCCGGTGCCATTGGCTGGCGAACGGTCGGAGTGGCTGTCGTGATGGCCAGAGCCTGCGCGGCTGTCTCCGAAACCGGGCCTTCCGCCTTGGCTCGCGGCTCGACCAGTGGAGCCTGACTCACCAGTGCGTACATCCGCTCCCGCGTCGAGGCCAGCACCTCCACCGGTTCGCCCAGGACAGCTGTGAGGATTTGGTGCGCGGACGCCACCTCGGCCAGGTGCATGTCCGATTCCAGGCACAATTTCTCCAGCGCCGGAACGGCATCCGGTGCCAGAGTATTGTCGAGATACTCCCCGACCAGATTGGGGTCGGGAGCCGATCCCGAACCGGTCAGTTCTGGGGCTGCGATCCGGCGGCGGCGGACCACTTCCTTGATCCGCGCGACGGTCGCAGCTGCCGGGGCACTTTCGCTGACC
Organism: Planctomycetota bacterium; assembly: GCA_043736295.1. Lineage (GTDB taxonomy): Bacteria > Planctomycetota > Planctomycetia > Planctomycetales > Planctomycetaceae > TH-plancto1. Next base: position 31,889 of record JAYTCW010000375.1, on the reverse strand, counting down.
CGCACGCCAATCTCTTTGAGAGTGGCCGGTTCGAGAACATCGTCGAGGTAGGCGAGCAGGGTTCGCAGGGTCAAACGCATCGGAACACTCCAGGAGGCCCCGCCGGGAATGGGGGCTACTTCAATAGTGCCCGGCAAATCGCCTCGCCGTACAAGAATCTTCAAGACGAACGGAATTTATTCCGTTCTTGACTGTGGCCCCTCGCACACCGGCCTGTTGAATTTGTAAGCCGATTCTCGCGGATCTTGGCTTTCCCCCTTATCCCCGGTGCGTGACGGTGTCTTTTTTGGGGGGGTGAGTCGGCAGCTTGAAGCGGAGATGAATTCAACAGGCCGTCACGCGAGGGAGCGAGCGGAGATTCCCCGTGGAGCCAAGTTGCCACCGGAGGCGGAACCGATTTCCTGGTCCGAGCGGGTCTGTGGCAGACTGAACCAGCGCCCTCTGCAGCTCGCGCTCGCTGACGCAGCAGGTGATTTTCAGGTGCGACCCAAGGAAGTTTGTGTGAGAGCGAGGCAATCTCGTCCGTCTGGAATTCCGAAGCCTGTGTGAACAGAAACCGAGAGTGACCCCGATCTTTCGACCCATGCACAATATCACACGCTCATCTTTTTCCCCGTGGCGGATGGCCGTCCGTAGAAAACAGTCCAGCGCCCGGTTACGATCACAAAACTTTGATTAGTCGCCGCTGCCCAACTCTGGTGCAGGCGATCGATCACTTGGTCCAAAAGAATTTGGCCTCGGTTCCCCTCCTCACACCAAGACGGTCCTTCGAACATGAGTGAAGCGCAAACTCCGACAAGCGGCGAAAAGCCGTCGATGTTCTTGTTCTGGGGGTGTTTCATCGCCCTGATCACGACGGCATACGCGTTTATCTCGCGCATGTATCTGTGTGATGTCCGATTCGCGACCGACTTCGGTGTCGACAAAGTGGCGATCGGCACTCTCCGAGGGGCTGGTGTGTGGCCGTTTGCGATCTCGATCATTCTGTTCAGCCTGATCATCGACCGGATTGGCTACAAGATCGCGATGCTCTTTTCGTTCAGCTGCTACGTGATTTATGCCATTTTTGGTGCGATGGCTTATGCTGCTGTCAATGGAGTCACCGGAGCCGAACTGCCCGCAGCACAGGCGGAGGGCTATCGCCTGATGTATTGGGGGAGTGTGATCCTTGGATTGGGCAACGGCACGGTGGAAGCATTCATCAATCCCGTCGTCGCCACGATGTTCAGTAAAGAAAAGACCAAGTGGCTCAACATCCTGCATGCCGGATGGCCAGGCGGCCTCGTCCTTGGTGGTCTGGTCATGATCAACTTGGCTGAAGTCGCTAAGACGGGTGACTGGCGGATGGTGATCGGGTTGATCCTCGTTCCTGCGATCGTCTATCTGATTATGCTGATTGGAGCCAAGTTCCCTGTGAATGAGCGAGAAGCAGCTGGGGTCGGTTACCTTGAAATGCTCAAAGAATTCGGAGCGATTGGTGCGATGCTCGCCTTTGGACTGATCTTTGTTCAGCTGTCCGAAGCGCTGGGTTTCGACAAAAACATCGCATATGTGCTGACGGGAATTGTCACGGTTGCCTTCGGCATCGCGACAAAAAGCATCGGTCGCCCGCTACTGATTTTCCTGATTCTAATCATGTGCCCCTTGGCCACGACCGAAATCGGAACCGATGGTTGGATCAGCGGCCTCATGGAAGAGCCGATGAAAGCCGCTGGTTTCAATGCCGCTTGGGTGTTGATCTACACCTCGGCCATCATGATGGTGCTGCGGTTCTTTGCGGGCCCAATCGTTCACAATCTGTCGCCAATTGGACTGCTGATCACCAGTTCGATTCTCGCCATTGCGGGACTCACCGCTCTGTCCAAGACCGGAAACTCTGGCCTCGGGATGATCTTCGCAGCTGCGACGCTGTACGGCTTTGGCAAGACCTTCTTCTGGCCGACGATGTTGGGGATCACTGCGGAACAAAGTCCGAAGGGGGGAGCATTGACCCTCAACGCCATCTCCGGTGTCGGTATGCTGGCCGTGGGAATTCTGGGATTCCCGTTCATTGGGTATCTGCAAGAGAAGACCTCGACAGACGTACTCGCGAAGTCGGCCCCCGCAGTGATGCAACAGGTCGGTGCCGAGAAGTCTTATGTCCTCGGCAAGTACACCGGAATCGATCCAGTTCAGGAAGAGAAGATCACTGCTCCCGCCGAGAAGACCGCCATCGCGGAAGCGAAGAAGGCGGGTCAGTTCTCCGCATTGGGCAGCATGGCCGCGTTCCCAACTATCATGCTTGTCTGCTACGTCTTGATCTGGGCTTACTTTAAGTCCAAGGGGGGATACAAGGCGGTGGAGTTGTCTGCCGATACTGCCACGAATCCGCCCGCCGGTTTCGAGGCGTAAGATCGCTTGGAATGTGTCCCTTCGCTCGATTGACTTGTCGTGCGGAGGGTGTCTCTCGAATGGGGCCGGACTCGTGTCTGGCCCAACGGATTGATGGCCCATGACCCGAGTGATCGACTACTCCGCTCCCGGCGACCACCGCGCGGTCGTGCAGGCGGCTCTCGATGCCAGTCGGGAGCCGCAGCTGGTCGGGCTGCCGTGTGAGAGTGGGTATCTGCTCGCCACGTCGTCGCGGAACGCAACTGCGGTGTCGCACCTGTTGGAGGTGGCCAGTGCGGTCGGTCGATCGCCGTGTTTGTGCCTGTCTCACGCTGGGCAGATCGCGGACTATGTGGAGATGGTTTCATCGCGGGCCATCCGGCTCGCTCAGCGCAGCTGGCCGGGGCCGGTGGTTCTGGAGTTTGAGGCGACGGGGAAGTGGTCGGGGCCTCCGCTGGCACCGCCGCTGATCTCTTACCTCGAACGTCAACCGCTGCGGTTTGCGAGCTTCGGACACCCACTGCATGTGGGACTAGCCCGGTCGCAACGGGAGCCGCTGGTTGTCGTTGAAATGCCCGCTCCGGCGGGTGGCAGCTGGGCGTCAGCGGATGGATTGGAGTTGGCGCAGGAGTGGGGCGAACGGATCGGACTGATTGTGAACGCCGGGTTCGTTTCGTGTCCGCAAGGGGCCACGGGAGTCCACTTGGCCCAGACCGGTGAGTGGTCGATCTCACAACCCGGTGTGTACTCCGAGGCGCAGATCACTCAGTTGATGGCCAAGCTGGTGCTGTTCGTCTGCACTGGAAACACCTGCCGCAGCCCGCTAGCTGAGGGACTGTTTCGCAGTCTGCTGTGCCAGCGATTAGAATGCAGCGATGCCGAGTTGGTCCGGCGGGGGTTCATCGTCGCCTCGGCGGGGGTGGCGTCGACTCCGGGGGCTCCGGCCAGTCCGGAGACGCTCGACATCCTGCGGGAGGAGGGGATCGACCTCTCCGATCACACCAGCCAGCCGGTCACGGATCAACTGGTGGCGTGGGCCGACTTGATCCTGGCGATGACATCGCGTCATCATTCGGCACTCACGGGGGCGTTCCCTCAGTGTGTGTCCAAAGTAGAACAAATCTGCGTCGACGGGTACGACATCGCCGATCCCATCGGCGGGGATCACTCGGTCTATGTGGAGTGTCGTGATCAGATCCGGCAGTGTCTGGAACACTGGTTGGATTGTGTGAATTCTGAAGACTGATGAATCGGGTGGGACATGCGTATCGCCGTGGCAAGTGATCATCGAGGGGTCCATGTGAAGGGCCTCATCTTGGAACAGCTGCGTGGTTTAGGCCATGAGGCAATTGACATGGGACCGACTGAATCGGGCCCCGTGGATTACCCGGTGTATGCCTCGAAGGTGGCCGGTGCAGTGTCCGAGGGCTCCGTGGATCGAGGTATTCTGATCTGCGGAACCGGCATGGGGATGAGCATCACCGCCAACAAGTTTCGCGGTGTGCGGGCTGTGACCTGCCACGACGATGTGACCGCCGAGACCAGTCGTCGGCACAACAACGCCAACGTCATGTGCCTGTCTGCCGACATGCTGGGTGAGCGGCTGCTGAACCGGATTGTCGATCTCTGGATTCGGACGGACTTCGAAGGCGGGCGCCACCAGCGGCGTATCGATCAGATTTTCGAGATCGAGAAGGAACAGGGCACCTCCCCGGAAGGCGGCTCGTGCTGCGGGTGAGGAAGAGTGTCGCCTTTCGCTCCGCGAAAGGACGTTCTTTCGCCGAGCGAAAGAAGACAAACCCGACAGGAACACTAATTTCCGCTAATCGACGCTAATCCAGAGATGATTAGCGTTTATTCGTGTCGATCAGTGTTCCGAAATTCTTGCCCGAACTTCCGTACTGTCCCGCTCGCTGAAGCTCTTGTTGCTCGTGCGACACCCCATAAACTCTGGGCGGAGACGCCCACCACTGAGGATGCCCTCCATGTCCAACCCGACCGAATTGCGTTTTGCGGAATCCCACGAATGGGTCCGCGTCGAGGGGAACACCGCGACGATCGGGATCAGTGAATTCGCGGTCAAGGAACTGACCGACCTGACCTATGTCGAGTTACCTGCTGTTGGGAAAGTGTTTAAGGCCAAGCAAGTCTTCGGCGTTGTCGAGAGCGTGAAGGCGGCGAGCGACCTGTATGCCCCGGTCTCTGGGACCGTGACGAAGGTCAACCCTACCTACAGTAAGCTAAATATGGCATCGCAAGTGGACCTCGACTTTCTGACCACCGACCCCTTCGGCCAAGGTTGGATGATCCAGGTCGAACTCACCGCCCCGGCGGAAGTCGATCAGCTGCTCGATTCCGCGGCATATGGATTGTTTTGTGCCTCGGAGAGCCATTGAGGGAAAGCTTCCTTATGACCGTACGACAAATAATAGTCGCCTTTCGCTCCGCGAAAGAGCGATCTTTCGCGGAGCGAAAGGCGACTCCGTGACAGTGGATTGTCGAACGATCCTTAGTCTGGCTCACCTGAATCGCCGCCGCCACTCTCGTGCCCGTCGCGACCGGCGAGTGCTACGGCTTGATGAGTCCGCCTGGCCCCTCGGGAAGGACTGCATTCTGGGGGTCTGGTTGCCCCTCATCGGAATCGGCGATCAGTTTATAGCCCACCCCCGCGACCAGCAGCACGGCCCCCAGGACCAGCGCCGTCACATAGATGAAGCGACGGTCGATGCGGTTATGGGGGGATGTTCGAACCACCGTCGGCAGCGGAGGAGCGACCAGCGGTGCCGACGGAGGCGCGGCGATCCGCTTCGGATTGGACTTCTGTGGATCTGGCATCGCCATCTGGACCGCGACCGCATGTGTGGCAGGCAGTTCCCGCTTCTCGGTCGAGGTCACGGGCTGAGCCGGGGAGGTTTCTGGCCGTCTTGGCCCCTTGCTGTTCTTGAACTTTCCGGCCTGACTGGGGCGTTCGAGGGTCGTCGCTGGTTGAGTTAGGACCGAGGCGACCTCGGGCGTGCGGCGATCGATGCCGGAGTCCGGCTCGGGACGCCGCCGCTGCACCGCTTCCAGCCCCGCGAACCTCGCCACCAGAGCGGGATGGGCCTGCCGCCAGTTCTCGCCGCCATTCTCCACGAGCCACTTCGACAGCGCAGCTGCAACTTCCGCAGCTGATTGATAGCGGTCGTCTTTGCGTTTCTGCATCATCTTTTCGACGATGGCGACCAGGCTCTCGGGAACATCCGGGCGTTGCTTGCGGATCGAAGGGGGAGCCTTGGTCTGATGAGCCAGTAATCGCTGCACGAGCGTTCCATCGGTGAACGGAGGGTGCCCGGTCAACGCGAAATACAACGTGCAGCCAAGGCTATAGATATCGGCCCGTTCATCGACCGCGTGGCTGTCGACGGCTTGTTCCGGAGCGAGGTAGTCAGCGGTGCCCAGAACTTTCTCGTCATGCTTGATCGTCAGCGATTCGGTCTCGGTGTCGCGGAAGAAGCGGGCGAGGCCGAGGTCGAGCAGTTTGACCACCCCCTTGGTATCGACGAGCAGATTGCCGGGCTTGATGTCACGGTGGACGAGTCCGTTCTCGTGGGCATGAGAGAGACCTTCCGCAGCCTGGCGGATGAAGTCTGCCGCTTCGATCACGGTGAACTGCTTCCGGACTTCGAGGAGCTTCTCGATGTCTTTGCCTTCGACGTACTCCATGACCAGGAAGTGGATTTCGACCCCGCCTTCGGTTTCGGTATCGACATCGTAGGCCCGGACGATGTTGTTGTGGTCGAGCGAGGCCACCGCCTGGGCCTCACGATGGAAGCGGCCCAGGTACGACGTATCACGTACCTTGTTCGCGGGCAGGACTTTGATCGCGCAGCGCCGCTTCATGCGGGTATGCTCTGCCAGGTAGATCGAGCTCATCTCGCCCTTACCCAGCAGATTGAGCAACTTGTACCGCCCGAGGATGAAGCCCTTGAACTTCCCTTGCAGCAGCTTCTCCGATTGCCAAGGGGTAATGGTTCCCTTGGCGATCATGGCTGCGGCGACTGCTGCGGAGTTGCCGATGTCGACCCCTTCCCCGCGTAGGGTTTTGATGAGGGTTTCGATCGCCTGCGGGTCCGCCAAGCCACTTTGCTTGATCCCCGTGAGGAACGATTCCGCAGTCAGTTTGAGGGACATAGTTAGTTCGTCCTGCACCAGACACATCGGGAAGTCGGGCGAATGCCAAACTTCCGAATTGATTCACCCGCAGTGAGCGATCCCCGGATCGTACGCTGCCACTCGACACTTGCTGCTATCCCTGCCCGCCCGCCTAGCGCCGAGAGAACTGCACCACGCTCCGCATGGTGAGTCCCTGCCAACATCCTTGTACGAAATGATTCGACCTCGGACCATTCGGGGGAGGAAATCTCGGCCCGATTCCCGTGTTGACGGATCGGGACAAGCATCACATCCGTCATGATCCATTCACGAGACTGGTTCATGGCCCACGACCTTCACATCAATAACGAGTGTCTCTCCGGCCAAGGGATGATTGGCATCCACCACCGCTTCTGTGGCCGTCAGCTTCTGAATCCAGACATCGAGATTCACCCCCCCCACGGACGCGGAGAGTTGTTCGCCGACCTGGGCTTCTTCCGGAATCACCGACAAAGGCGTCATCTGAATGAGGTCCGGACTGTGCCGACCGAAGGCGCGTTCCGGCGGGGCGGTGATCGTGCGGGTTTCGCCCAGTTGCATCCCCAGCAGACCGAGGCTCAAGCCCGAGATGAACTCTTCGGAACCGACCCGGAACTCCAGAGGGTTACGGCGGTCAGTGGTCTCGATCACGCTGCCTTCCAGCGAGCGTGAGGTGTAGTGAATGCGAACGAGATCCCCGTGTGCGATGGCGGACATGTGTGTCTTCCTTAGAGGTCATCCAGAACGTGGCCGGACTGAATCTGTGGTGTGGGGGCTGGCTGACCGGCAGTGACCAGCGCGGCGAGTTGCTCAGCTTCCGCCGCCCGATTGGTCTGTCGCAGCAACTGGACGAAGTTCTCGCGAGCTTTGACCAGCGCGGCACTCCGCACGGGACGTTCCTGCTCCAGGATTCCGATGGCTCGACGGATAGCTGGCTCGGCTCGCTCGTAGTCGCCGAGGAGAAACCGCACGCCTGCCAGGTTGTCGAGGTGTTTGGCGGTTTCCGATGAGACGACTCCGTAGAACTGTTCGCTGAGTTCGACGCAGCGTTCCATGAGAGGTGCAGCCTCTGCGGGGGACTGCCGCAGATAGTGGACTCCGGCGAGCTGGCTGAGAGTGCTCAGTAGATCGGTCGTCGGTGCCCGTGATTCGAGTGAATGAATCTGTGCTTCCAGCAACACGACGGCCTCGTCGTACCGCTGGGACTGGATAAGCACGTCGGGGAGTGCCTGGCGGGCTTCGTCGATGAGAGCGGACTGCGTGTCCGGGTCCGCGTACTCGATCACGGCACGCAGAGCCTCTTCGGCTTGAGGGGCGTTGCCGACTTGCTGTTGAATCCGCCCTAGCAAGAGCAGATTCGGAATCGACTCCCGGTGCTGGGCCCCCAGCGTCGTTTGCTGAATCTCCAAAGCCTCGGTGATTCGAGGCAGAGCTTCAGCGTGCAGACCGCGCGTGACCAGATTCCAGGCGATCAGCCCCAGCGTTTCGGCGATCTCCAATCGCTGCGAGGACATCGTGCCGTACTGGATGGACAGGCTCCGCTCCAGCAATGGAAAGGCCGGCTCGTATCGCTTCTCGGCGTGAGCCAGCTCGGCCAGCCCGAGCAGAACCTTGGCCGTCATCCGGTGATCGGCTCCCAGAATCTCTGAGATGGTCCCCTGCCCGCGCAGAAGCATCAGCTCCGCACGCCCCACATGCCCCAGTCTCAGCTCATTGCGAGCGGAGCAGATTTGCAAGGAGGCAGCATGGGGATGACGCTCTCCATGGGCCCCAATGTAGATCTCAATCGCGCGGGCATAGAGCGGTCGGGCGGCAGCGTATTGCCCCTCTGTGAAGTAGACCTCGGCCAGTGTCCCGAGTGTGGTGGCGACATGCGGATGCACGGGAGACAAGCTGGCTTCGCGAATCTTCAGGGCTCTGAGCAAGCACTCACGAGCCTGGTCGAATTGGTGCTGTTGCAGATACAGGTACCCGAGGTTGTTCAGGATCTGCGCCACCTGCGGATGATCGAGGCCGACCATCGTTTCACGAATGGCCAGCGACTGCCGGAGCCTCGCTTCCGCTTCCCCGTAACGCCCGAGTGACCGCAATGCCTCCGCCAGATTATTCAAAGCTGTGGCGAGTGACGCCTGGTCGGTGGTCTTGTGAGTTAGGCGTTCTGCAACGTCTCGCTCATAGAGACGGACCGCCTCGACGAATCGACCACGGGCCACGTAGACAGCTGCGAGATTGCAGCGGGTCCGTCCGAGTCGGGCATCATTGGCCCGCAGAGCGCGTTCTTGGATGTTCAGAGCTCGTTCCAGCAACCGCCGGGCGGGCTCGACCTTGTTTTGAGAGAAGAGACTTTCGGCGAGGTCATTGAGAACCCGCGCGACCTCCGGATGATCGGCTCCGTAAGTCTGCTCCAATGTGGCGAGTGACTCGCAAAACAGGACATCGGCCTCTTTGTAGGCTCCACGAGCCGACTTGATCACGGCCAGGCGGTTGGTCATTTCTCCGATCAGCCGGTGCCCCCGAGGAAGCGTGGCCCGTCGCAATTGGAGCGTGCGATCGTACACCGGCTCCGCATCGGAGAGTCGACCGCTCAAGTAATACTGCTCCGACAGAAAATTGCAGGCGACTCCCAATTCCGTTTCGGAAACTCGCGGAGACCGTTCGCGAATGGAGACCTCATCAATGAGCAGTCGCTCACTCGCTCCGTAGTTCTTGAGCAGGAACTCCGTGCGAGCGAGCATCAATCGATTGCGCATCAGTAAAGGGTGATCGACAGGCAACAGAGACGATCGCAGATCCACAGCCGCGAGAAACTGGTCGCGGGCCATCTCGATCTGCCCCTGTCCCAAGGACACTCCGGCCTTGAGGAACTCCAGCTGCCCGGCCAGCAACTGGTTCTGTGGAGAGGGAGATTGCGATTTGCAGTTTGAGGAAGCGAGGCCGAGTCGACCGAAAGCGCGGTCGAGGCGGTTCTCGTTGACATCGATCTCGGCAATGGCCAGCCACAATTCGGTCTGCAAGGGGTGTTCCATTAAGCAGAGTTCCATCGCCTGTCGCCAGCGTTTGCGCCCCGACTGGAACTGCTCACTCAGAACATAGGCCGCCCCGAGATCGATCAATGGCTGCATCAGTGCCGCATCGCTGTCGGCAGATTGAATGGCGTGGTCCAGCGTGCGTACCAGCAGCTTGACAGCGATCTTCGGCAACAGCAGATCCAGTGCCGCATCCGCTGCCTGTCGGATCGTGGAGACCTGATCGAGACCGAGAGTAGCCGCAGCCGTGGTAGCTTGCCCCAGCCAGATTCGCTGGACAGCCAGTGAATCTGGCTCGATGTCTGGCTCGCCGCAGACATGTTCCCGCAGCCGGTTCCTGACCACTCGTGTCGGCAGTGTGGACTGGACGAGCGTTGTCCCCAGTCGTTGAGTCGACGAGGAAAGTAGCGTCGCGATTTCGGCCACGGCGGGGATCGTGACGAACTGTCCCTCGTGCGTCAGTCGGAAGAGGCCGCAATCTTTTAATAGCTGCAACGAGGTGTTCGCATCGGAGAGCCGATCAGCGGTGGCCTGCATGATCGCAGCGGGAATCGGCGCTGGTCCCAGTGCGACACCCGAGGCGAGGAGGGTGAGCGCCGCGGGTTGGTAATCCTCGATCATCGCCAGCAGCAGTGCCAGAACCGACCGCAGTGGAGTATCTCCAGACGCGGAGCTGATCTGCTGCCAATACTCGAGAGGGTCGAGGTCCGCGAGGCAGAGGGCTCGCCCAGCCAGTTCCATACAGAGCGGGTTTCTCTCCAATCGATGAACGATATGGGTGGCGGCGACGACCTCCTCGGTGTTTTTCCAGTCTCGACCGAAGGCCGCTTGCAGGACTTGCAGGGCATCTTCGGTCGACAGGGAACCGAGCGGAACGGGTGCGGGCCAGTCCCCCGTGGTGGCCGGTGCGAGATCATTGAGGATCGCAATGAAATGACCCGAACGGACGCCTTCGGTAATCTCTTTCAAGTCATCCAGGTCGGAGATGTTGTCGACGACAAGTAGCCAGTTCTCGTGACTGCCCAGCCAACCACGAATCGCTGCCGTCAGATCAGTCGCTCGACGAAATGAAGTCTGCCGAATCTGAAGGTGACGTGCCGCTTGCATCAAGGACGAGTGCCAAGTGGCGGGCGACGAACTGCACAGCGTGATTACATGTGTGTATTGCGGAGTCACACGCCTGACAAGTTCCGAGATCAGCTGAGTACGGCCCACGCCCACCCGGCATTGAAGCGCGGGGTCGACTCCCATTAAGAGACGAGTCTCGATTGAGAGCCGCGTCCCGAGTGAGCGCAGCAACGCTTCACGACCGAGGAGTGAACTCGGTTTCCAGGCGTCGTCGGCGGGTGTCGGGAGTGTCATTTCCGGTCTTTCGGGATCTGGTCAACCAGTTGCAGTTCGTGCCTCTACGTCGCAGTGACTTTCAGGAGGACGAGCGATCGAAGTCCATCACCCACTCGCCCGGGTAAGTCGTACCTGGAGCAGTCGCTCCGCTCTGCAATGGAGGTGAGACCTCGTCCGGTGGACCACTCAGACGCCTGAGCCGGGTGCGGATGCGATCGGCCTCACGCTCTCGTCGTTTGACGAGCGAGTCCTTGACTCGTTCCAGTTCCAGAATGCCCGAAGAGATGTCACTGTCGGTCGACAGAATACGCTGGAGCCGGGTCAGGCGAGTCTCGAACCCTGCACGTTCGGTCTCCTGCAGGATGTCAAGATGCACCGACTCATTCAACAGCTTCTGAACGTCCTGAAGCTCTTGCACAAAGTCGGTCCGCTGACGACCTCGATCTCGCTCCAGTACGATTTGCAATGCGTCACGTTCTTCAGGGGTCCAGATCGTCAGGGAAAGAATCCGCTCGGCAATCTGGTGATGGCCCTGCGCCAACTGCATCTGGAAGGCCGTGGTCCAGTCAGGTTGGGGTTGGCTCAGGAAGTTGAGTATCTCGTTTTCAAATGTGTGGAAATCGGTCTCGGGCTCCCAGTTGGCTGTCAAAGTGAGATCTGGAATCTTGAGCAGTTCCGCGTGCAGCAGATGACGCGGGTCGGGCTCTCGAGTGTCGGTCACGACACTGGGATCAACCAGGTCGTGAATCTCCTGCACCGACAGCATCAGACAGGACACAGCCATCCGGACCTCAAACGACGTGTGCTCGGCGGCCAGTGTCTGCAATTCCTCCATCACCTGTGAGTGCCGGTTCAGGATGTCGGACCGCAACTCGACGGCAGCTTGCGGTAAGTAATTCTGGACCTCGTTCGTGGCCGCCCCCGAGTGCAGCCCGATCCAGCGCTGAGCGAACGTCGTGGCTTGCCGCAGGTACGAACGAATTTCCGGTTGAGACAAACGGCGGCGACTCTCGCCCGACTCATCGGCGGTCAGCTTCGTCGAGATCTCTTCGACCATCGCTCTCACCCGCGAGAGTTCCGTGCGGCGGTCTTCCGTGACGGGAGCCACCAGCGACTCACCCATGCGAAGTGCGATCTGCCAGTTCATCCAGTCAAAGGCCGCGTCCGGATGACGCTGACTCATCCCCGCTCGCAGGCTCCATCCCGTCTTCTGGAACAGCTGGGTCATAATCTGGAACTTCTTCGTCAGGACTTCATGACTGTCACGCCAGTGGGCGATATCCGCTCGCAGTGTCGAGAGCTGGTCGGAGTACGGAACACTGGCGGTGGTCTGCTTGAACAAGCCCGGGAAGACCCCTTGGATGCGTTCCCCGGAGGCTCCGATACGGGAGCAGTAGTTGTAGAGCTGCACACAACCCGGCTGGAGATCGAAGTCTCGCAGGACCGACGCGGCCCGCGTGGACGGTGCAATGATGGCTGGCCGCAACGTGGCTGCGCGAACCATAAACGAGAGTGCCAGGTTCCAGTCTGGCGAGGCATCTCGGGGGCCAGAGGTGGTTCGACCTTGCAGGTCATCCTGCAGTTGCCCAGCGAGTTGGCCCTTGGGAAACACCAGTGCGTGCCCCAAAGTCCAGGTCCGAATCAGCCAGGACGGGACAAATGGACGGGGGACCGCGGACCGCGATTCGAGGCTGCGGGCCAAGTGGTAGGCCAGCCCTGGTCGTCCCTCGTGAATCAGGTGGAAGATCAGATCGGGAATCAGCTGCGCCCGGTCGGATTCTGGCCCGTTGAGGATCGTGGTCGCCAGCCGAGCGGATGCTCCCGTGGCATCGACGAATCGGGCTTGTGCCAGAAGTTGTTCGGCCAGGGGGGACGGAACTAATGCGAGGGGGCGGCTCAGGGAATCGGACTCGCGGATCTGAGTTCCCGGCAGGACTTCGATCCGATGACTGATCAGTTCATCGGCTTCGTCCGCATCGTCTTCGAAAATGCTGGCTGATGAAACATGCTTGGGAGCGGCCATCCGCTCGGGCTTGGCCTTCGCCTTCGCCTCGGCCTCATTCGCAACCGGTTTAGGGGAATCGTACTTGTGCGGCAGTGAGACCAACTCGATTTCATCAAACACGGAGTGGTTCGACTCTTCGACGGGGTCGGTCGGAAGATGTTTCGTCGGCAGTGGAAACTGCGTGTCGAACACTGGGATCGATGGCTCTGCGTGAACCACTGCGGAGTGAACAAAGTCGATTTCGGCCACCGGAGAGAGTGGGGCCTCGGAGATGGCCTCGGAAACATCGGGAGCGATCTCGCGGATCACACTGCTCTCGGAACGCGACTTGGCTACGGCTCGTTCCAGCACGGAACTGCGCAGTGAGGGACGCTGCGCAGACATCGCCGGCTCGATGGGATTGGCAGGCGACTCGGACACTGGACTCAACAGTGGCTCATCTCTGAGAAACTGGCTAGAGAGGTCCGCACCTCGGGTATCGAGTGCAGCGATATCGAGCGCGGCCGATTCTTCGACCGCAGGCGAGACCCGATCGAGAACCGGTGACAACTCCAGCTCCGCGAGTGGCGGTGAAACCAAACGTCCCCGCGCCGCAGAGACCGCCAGAGGTCTACCGAACGCCGTCTCGATCGACGTGTTCAGCAAGGTCCATTCAGAGTCGGGAAGAGTGTCTCCCTCGCGAATCATGCGGAGCAGATCACACCACGCATGGCGACCTTCCGCCAGAGAGTGGATCAACTCGCGAGGCGAGTCCAGCCCCTGCGTCGCGATCAGCTCGGCGGCAGAGTCTTGAATCTCTTTCAGACCGGCGGGTTGTTGTCCCTCAGAACATTGGACAAGCACCAGCTGACGGGCTACCGCCGTGGCCCGTGTCGCGATATCGCGGTAATCCAACTCGGCGGCCATCGCAGTCAACGACTCATAGCGAGGAGATGCCTGCTCATCCAACCCCTCATGCAGCAGAGAGGTCAAGCTCGATATCTGCTCCCGAAAACTGCGGAGGTCATCAGACAAAACTCGTGAGGGTGGCCAGCCCTGGGCGTCGAGACGATCCGCATCCAACATCAACAGGTCGGCCAGACTGAGTCCCGTCTGACGCAGCTGATGCAGTCGTGTGCGGAGTGTCTGGGTTTCCATGTACATGTCAGAGTTCCTGTCTAGCGGGGTCTATCTGGTCACTCGTGACGAGGACATCGACGACGCCAGTGGGGCGCGAGTTACTCAGTCGCGATCGAGTGGATGTTGTCCCCTTCGACCAAGTCCAGTTCACCGGGCCGCGCCCGGTTCTTAACAACTCGGGAGGCCCCGGCGATGCTGCTCTCATCCGCAGTCGCTTCCAACAGCGAATCGATCAGCGTGCGGTAGACCGCCAGCTGCACATCGGGTGACTGGAACGTGTTGACCACCGCCGCCATCGAGGGAAGGTTGGTCAGCAGCCGTCGATATTGTCCACTACTCATGTTGCACACCTTTCGCTGAATGAGGCACTCTCAGCAGTGCCCAGACTTCACATCTCAATTTGATTTGCAGGACCAGACTCTGACAGCACCACCTTCCCTCGGGCAATCGCCGTCGAGAGTGGAACGCCATAATTCTGCTGCACAGCTGTCATTTCACTCGTCCACTCGTCATCGGTGAGAGCATCCAGTCGCTCGACGAGTGAGACCAGACGGCACAAGGGATGACGACCTTCCCGGACCTCTTGCATGAGGTTCATCTCGTTCCAAGGAGCATTCGCGAGACGATCAATCGCTTCACGCGAGGCTTGGCGAACGGGTTCGAGTGTGGCCTCATGCCCCACGGGAACGCTCAAGCAATCGACGGATCGCAATCTCTCTTTTGCCTCTGCCGCTTCACGACAGACACTGAGGCGAACGTGAAACGCATCCCAAGACGGCTCTGTCTCCGAGTCCGCCTCGTGTGAGGTGATGCCCAAACTGGCTCGGAGATGACCAAACGATTCTCGATAGTCTTCGAACGCTCGATCAAGATTCTCGGTCGGCACTTCCCCCGTGTCGCGAAGCTTCATCGCGGTAGCGCGCATCTCCCCAGACAGCGCGAACCGTGAGCTTTCCAGCCTGTGAAAATGCTCTTCGAGTTCCACGAGATCCCGATGCACGGGCCACTCCTCTGAATCACGTATTCACGGTGCCGGGGCACGACCGGGGCCAGCTCGCCCGCCTCTCTGGAAGGCATGGAGAACGGGCGAGGCCCCTCTTGGTCGGGCGCAGATGTTTCTGGCAGGAGTGTTCCGCTTAGCGGATACCCTCGTCAGTTCATCAACGACTACACCTTGAGCCGAACGGCGGCGGCCATTGGAGCAGCCGCCGGAGCCGCTGCACGAGCGGCTTCTGGAGCGACACGAGCTGCGGGTCGTTCTTCCGCTTCGCCGCCGACCTTGCACCGTCCGTTAAAGGACGATCCAGATTCGACGTTCAAGCTGCGGGTGACGATGTCCCCGAAGATCTTGCAGGTGGCGCGAATCGTCAGCGAGCCCTTCGACTCGACGGTGCCGGTAATGAGTCCGGCGACTTCGGCTTCGGCGGCGAGGATGTTCCCCTCGACGTTCGAGTCCTTGCCGAGGATCAGGCAGCCGGTCGTCTTGATGTCTCCCTTGACGGTGCCATCCATCCGCAGGTCTTCGTGGGAGATGATGTTCCCTTCGATGACGGTGCCGGCAGAGATGTAGTTCTTGGGAGCCTTGGGAGCCCGCTCTTCGACATGAGCGACAGGGGCAGGTGCGAGTGCTGGTGTGGCCATTGGAGCGTTTTTCCCTTGTGGAGTTTTGTTTCCGAACATGGTGCCTTCCTTCTGTTTCCTAGATCACTGAACTGGCCGCGCGGTCGTCCAACGAGGAGTGACCACTGGCCAACGGACTGAGAATGCAACTGGCGTACGGGCTCAACAGATTCCGATGGATTCGGGGTCGGAGATTGCCGAGGCGAGCGGGTGGAAGAGGTGGTTCCGGTTATCCGGTCAAAAACCGTTGTGGGAAGTGTTTGGAGACACGTTGACAACATCCGTTGCCAGCCTGTCAACGGGACGAAACACGTTGACCCGCTGTTGCCGATTCGCCACTGTGGCGAGCGCATGTTGCTCGATGTCAACATCTGCATCGATCGGAAGAGAGACTCCCAAAGGCATTCTCTGCCAGACCACGGTCTGGATCGCCCCCCCGGTTTGTTCTCCTTCCCAGGTACTCTTCATCCCAGTCATCGACTGCCCGCTGGGGTCGAGCGCCAAGTGCAGAGACCCGACAGCGTGACCCCGCTCGCGACGTTCCACAAACAGCAAATGCACCCCTCGCCGAAAGGCCACTCCCTCGGCGGACCAGCGCCGGTCCTGGCAGTCGAAACCCTCAGCCAAGACGCGAGTGCCCGATTGATACAAACTCATGGTGCCAACAACCTTGGCGGTGACGGCATCACTCGTATCGCACACCGTCCAATGGGTGTCACCAAAGGCCGCTTCGACATACAACCGATCGAACCGATCGGACCGGCTGCGCAGACCTCGATCCCGCCCCAGTCGGTAGGCCATCCCCACCGCCAGCAGGATCAAGAGTCCACTCGTTGCCGCCCCGATCAGGACCAGCATCAAGGGATCAATGTCTGACATGAAACAGTCTCCCAGCTAGGCCGATTCCACCGCGAACACTTCAGAACGAGAGTTGCGCATGAGGCCCGTACTGCGTGTTAAGCAACCACTGCGCCGGAGAACGGAATTCCTTCCGGTCCCCAGGTGCCCGTGTACGGAGAGTGAAACAATCGTCCTCGGAGAGTAGCTCATGTCGCTCCGCGACTGAGATTCCGACCGCCAGACTCCGATCTCTATTCGGATTACCTTTTCACGCAGCCGTCTGTCGGCTGGCGAAATGCGAGTCGCGGAGCGACGTCGCCTACACGGGACGGGACCAGAGATGCTATGTTGAGCGACCACGACTCAAACGACACACGCGGAATCGGTGATGGCAGACATTCTTCAGCAGATCATGACCCACAAGCGGACCGAAGTCGCCGCTGCGCGGACTCGCGTCTCCGAAGCAGAGCTGCATCGGCAAATCGCCGTCGCCCCCCCCATCCGCGACTTCGCAGCTGCCCTTCGCCGAAATTTTCCGATGGGTTTGATCGCCGAGGTGAAACGAGCCTCGCCGTCAGCGGGGTTGATTCGAGAGAACTTTTCTTGCACCGAGATCGCCCGGACTTATGCGGAGAACGGGGCGGCGTGTCTCAGCGTCCTGACCGATGAGAAATACTTTCAGGGGCACCTGGACTACCTGCGGCAAATTCGTGCCGTGGTGGAGATCCCGCTGCTGCGGAAAGACTTCATCCTCGACCAATACCAGATCATCGAGGCCCGAGCGGCGGGGGCCGACTGCGTGCTGCTGATCGCCGAGTGCCTCGACGACGCCCAGCTGACCGACCTGTATCAGACGGCGACGGGGCTGGGGATGCAAGCTCTGGTGGAACTGCACGACGCGGTCAATTTGGAGCGGGTGCTGCGACTCGACCCGGTGCTGCTGGGCGTCAACAATCGTGACTTGAAGGTGATGAAGACGAACCTCCAGCACTGCATCGATTTGCGGTCTCAGGTTCCGGACAGCGTCCTGTTCGTCGGTGAGAGTGGCATTCACGCTCACGAACATGTCGAACGACTGATCGCCGGAAACGTGCATGCCATGCTGGTCGGCGAGACGCTGATGAAGTCGCCCGACATCGGGGCCAAGGTGCGCGATCTGCTCGGGCGCCCGTAGCCACGTTCGCCAGAACGTGGGATAAGCTTCCAGCCTGCCATTCCCGGCGGTTGACAGGCTGGAAGCCTCTCCCACGGGCACTGCTAGGCGACCTTCGACAGGGCGACTTCTCCCTGGATCACTTCCTGGCACAACCCGGTGTAGTCCATCGCCCCAGCTGACCCGGGTGAGTAGTCAAAGATCGACTGCCCAAAACTCGGGGCCTCGGCCAGCTTGATGTTCCGGCGGATCTTACTGCCAAAGACACGGGCCCCCGCCCACGGAGCCTGCGGGTCGCTCCCTTGGAGGAACCGCATCAGGTCGTCAGTTACGTCAGTGGCGAGGCGTGTCCCGGTCTCGAACAGACAGAGCACAATGCCCGACACCTTCAGTTGGCGATTCAGTCGGCGGGTCACGAGTGCCGTCGTCTCGAACAGTTTCGACAAACCTTGCAGCGCAAAGAAGTGCGGCTGAAGTGGGATGAAGACTTCGCTCGCCGCCGTCAGAGCATTGATCGTGAGTACCCCCAGCGAGGGAGGGCAGTCCATCACGATGTAGTCGAACTGCTCGCTGGCCTGGGCCGCTTCGAGTGCCTTCCGCAAGACAAACTCTCTGCCAGGAGCGTCCAGCAACTCCAGTTCCGTGGCGGCCAGATCCAGGTTGGATGGTGCCAGCCACAAGTTGTGCCCGACCAGTTGGCGGATGTCGTTAAACGACTTACTGCCGGTCAGCACTTGGTAGATCGTATCAGTCCCACCATGCAGGTCGACGCCGACATGGATCGACGCGTGGGCCTGCGGATCGAGATCGATCAGGCACACCTTCTTCCCTTGCCGGGCCAGTCCCGCAGCCAGGTTGACGCTGGTCGTCGTCTTGCCGACCCCGCCTTTTTGATTCATCACTGCAATTGTGCGCATCGCCAGAACTCCATGTCTCCGCAGCGGCTGGGGGCCATCCTCGCCTTGCCGTCTCGTCGGGTCAGACTATATCGAAGAACCGGGGAGTGGGGAAAGACGAGATCACCCACAGAAAACCCTCAGTCGCGCTCGACAAGATCATGCCGCCGAGGGGTTCAGGAACTCCGCCAGCCGGTCCATCCCCTGCGCCAAGGTCTCGATGTTGGTCGCGAACGAGAGTCGGACGTACCCCTCGGCTCCGAAGGCGTCTCCGGTCACGAGGGCGACATGAGCGACCTCCAGCAGTGCAGTGCAGAACTCGGTCGCGTTCTTGACGACCTTGCCACCTTGCAGCGTCTTCCCGAAATAGTGGCTGACATCGAAGAAGATATAGAACGCCCCGCCCGGCTCGACAAAGGTGACGTGCGGGATCTGGCGGAAGCGGTCCATCACGTACGCGCGTCGCTTCACGAACTCGGCGTGCATGGCCGCCACGCTGTCTTGTGAACCGGTGAGGCCCGCAATCGCCGCGTGCTGGCTAATGCTGCAGGGGTTCGAGGTCTGCTGGCTTTGCAGGTTGTCGATCACCTTGGTTAGCTCTGCCGGGGCGATCGACCAGCCGATCCGCCAACCGGTCATGGCGTACGCCTTGCTCACTCCGCTCACGATGATCGTCAGCTTACGAACCTCTTCACCAAACGAGGCGAACGACCGGAACTCGGCTCCGTCGTAGATCAGCTTCTCGTAAATCTCATCGGAGAGGACCGGGATCTGGTGCTTGACCGCGACTTGGGCGAGAGCCTCCAAGGCGGCGACCGGGTAGACGGCCCCGGTCGGATTGCTCGGGCTGTTGAGCATCAGCAGGCGGGTGTTGGGGGTGATCGCCTGCTCGAACTGCTCCGGCGTCAGGACATATCCCGACTCCGGCGTGGTCGCGACCAGCACTGCCTTGGCCCCGGTCAACTCGACGAGGGCGCTGTAGCTGACCCAGTACGGTGTCGGGATGATGACTTCATCCCCCGGCCCACAGAGCGAGGCGATGACGTTGTGAATCGCATGCTTGGCCCCGTTCGAGACGATGATCTGGTTCGCCTCGAACTTCAGTCCGTAGTCGCGTTGGTAGGCGTGGATGATCGCACTCTTCAGCTCCGGGATGCCGCCCGAGGGGGTGTAATGCGTGTGCCCCGCGTCCATGGCCGCCGTCGCCGCCGCACGGATATGCGAAGGGGTGTTGAAGTCTGGCTCGCCGAGAGTGAAATCGAACACCTTCACCCCGCTCGCTTTGAGCGCCTTCGCCTTGGCCGCAGCAGCGATCGTGGCGGAGGGTTGAAGCGTCTTCACAGCGGGGGAGAGTCGGAAGTTCATGACACCACTCGGGGAACGTGTTTTGGGACGAGCCCCCGTTCTCGATCGACCAGAACAGCGGGAATCGTAGATTGTCGGAGATCGCGGAACCGCGTCAAGGAACCGCCGGACAGGTGTCATCGCTTTTCCCACCGCTTGCCTGAGAGCGTCGCCAGAGAGAATCGAGTTTAGTCGTCTCTTTCCTGTTCCTGCGTCACCGCCCCGCTCTCTGTTGACAATCCGCGATCTTGATGCAAGAGTAAACACAGGCCGACGTGAGCATTTTTCAGTGCCCCACCAAAGTTATGCGGCATGCTGATTGATGGGGCTTGCTGGTTGTAGTCCGACCCCGACTGCCGCCAGCTCAATCAACCGGGGTAAGGACAGGAAGCACAACATGAATTGGTACATCAAGGTGTTGCAAAGTTACGCCGTGTTTAGTGGGCGAGCCAGGAGGAAAGAATACTGGATGTTCTTCCTATTCAATATTATCATCGCGTTCGTTCTTGGATTCATTGAGGGGATGCTTGGTGGCAACGGAATCGTAGGGAATATTTACAGTCTTGCAGTCCTGATTCCGGGTATCGCTGTTGGTGTTCGCCGGATGCACGACACCGACCACAGCGGTTGGTTCCTGCTGATACCGTTGTACAATCTGATTCTCGCCGTGCGGGAAGGTGATACAGGCGACAATCGTTTCGGTTCCGATCCCAAGGTTGAGAATGACCCGGCGGGGTAGGTCCGGTTGGCTCGCTTTGGAGCCTACCGGTGTGCTTTGGCATAGGAAGTGACGCGACCAGCGGCTCGCATGCAAACCTCTTCCGGCTGTGCGGCCCCGGTAGATCCAAAGCGGTGGCCTGTGTGTCGAGGCGGAGTGGCTCAGACATCTCTCTAAATGTGAGGGTGACGAAGGGGCAGAAGGCTCCAACGGCGGGATCTCCCGGTTGAGTGATCTGGAACACATGCCGTGCAGGAAACGCCGCGAAGAGTATCCACAAGGCGTTTCCCAAGGTTCTGCCCCCTCTCCCCCACATACGGTGTGGCCTCCGGAGTGGACTCCACTGCGGGGGAGAGGGCTGGGGTGAGGGGGCCGCATCGCCCTTGCTCTGAGGACGCGGTCCAAAACAACTTCCCGTTTTGACACGCAGGAGTTGAACAGAAGGTTCAGGTTTGAAACCTCTTCGTTTCCTCCGTGACCTGCTGTTCAATTATCAGATGCCAAAGCGGGAAGTTGATTTGCACCATGTCCTTGCTGGCGCTGCGGGCTGGCGAGATGCTTATCCCTCGGTGCGAATTCCCGACAGCACTCGCTTGCGGTTCTCGTGCCGCACCAACTGGCCACAAGCGGCTGCAATGTCCTGGCCGAGTGAGTATCGCAATGTCGTGTCGATTCCAGCGGCTTTCAGCTGGGCGGCAAACGCGTCGCGGGTTGGCTTGTCGCTGCCGATCAGATGCGGCGACTCCTCGATCGGGTTGTACGGGATCAGATTCACATGCACCCGCAGCCCGGCGACCCACGCGATGAGCGCACGGGCATCGGCCTCGGAGTCGTTCCGCCCTGCGAGCATCAGGTACTCGATCATCACCGGGGACTGCGTCTTCGCGTTCACTTCCCGCACAGTCTCTCGCAGTTGGTCCAGCGGATAGGTCTTGGCCAGCGGGATCAGCACCTCGCGCATGTCTTGGCGAACGCTGTGCAGACTGAGAGCCAGATTCACCAAGGGGAACCGTTCCGCACACCGCACCATCGCATCGGCCACACCGACCGTCGACACCAGCAGCTTCGTCGGCGAGTGATGAAACAACTCAGGGGCAGTCAAAGCGTCCAGCGTCTCATACAGATTCGCCTCGTTGTGGAACGGCTCGCCCATCCCCATGAAGACGATGTTCCGCACCTGGCGTTTCTCGGGGGCCAACAGCTGTCCCGCGATCAACAGTTGATCGAGGATCTCAGCCGACGCAAGATTGCGGGCGATCCCCATCTTCCCGGTCGCGCAGAAGTCGCACGCTGCCGCGCAGCCCACCTGGCTTGATACGCAAAGAGCCGTCCGTCCCGAGGCGACACGCAAGATCACCGATTCGATCAACATCCCGCTGGCCGTCTTCAGCAACAGCTTCGTCGCCCCATCGACCGTCGAGTCACTGCGGTGATAGAGCGAGAGCGTATGCACCGCCACTCGCTCGGGTGCCGGGAAGCCAGCCAGAGCTGCCTCGTCTGACAGAAAGTGCTTTAGCAAATCAGTCCGCAGCCGTCGCACAACGGTCGGGTCCAGCCGCAACTCCTTGCGGAGAGCTTCAAAGGCTGGACGATCGAAGAGATTGACAGTGTGAGACATGAGGGGATGAGTGTACCACAGCAGATTACGTAGGGGATTCGTTCCAGGCGAGTGGCCAAAGAAACCGTGAACCGTTTCAAGCCCACTAGAGCATTCCACAATGGCGTTCGCGCCGAGAAGTAGAACGGACCCCAGGTCCGTTCCGCCCGGACCTAGGGGTCTAGGCTACGAGGGCGCTCACCGAATTGTGGAATGATCTGACCGCATTTACGGATGCTCGCGCAGATGCAGCGCCGACTCGGTCACCAGTTCCACCATCAACTGGCGAATGTTCGAATCGTGCTGGCGGAAACTCTCGGTCCTTTGGGCCAGAAACTCACCGCCAAACGCCCGCACGGGTTGCTTCGCCAGATTGTGGAACAGCTGCTCGACGAATGACTCGCGGCACTCGGGGCTATCGACGAGGAAGTGTGCCAGGTCGAGAGCGCCGCTGAACTTCACCTCCTCACCGCTGCGAGCGACATAGCTGCCGGTGGAATCGACGGCGCGGCTGTTCTCTTCGATGCGGAAGCGTCCGATAGCGTCGAACTGCTCCAGCGTGAAGCCGAGCGGGTTAATCATCGTGTGGCAGCTCAGACATGCCGTGGGGCTGGTCTGGAGCGTGATCCGCTCGCGCGTGGTCAGGTCTTTGTGCAAGTCAGGTGCTAGCGGGGCCACCGCGATGGGCGGCATCTTCAGTCGACGCCCGAGCAAGCTGCGCGAGACGAACACCCCGCGGTGAATCGGCGAGCTGTTCTTCTCATAGGCCAAACACGCCAGGACCAGCGGGTGCGAGAGCAGCCCCGCGCGGGCCTGCCCCGGCAGTGAGACCGCCTGGAACGGGGCATCGGCAGGGAGTTCCACTCCATACACAGCGGCCAGCCGACCGTTGAAATAGACCTGATCCGACGTCAGCAGCTCGCGAAAATCGCCCGACCGTTTCCACACGATGTCGTCAATGAACATGTCGAGCGAGGTCCGCAGGTCGGCCACCACTTCGGGGGTGAACTGCGGGAACGTCGTGGGGTCCTTGCTCAACTCCGGAAAGTGATCGAGCCGCAGCCAGTGCTGCACAAAGTCGCGAGTCTTGGCACGGGCATTGGGAGACTTCAGCATCCGTTCGGCCCAGTCGGCAATCTGCTCGCGGGTCTTGAGCTGCCCCTTGCCTGCTGCCTCCCGCAGGCGTTGATCGGGGATCGAATCCCACAACGAGAAGGCGAGCCAACTGGCGGTGTCGTAGTCGTCAAAGTCGCCGATGTTGACCTCCCGGTAGAGGAACCGGGGAGATTGCAGTACCAGCGTGATCGTGCGGCGTGTGGCCGTGTCGATGTCGATTCCCTCGGCGAAGTGGCGTTCGATGTAGAATGCTCGCTCTTCGTCATTGAGCGGGCGACGGAACGCCCGTTCGGCGAACTTGCCGCAGAACTCCTGCACCTTGCGCGAGCGGTCACCGGCATCCGGTTTGGCATCGCACAGACGCTCCAAGTTCTCGACCACCGCAGCTGCGACTTCGAGAGCGGCCTGGGTCGTGGCGTCATACCACTCTTGGGAGACCGCACTGCCGCGCTCGTAGCCCCGGCTGCGGTCGTCGGGCGGGAACGGAGTGTTGAGGACAAACGTCCGGGGAGTCCATTTCGGTGAGAGACACTGCTGCGGGATGACCTCGATCGGGCGCAAGGGGGGCTTCCACTTCAAGCGGATCGATGCGGTCTTCTCCTTCGACTTGAAGAACTCCAGCCGCAGTCGATACGCGCGGCCCGCCAGCAGTCGCAGCGTCTCGCGATACTCGCGCTGGTCACCCGATCGCACCGAGATGTCGATGAAAGGTTGTTCGCCCTCGTTGAGGTAGAGCCGCGCTCCGTTTTCGGTCTCGACGATGAGTTCGTAGAGACCAGTCTCGGGCGGCAGCAGGGAGCCCTCCCAGTGGATGGAGAATTCTTCCTTCCCGATCTGTTCCCCGGGCGAGCCCTCGCCGAACTGGAAGTCGACAGCTGGATCGATGCGTTCGATGACGCGCGATTCTTTGTTTTGCCGACGCTCCTTGTAGTAGTCCGCTTCCAGTCCCCGGTCCTCGCTGGCGTCACGTTCGCCGTGAAAGCTTTCGAAGAGATCGGCCACGGCATTCTCGTACTGCTTCACCGTCAGGTGAGATAGCTCCACACGGGCCGGTCGGTTCCGCTCTTGAGCGAGGATGGAATAGAACGATTCATGGATGAAGGCGGCGACCTTTTCGGATTCGGGAGCGGGGCACTTCTCCGGCTTGTCTTCGGGCATCGTCTCATGAATGAGCTTCGATAACTCTTTCAGTGATCGATCCCCGACGAGCGGAGCCCCGACTTCGGTGGTCCCTTCTCCTTTGGCTCCGTGACATCGGGCACACTGTTGTGCGTAAATCTGCTCCCCGGTCAGGTCATCCGCGCGCGTGCCCGAAGCTGCCGTCACAACAGCCAGTACGGCCAGAACAATGATCCACGAGCGGCAGGTGCGGGACATGGCGGGAACTCGGGGACGGGCAACGGGGAGGGAGCGAACCACGCGTGGCCGATGAGTGCCAGCACGGGAGTTCGCTGCTTCTCATGATCCTCCTCGTCGGGGGGAGATGCAAGGGGACGGAAAAATGGCCTACATGGCGATCGCCCATTTATTATGTAGCGTGGGCTTTAGCCCACGCGATCAACGGACCTCTTTCAGCTCGCGTGGGCTAAAGCCCACGCTACTCATCTCAAACAGGCGATTACTCTGATCTCGGCCACACCTCTTGGAAGACAGACTGGATGTCGGGGGCAAGCCGATTCTCAGGCGAAATGCGAGTCGCGGAGCGACATCGCCTACTGTCGGACGCGGTAGATGCGGATCGGGATCGTGTGGTCAGGGCCTTGCTCGGACTTCAGCACCTTGACTTGCAGCTGTTGCAAGCTCGCCGAATCGAGAGCGACCATGTCGCTGACCAGTACCTGCTGTTCCCAGATCAGTTCCATCCGCCCAGCGGCAATGACCTCAGCGACTTCTGCGGGAGAGGCATGCGACCCGGTGATGATGAACGTCGGCAGCGGCGGCCCAGGAGCGGCCACCGACATGTTGGCTCCCGGCTTCACCACGAGATTCATCTCGCTTGTCTGGCTCGCCTCGCTCAAGTGGCAGAACAACGCCGGCTCACCGACAACATACACAGCTACGTCGTAGCCGGTCACTTCGGAGGGTCGCATGTCTCGGCGGCCCATGTCGAGTTCATGCATGATCTGGCCGGTGGCCTTGCGGAGTCCGGTGCGGTCGGACCACGCGGGGAGGTGGCCAATACCGATCGAGTTGAGGTGCGTCCTGGGAGGACTCATGACATACAGAGTGAGGAGATACAGAGCGCCCAGCCACCGCAAGATCGTTGCCGGTCTCGGTCGTAAGGGTTCATCGGGAGGGCAAGGCTCCTGCCGAGTCGCACGCGCGAGAGTGGAGCTAAGTCGCGACATGAGCCATCCCGCCAACAGCCAGCATGACACCAGCCACGGCAATGATAGCCTCGCATACGGCGTGTACAGCGGAGTCGTCAGCGTCAGGCCAATCCACCATGTGACCAGCATGGCTGGCATGAGCCGCTGGCGATTCAAGTGCGTGAGCGGCACGGCGCTAGCCGCCGGTTCTCCGGACTGCGAGCGGTGAGGGGAACCGGCGGCTAGCGCCGAGCCGCTCACGGAACGAGAAAGTAGCCTGTCCCGAATCAACCATCCGATGGCGATGCACGAGGTCCATGCGAGTGTCCCTCCCATTCCGACGCATGTTGCAGAGAACAGTATGCCGAGCAGCACTCCGGCCAAGCCGACCCCGTGGCGGCCTCGATGGACTACGACTAGAGCCCCAGCCACCAGCAGCCCACCGATGCCCACCGCACTCGTCAGCCACCCGTGATAGGCGAAGTGCATCCGCAACCCGTCCCACCACCCCGATAGTCCGACCAGATATCCCGCATGATTCTTCGCCACCACCGAGTAACCACCGACCGACTGCAACCCATAGACAACCGGACTCCATAACAGTGCCGCCACAATTGCAAACAACCCCCAGCGGACCAGACCCTCGCGATCGATCCCCGGTGCATTTACCAAATGGCGGCCTCCTGCCCCCTCTCCCCCGCGAGCGACATTCATCCCACCAGGGGACACGTTGCGGGGGAGAGGGTTGGGGTGAGGGGGCCACACCGCCCGTTCAGGCCCCCTCACCCCGGCCCTCTCCCCCACAGTAGAGTCATCTCCGCCAGCAGTGCCGATTGTGGGGGAGAGGGAGCAGAGACGACGGAATACTGCCCATTGGCAAATGCACCCAGCGAACCAAGCCCTCAGCGACCCCGGCGTCTTGATTATTGACACCATCGCCAACAGGCCCCAGCCGCCCAGTGGGACCGCGATCGCCAGCCAGCCGTTGTACTTCGTCCACCACGCCAGAGCCGCTGCGATCGCAGCCCCGCCGATTGTCAGCCCACTGCCCGAGCGCATTCCCTTCCCCGCGAGCCACACCGCCAGCAGCAACCAGAAGCCGAGCGACACATCCGTCAGCGCCGACCGCGAGAAGAAAATGTGGTAGTCCGAGGTCGCACACAGCGTGGCTGCGACAATCGCAGCTACCGTCCCGAAGCTGTCTCTGGCGACGAACCACACCAGCGGGACCATCAACGAGCCAAACAACAGATTCACCCAGATCGCAGCGTCGGGTGTTCCGCCGATACTTATCGCGAGTTCGCACAATAGCGGAAACAGCGGGGGGGCGTAGAGATGGCGTTGGGGATACTTGTAGTCATCGAGATCCGCGTAGAGGTTGGCCGCATAGACCCCCTCGTCGAAGTGCTCGATGGAAAGATGGTCGAGCCGATAGAAGCGCAGGCCGACTCCGATCAGGCAGATGATCGCGAGTACGATCCACTCAATACGAGTGTGCCGGGGCTGCCTTGGGGGGGGGGCAGCTGCACTCGGTGCGGGGATGGCGAAGAGACTACTCATGGGGTTCAATCATCACGAGGTGCATCAGCCAACAGGCGGGTTCCTGTCTTGTCTGCTCCCTCTCCCCCACGATCGGCGTTGCTGTCCGAGAGGACTCCTCTGTGGGGAGAGGGCCGGGGTGAGGGGGATTACCCAGCCCCCTCACCCTAGCCCTCTCCCCCGCAAATTGTCGCCATGTTGTACTCGATCGCTCGCGGGGGAGAGGGGACAAGCAGGGCACTTCCCATCAGCGAATGCACTCGACATTGCGGGACGCCATCGGCCGGGTTGGCCCACTGGCTCCAGCCGCACTATGATAGAGCCCAGTGTGCTGGCCAGCGATGATGAACCCACTGGGGGTGGTCGCTTTGCCAGTCCCCGGAGAATGCCCGCATGCCTGCCGTTCACGAAATCTATGACGAAGCGATCCGCCTGAAGGACGCCGGAAACCTCGAAGGGGCGGTCGCCAAGCTGCATGAAGTCCTGGCCATCGAGCCGGGTCACGCGGATACTCACTCGGCTCTGGCGGTCTACAACCAGCGGTTGGGGAAGTTCGACGATGCGATTGCTCACGCCTTGAAAGTGGTCGAACTGCTGCCGAGCGAGGCGTTCTCCTACACCCAGCTGTCGGTGATCTACATGCGCTGCGGGAAGATTTTGGAGGCCGAAGACGCCAAGGCCAAAGCCCACGACATGGGGCACAAGCACTGAGGCGAGCTACTTCTCAAACTTTACAGTGATCTCTCCGGAGTTGTCACTCAACTCGGCCCACGCGTCCCGACAGCGCAGGAAGAGCTTCCCCTCCACCGGAGCGGTGAACGTCCCGTCTTCACCCAGCTCGATCGGATCGCTGAGCTGGTAATCATGGAAGATCACCGCTTCCAGGCGGCCCTTCCCGTCCTCGGCCCCCGCTGCTGATAGCTTGGCAGCGTCTTTGGCCAGTGACCAGTCGCCCTTGGTGGAGTAGGTGTAGCTTTCGCCTTCCTTGACGAAGAGCCGCGAAGGTTGCCAGCCGCCTGCCGACTTGATCTTGGCGTTAATCGGGCGGGTCAGGACGCCGTTGAACTTGGCCTTCCAGTCCCAGCTGCACAGGTCGGCGCGGTAGCCTTGGTCAAAATTCTTGAGGAACTGGAGATACTCAAACGAGATCTCTTTGGCCATCGGCCCATAGACATCTTCGAAGCTGGATCGCTGCCCGTTGAGCAGGGACATCCCGAGTGGGTGAAAGCGCGGGGCGTAATTTGTGTTATTCGCGAGCAGATGGCACAACGCCCAGCGCCAGGCATAGTTTTGCCAGCTGTCGCCGGTGACTTGCGCGAGGCTGGTGATCTCGGTGAGGGGCTTGGGCTCCTCGCCCTTGAGGTATTTGAGGACTTCGGGATGGCAATTGACGGCGAAGTCTCCGTCCTTCCAATACTGGCCCATTTCGGCCATGCCTTCCGAGTACCACGTCGGCCCGGTGCGACCGAAATTCAGCATGCAGTAGGCATGGACCGCTTCGTGTTGAGGCGTGCCTCGATCCGCGACAGCGTACACGACTGCACGGCTGGAGAGAATCTCACCCGTCCGCGAGTTCTGTTGGGTCTGCCCCAGCGTTACGCCGCCTCCGGACTGGATGTGTTGCAGTCCCTCGCCGTCCAACAGTCCGGCGGGCCACTTCGAAACATCACGCACGACGAACATGTCGATCGACTGCGAATTCGGGCGGCCCCAGTACTTGCTGATCAGGACCAGCATCGTCTCCAGACGCTGCAGCAGCTCGCGCGCCTCCTCATCGGGGATATCGGTTTTGACCGCGAAATTGCGAGTGCGATAGAGCGGCGGCTCGCCCGCCTTCTCCTCGACTCGCACTTCCACTTTGGGCGGAGCCTTCGGGGCGCGCTTGCTTTGAGCGCACAGCGGGGCGGTGCAGACGGCCAGCAGTCCCAGCCAGACCAGCAGACAATACGTCATTACGCGAGACATGAATCGATCTCCCCAGTGGGGCGACTCACTGTCGCCCGCAAGAGAGTCTATCACCAGTGCAGGGGGTGAATCCACCACGTTGCATTCTGGAAGTGGAAGAGCACTTGGAATCCCACGGCCAGTCCCAGCCACCAGAGGAGCCGAGAACACTCGCCGTAGAACCCGACAGACTTTCCATCGAGTGGATCGCCCTTCGTGTAACCCAGCGCGTTCGGCCACCAGCGGGAAACCGCCTGGCAATAGGCGTCATACTCGGCCCCATGCCGACTGGCCATCACCGCCTCTTCCACCGGAACCACGGCAAACAGATAGAGCAGGATCGGAGGCAGCATCGAAACGGCCAGAATCGGACTCTGAAGCAGAATCGGGAAGGCTGCCACCATGAGGAACGTCCCCCAATACAGAGGGTTGCGACACACTGAATACGGTCCCGTCCGCACCACATCGCGACTCTTGCGATCACAAATATAGGTCGATGACCAGACCCGAATTGCAGCTCCCGCAAAGAACACCAACCAGCCCAAAACATTCAGACTCAAGTTCCAGGGAGCAGGCAATGGAGCCAGTGGACGAATCAACGCGGTCAGGAGGAAACCCACTCCCAGCGAGATCCCCGTCATCCACATGCGAGTTCGATACGCGTAGGACTTTTTGACGGAAGCCAGAACCGGCACTGACACCGCAGCATTCAAAATCGTCGCTCCAATCACCGAACTCTGTTCAAGAGGTGTCGCAATCGTGTGCATCAAGGCATCCTTGCCAGTTGTTTTCCGTCATTGCTTGCGTCGCGATGGACCACTGAAGGACATACGCTGCTCGCGCATACTCAAGTGGAACACTCAGGTGGTTTTACTCTGAAGATTTGCCACAAGTCCAGAGCAGATTAGGTAGTCAGTGAGCGTAGAGCGCGAGCCGCACTTTGCGCCATCTCTGTATCCCGAAGGGGTTGCACAACATAGCCCAGGGTCGCGACGCAGGAGCGCACCCTGGGGCACGTGGCCCGGGGAACGCCAACCCTGAAGGGGTTGTACACCCTCGCGCGGTGTAGAACCCCTTCAGGGTTCGTTCCCGTGAGATCTCTCACCCAGGGTGCGCTCCCTGCGGTCGCGACCCTGGGCTGTGATGTTTCACCCTTTCAGGGTGTAGAGGCAGCCTCGACGAGGAGTTGTCCTTCTGGCTGACGGCTGAGGGCTTCTGCGGTGGGGCTGCGGCGAGATGACAATCGCACAGCACGACTTGCACTCGTGAGCGTACTGGAACGAGTCCTGCACGCTTTGCTCTGCGGGGCCGCGTGTTTTGTAAAACTTACCGAACGCCAGACTGGCCATTCAGGATAAACTCACCACAAGTACATGCCCCAATAGCAGATACGGTGAAGTATCAACAACTCAATGATTCACGGCGCAGCGTTTGCCTTGCAAGTGAGTCCCTCCCCCAATCATGGCATGATGCCGCCGGCGGAGCTGGACCTTTCGGAGCATGGACGCAATGCGGATTCGATGGATCTCGGGAATTGTGATTTCCCTGTTGCTCGTCCGCGCTGCTGCCGGAGCCTCCTTCTCCACCCCCAATTTTGTGGCTCACGCTGCCGACACCCAGGTCGCCGAGCAAGTCGCCCGCACCGCCGAGTATTTTCGGAAGGTCCTCGCCAAGGAGTGGACCGGGGCTGAATTGCCTCAATGGGCCACCCCCTGCCCCATTCAAGTCACCATCGGCACCATGGGAGCCAGCGGGTCGACGACCTTCACTTTCGAAGACGGCCAAGTCCACAGCTGGGACATGCGGGTCCGAGGTTCTTTGGAGCGGGTGCTGGATTCGGTTGTGCCGCATGAGGTCTGCCACACGATTTTCGCCTCGAAGTTTCGGCGTCCCTTGCCGCGCTGGGCGGATGAAGGCGCGGCGACGCTGGTCGAGCATCCCAGCGAACGTCTGAGGCAGGTCGACCTGCTCAATCGGGTATTCAGTAAGCGTAAACAGATGCCGCTGCAGACCCTGTTCGGAATTCGGGAGTACCCCTCCAACCCCGAGGATCTGTACACGCTGTATGCCGAGGGATACTCGCTCGCCGAGTTTTTAGTGCAGCGGACTGGGGCCGAGGGGAAGCGGGTCTATCTCGACTTTCTAGGTGACGCACTCAGCAGCGGGTGGGACACCGCGATTGAGAAGCACTATGGCTTCGCATCCGTCAAAGAACTGGAGCAGAATTGGAGCCAATGGGTCATCGCGGGCAGCCCCAGTCTGCCGCGTGATGCACAGTACGCTGTGAACAGCACACCAGCGGCCGGTCGCGGGGTCGCCCAACAGAGTCAACCATTGCGGACAGCTGCGAAGGCCGGATCAGCGGAGGGCGATGGCGTGGTGATCCGCTCGCAAAGTCCCAAAACGCTGGCCCCCCTGGCGATGATCACACGTCCGCTGCGTGAGATGGCCGCTAAATCCCTGGAGGCCCCCGCCCCCGCTGGGACTCCATCCGCTGGGGGAAACGCCCCAACCCAGCTCCGCCTGCCGGTGAGTCGTCGCGTGATCGAAGCGGTGGCTCGATGACTTCGCCAGGGAGAGCCAGCCGAGTGCTTCCAGCCAAAACACCTCTCCTTGTCCCGGCAGACCTCTGAGGTTTTTTCAAGTCACATTTTTGGCGACCTCCAGAGATTTGGCGAGGGGGCTTTTGGCCTTGGAGAGGGCTTGGGTGTAGTGGTTGTCGGGGTAGGGTTTTCGGTGTTTCCACATTTGGAAGAGGATGCGGATCCACTTGAAGGCG
>JAYTCW010000374.1:0-6630 GCA_043736295.1 Planctomycetota bacterium | reverse complement strand
TCTCTGCGTGAAGGGATACGGGTTCCACACGATCGCACAGACATTCAATACGGAAGGCATCCCCTCGCCGGGTGGGCTGAAATGGAACACCTCCCGCGTAGCCAAGCTGGTTCGCAACCCGGTCTACAAGGGGGCCATTGCCTGGAACCGCCACACAATGGGATCTCTCTTCGGCCTCGACGGCAACGGCGTGCTGCGGCCCAAGAAGGGGCGGGGATGGAAGGTGAACGCCGTCGCCGATTGGATCATCTCCGAGGGAGTCCACGAACCGATCGTCAGCCCAGAGATGTGGGACGCCGCCCAGCGGTCGGTCGCCAAGCGCAGGGCCGACGCAGGCAAGGCACTCCCAACAAAACGATCCCTACTCGTCAGCCTGCTGCTCTGCAAACGATGCAACCACAGCTTCGTGACCATCCGCGACCGCCGCTGGCCCGGCCCCACCGGGGAGGGGTATCGCGTCTACTCGTGTTCGGATTACCACCGGTACGGCAAGTCTGTGGGTGGTGTGGCCAATGTACCGGGGCCTGCCATCGACGCCATCGTATTGGGAACGATCCAGCCGGTCTTGATCGGCGACAACAAGGCGACCGAGAAGGCTATCGACGCCTTCTTCAAGGCGATACTAGTGCCGAAGGCGGAACCGAAGCGGGCCAAGAGCGACGAGCGGGAACTGGACCTGCTCAACCGCAAGATCAAGGCGACGCTCGGCATGCTGGCCGACCCAACGTTCGACGGGATGGACGAACTGCAATCGACCTTAGCTGACCTGAAGGCCAAGCGCGACGCGCTGACCGCCCGGCTCAAGCCACAGGTCGGTCCCGCCAAACCGGAACCCACCGAGGACGAACTCCGCACCTGGGCCAAGCAGCAGTTCGCCGGACTCCACGAGTTAACCACGCGAACCGACATCACGCTTCCAGACCGCCAGTTGGTCGAGGCGTACGTGGAACGGATCGAGATCAACCCGGAAGCCAAAACCGGCGTAGTCGTCCTCGCCGGAGACTTGGAAAACGCCTACCGGGAAAGTTCCACACGCCTACCCATAGGGGATATGATGGGTTGTTTTGAGCTCGCGTTCTACGGCTGGAAAGAGGGAGCCGCCCATCAGTTCCTTGGCCCGAACAATGCGACCGACCTGTGGCATGTGAAGAAGGTGAACCCACAGAGCATGGTGCATCTGACCGAGAAGCCGGTCGAACTCGCCGTGCGGGCGCTGCAGTACTCCTCCCGCACTGGTGAAAACGTACTCGACCTCTTCGGCGGCAGCGGCTCGACGCTGATCGCCGCTCAGCAGACCGGACGCCGCGCGTTCTTGATGGAACTGGACACGCTGTACTGCGATGTGATTGTCCAGCGGTGGGAACAGTTCACGGGGCTGAAAGCGGAACGGTACGCAACACCCAACGCGTCCTAACGACCAGTTTATGCCGCACGGACAAGCGGCTCAAATCACTACAGACGATCAACAAAGCCGAAACGCGTCTCAGGCCGCAACCCCGCCGCTTGTCCGTGTCGGATTGAACTGCTTGCTGAGTGAGGATTGTGTTGGCTCTCACGTTGCCTTCGATCTGACGTAACCGATACTACACTGGGCCGGTGTCGCCGCCGTTCGGGTTCAATGCTTCGGGTGGAAGGTAGCGGAATAAATCGGCCATCGTAAATTGGCCTGCCGTCGCTGTTGGCAACGTGGGCGTCCAGCCTGGGTTGATACTGAGAAAGCTTTCGCCGTCCGCTCGCAATAGACCGACGAAAACTTCTGCGAGAATAGTGCTGCCCACCGGGCCGAGCCGTTCGCCACGGTGGAGCGTCTCGGATTCCTTCAGGATGTAGTACCAAAGCGGCGTATCGTTGTGGAAATTGAAAGGCTCTACGACTCCGGCTTCTTTGCAACGCTGGCCACCCGTGTCAGCGAGTATTTGTTCGGGCGTGAGGATCTGGACCCCGATGTGAGTAGCGATCGATTGGCCACTGGGAAGGCCCCAGCTCCAACCGCGCAGTAGGTTGCGAACGGCGAGTGAAACTGGCGCGCGAATGGGAAGCTGATGTAGCGTCGGTGCAGAGTACGGATCAAGTCGTCGCGCGAGGTTGACTGTTGTACCGGGATCGATCTCGAAGAATCGATTCCAGTTAATGAACCAGTTACTGGGCACTGGCACATTGCCGACTGTACTGCTGAATTCGAATAGATTGAGAAGTGTCGCCGCCTGGTTTCCGGGACCGAAGGTGCCGTTCACACGATACCGCTCACGGACCATCGAGTGGCCAAGGCGATAAGCGGCTCCAGCGAACTCCACGGGCATGTATGGCGAACCGGCTTCCGGGGTGTAGTGCTGCGGGCCATTTGCCACAACGTAATCGAGGATAGTTCCCTCGACGATTCGCGGCAGAAAATCCTTCAGCACTATCCACTGATAGTGCCAGCGGGCAATTCGCGCGGTTTTCTCGCTGGTCGAGCCGCCCACTGGGCCAAGGTCGGCAATTGTTCCGGCAGCAACGTCAGTGAAGACCTTGTTAAAGAATGTGATGAATGCAGTGTGCAATTGTCCGACTAAGAGATTTTCGTCGTTGCGGTGGTCGCCGATGAGCGGGGTGCCGTCGCCCAGCCGGGGGAGGTCGTGCGCGATTCCATCCGGATCGCCAGCGAGGCCTGCAGCCGTTCGGAGTCGGCCTGCGCGCGAACCGGCGGAGGGTGGTTCGTAGAGAACCGGATCCACTCCCGGGCCGAATCCGAGCAGGTTGTCGAGATCGAGCGCGGGCGAGCGAAAATTGTTCAGCGTTGTGATGTCGATCTGCGTGTCCGGCAGAAGGGTAGGATCAAGCGTCAGGTCATGGTCAATAAATTGTCCGAGGTATGTGTATCCCGCTGGTAGCGTGGGATGGTTCCCAGCAGGAAAAGGGAAGTTGTTTCCGTCGATATCATCGACAAGAGCAGTGCCTAGGCTGGTCAGCCAGCCAACGATGGTTCCGGGGTCCACACCTTGACCCTGCGGATTGAGGCCAGGGAATAAACGGGCAAAGCGGCCCGTGCCTGCGGCATTCGATCGGAATGCGGCAGCTTCGACAGTCAATTTTGCGCTCATCTTGCGTTCCAGTTGTGTGTTTGTAGTTCGATTGTTTTTACGGAACTCAGATCGCCCAACGGGGATTCGACAGCAGAGGAGCGGTAGGACATTACCGCTCCTCTGACGGTCGGAACGCTAATGATTTTACCGATGCCAATTTGACTCGCATGACCTGTATAGGTCATTCCTGAAAGAATGTCCGATCTTTCTATGAGGCATTTTGGTGGCGGGGTTCAGCGTGAACTGGCCTCGGTCGGCCTTCACGAACTGGGCTTCGGGGCCCTTCTTTTGCAGCTCTCTGAGCGAAGCGGAATACAGAGTGGCCCAAGGCGTCGCTCCACCGGGGCTGGTCCAGTAGCCCTTGGTGGCCATTGACTCGATCATCGCCTTGGTCGTCATCGGGGTTCCAGCTTCGGCCAGAACCTTGACCGCCGCATCGAGCTGGCTGAGCTTGCCCTCGGGCTTCGCAGGCTTCGGCGCGCTGATGGGAGCGGCGGGCTCGCTCGGGGCGTTGACCATGCCCCGCGAACGTTGCTTGCACTCGCTGCAAAGGATAATCTGCGGCTAGCGTGCTTTCAGGCGAGCGGCAGGAGTGAACTGACCGTAGCGGAAGTCGTCAGACTTTCGCGAGAGTCGGCAGAAACAGAACTCTCACGAGTTCTGCTACGGTAGAATTTCTCCTGCCGCTCGCCTAAGTGCATCGTGGGAGCAGGGGCGAAAGGAGTCGAGCGATGGAAGACGTGACACCCACGCAGGGGCGATATCTCGCATACATTCACGCGTACACCGCAGGTTTTGGTTTGCCGCCAGCAGAGACCGAAATCGCTGCCGCGATTGGCGTTTCGCCCCCATCGGCGAACCAAATGATGAAGATGCTCGAAAGGAAGGGGTTCATTCGCCGACAGCCGGGGGTTCCCCGGTCCATTGAGATTTTGATCGCGCCCGATGCCATTCCCAAATGGAAAGGCAAACGGATCACTCGCACGGTCTGGGAGTGGACTCGAACCACTCCTAAAACGGACCAGCCCGGACCGGCAAGCAGCAGCCCGGCTGCCGTGTATCGTTTCAAGATCGTCTTGCTCGACTCTGATCCGGAAATCTGGCGAAGGATTGAGACTCACGACGTGGAGCTGCGACAACTGCACGCGCAGATTCAAACCGCGATGGGCTGGAGGAATTCGCATCTGCACCAGTTTGAGATTGCTGACAGCCGCTACTCGGATCTCCGATTCATGTTGCATGATGTCGATGACTTTGGCGCGATCGACTACAGCGGCCTGCGAGTCAGCGATTTGGTCGCAAAGCACGGAGCTAAGCTGCGGATGGGCTACGAATATGACTTTGGAGACGGGTGGCAGCATGAAGTCGTTCTGGAACAAGTGACCGCAGCGGAGCCGGGAACTCGATACCCGCGATGCATCGATGGCGCGCTCGCTTGTCCCCCGGAGGATGTGGGTGGCGTTCACGGTTTCACTGATTACATCAAGGCGATTACGAATCCCAGTCACAGCCAGCACGACGAATTGCTGAAGTGGAATGGCCCATTTGACCCCCAGAAATTCGACGCAGCAATTGCCACTCGCCGCATGAGGAAAGGACTTCCCCAATGGTGAAAAAGCGAACGCAGAGACCTCGCAAGCTCGCCATGCCCGATCGCTTTCCACTGATCGAAAAGGCACTGCGTCGGCAGACCAAAGCGGATTTGATAGCGCTAATCTTGCGGATGGCCGAGGAGCATGCGGTGATCGCTCAAGAGCTGGAGGACGGGCTGAATATCCAGAAGCCTGTCGGTCTGCTCCTCCCCGATGTGTCAGCGGCGATCGAGCGTGCGACCAATTTTGATCGACGCATGATGAACCACAATTTTGATGTGGATTGGCAGGCTTATGCCGCTGTGCAAAAGGGGCTCTCGCGGCTGGTCGAACTCGGCCAGATCGAGGATGCGAAGTCGCTGGCACTCAAGCTGATGAAAGCTGGCAGCTATCAAGTCGAATGTAGTGACGAAGGCTTGATGGCTGACGAAATTGGTGATTGTCTGAGACCCGTGATTGAGGCGGTCGAGGCCGCTGGAGGTAGCGAGGCGGTCCAGTGGGCGCGGGACATGAGCCAGGCCGATCGGGTTGGGGTGATCTGCCACGAGGAACTGGCAGAGCTCAGGGGCGAGTCGTGAACGGATTTTATTACGTGATCTTTCAGGAGGTTGGCGGACCGGATTCTGAACCGCGACCACCATCCCCAGTGGCAGGGTCAGCGGACCCGCATGGTGTATGCGTTCCCCAGCGACACGAAGCTGTGGGACCGGTATGCGGAGATCCGGGCGGAGGGGCTGCGGAACGAAGATGGCGGGGCGGGAGCGACGGCGTTCTACCGCAACCATCAGGACGAGATGGACGCGGGGTCAGTGATCGCGTGGCCCGTGCGGTTCAACTACGACGAACTGTCAGCCATCCAACATGCGATGAATCTCAAGCTGCAAAACGAAGCGGCGTTCTGGGCGGAATACCAGAACGAGCCGCTGCCCGAAGTGCAGGCGGATGAGAACGAACTAACCGCTGATCAGATCGCAGCCAAGCTCAACGGACTGCCCAAGGGACGTGTTCCACTGGGGTGCCAGCATCTGACGATGTTCATCGACGTGCAGCAGAAGGTACTGTTCTATGTGATCTATGCCTGGGCCGAGGAGTTCAGCGGGGCGGTGCTCGAGTACGGAGCCTGGCCCGATCCCCAACGGTCGTATTTCTCGTTGCGGGATGTGACGAAGACATTGGCCAGCGTCACGCCAGGGACGGGCCTGGAAGGGGCGATCTACGCGGGTCTGCAAGCCCTCACCGAACGCCAGCTGGCCCGCGAGTGGCACCGTGAGGACGGAACGTCACTGCGGATCGAACGCTGCCTGATCGATGCCAACTGGGGCACATCGACCGATGTGGTGTACCAGTTCTGCCGCCAGTCACCGCATGCCGCGCTGTTACTCCCGAGCCACGGGCGGTTCGTCGGAGCTTCCAGCCTCCCATTCGCCGACTACAAGCGCAGGCCCGGAGACCGTGTCGGACTCAACTGGCGCATCCCCAGTGTCATGGGCAAGCGCGCGGTGCGTCACGTCTCGTTCGATACCAACTTCTGGAAGTCGTTCGTGTTCGCGAGGCTCGCGGTCGCAATGGCGGATAAAGGCTCGCTGGCGCTGTTCGGTCAAAAGCCGGAACAGCATCGTCTGTTCGCCGAACACCTGACCGCCGAATACCGGGTGCGGACCGAGGGGCGCGGACGAACCGTCGACGAATGGAAACCCCGACTGGGACATCCGGACAACCATTGGCTCGACGGAATCGTGGGGTGTGCCGTGGCGGCGGCGATTTTGGGTGTGAAGCTCCTGGCGGACGATTCGATGCCTCGATCTGTAAATGCTGGTCGTATCAAGCTTTCCGAACTGCGTCGACGTCGTAGGTCTTGAAGTCTGCAAACTATTGTTCGGTCTGGTTCAAATGAGATAGCAGCTGGTTGCCAGATTGGGGGTGGGGGAAAATGTCTGTTTCCGTGACACTGGGTTGAGTCTCAAACCAACTTCAGT
>JAYTCW010000373.1:0-13174 GCA_043736295.1 Planctomycetota bacterium | reverse complement strand
ACGTGCCGGTCGATGTGGTGCGCGAAGTTCTCACACTGCTCTCGCCCCGCACGACACCTCAATGGCCAGCCGAAGCCGCACTGCGGCAACGACTGGGCGGCCGCTTCCACGCCCGCCCAATCGCCGTGGCGCATCTCGAAGTGTCTGCCCAAACGCCACGAGCCGGGAGGTTCTCTCCCGGCTCGTGGTCTGGTCTCAGCAAACTTCCGAAGTCTCGGAAGACTTCGGAAGTTTCGCACTTCTCGTTACGCGTACTCGCGGTTCTTGATGATGCCGGGGAGCGGGACCGGGTACTTGCCGTTAGCGTCGGCCTTGAGCGGCGACTCGGACTCGAGGGTCAGGCTCTCGATGCCCGGGGCGAACTCGTGGTCGTTCACGTCCGGGTCGAGGAAGTCCTTCAGCGTCCATGCCTGGCCGGTGTGTGCCGCCATCCGGCCCATGCTGGTTACGGCACTGGCCATCACGCCCCGCTCCAGTTCGTTGTACGGCTTGTCGTTGCGGATCGCATCCAGGAAGTCGTCCCACTCCAACTGGTAGGGGTTCTTCTCGGGCTGGGAGCAGGTCCAGATCAGGTTTGCCTGGTCCAGGTTGTGCCCCTTATAGGTGCGACAATGCGCGGGGGAGTGCCCGGAGGTCGAGATGACCGCCACGCCCTTCGAGCCGTGAATGTAGCTCGCGAACTCCTGGTGGCAACCCGGCACCGTGCGGCCATCGACGAACATCTTGGTGCCGTCCCTGAACGTGTACTCCATCGCATAGGAGTCGAAGTTCTGGTCGACACAGTCATCGCGGTAATGCCGTCCACCGACCGCCTGGACCGAGACTGGCCAGTCGTTCTTCATCCAGCACGACTCGTCGATATTGTGGATCAGGAAGTCGCTCACCGCCCCACCGCTCAGCCACAGGAACCCGTGGAAGTTGGCGATCTGGTACA
Source organism: Planctomycetota bacterium (assembly GCA_043736295.1). Lineage (GTDB taxonomy): Bacteria > Planctomycetota > Planctomycetia > Planctomycetales > Planctomycetaceae > TH-plancto1. Next base: position 12,240 of record JAYTCW010000373.1, on the reverse strand, counting down.
TCAGCTCGCTCTTGCTCTCCGGAGGACGCGGCTTCACAGCTGCGGACCCGGTGGGGCCAGCCATGCGGTAGGCCCGGATCAGCATGGTATCGCCGATCTCGCCACCCTGGATGCGTTCGTAGAGTTCCTTGCGGGCGTGGCAGTGGCGGCACATCAGGCCGACTCCGACCTTCAGCCCCTTGGCCATCGCCTTCTTATTGAGTTCCAGCATCCGCGCGCTGGTCGGCCCGTCGATGGTGACCGGCTTCTCCATGAACACATTCAGGCCCTTCTCGATCGCATACGCAAACTGCGACCAGCGGAAGGCTGCCGGAGTCGTCATGATCACGATGTCGCCGGGGCTTAAGCAGTCCATGGCCTTCTTCGAGGCGTCGAAGCCGATGAACTTCCGCTCGGTCGGCACGTCCATCTGGTCGGCACTGGGGAACTGCACCGACAGGTTGTCGAAGCTGCTTTTGAGCTTGTGGTCGAACACGTCGGCCATCGCGACGAGCTTCGTCGGGCCATTGCTGACCGACAGCGAGTTCGTCGCTGCTCCGGTGCCGCGACCGCCGCAGCCGACAAGGGCGACCTTGACCTTGCTGTCTTCAGCGGCGAAGAGCTGCGGGGCGGTGGAGAGGACAGCTCCCACAGCGGCCGCCTGCGTCGTGCGTTGCAGGAACTGCCGCCGTGAGGTGGTGTTTTCGAAAGGGGTTTGCATAGGGTGACTCCAGAGGCGAAGGAAGGGTGAACGGTTAGGGGTGAGAGGTGAGTGTGGGCGGGAGGGGTTCCGGGGGCAGGCGACCGCTGGCGATCAGGTGAGTGGTCATCCAGGCGTTGTCTTCGGCGTTGAACGGGGGACGAGGGGCGATGGCGTAGTTCAGTCGGCGATGGTAGGCCCCTCGATCGTAGGCCAGCGTGATGAGTTCCTGCAGGTCGAGGACGATGTCGGTTTCGCCCCGTCGCAAGGGTATTCGAATCCTTGGGAGTGAGTTTCGCAAGTTGGTCAAGTAACATTCGATGCGATGGGGGTATCGAACACGGGTGACACTGATGCGGTACGGCGTCTGGCATTCGGTCGGGGTCTCGACTTGACTGGGGTGAATGGTCCAGCCGCCGCCCAGGATCAGATCGACTTCTACGATATTGACGCCACTGGCGACAAGGTCGCTCTGCTTGCGACGAAAGGTGTGCCGCTCGTCCTCGCCAATCTTGTTGGAAGGACTGAGGAACTCAATACTCGTGACGAGCCGGGACTGGGAGTCGAGAATGCGGACCTCGCGCATCGTCTGTGGTTCGGCGTCGACGATGATGGGCGTGTCAGCATCCAGCAACTCGGTCTCTGGCTCAATGAGAGCGAGGGCGGCTTTCAGTTCATTCACGCTCTCATCCGGACGCCAGCGCTGGGGTTTACTCCAGTCTTCGATCGGTTCTTCACATGCCAGGACAACGTACTCTTCGACCGAAGCGACAAGATCGCTCGGCAATCGTTGCTGGAGTTGATCGCGGGCGTAAATCGATAACGCTGCATGCACGTCGCCCCAGTGGGCTTCGAGAAAGGGGTCCATTCCGGGAAAGGGGGAAGGCATGATCAGTCGCTCCTCGTCCTCGTGAGTTTCAGTCTCTCTGTCTGAATCCATGTCACGCAGCACCTGCGGCTCGACTGATCCCCTGAGAAGTCAGCCATTCCACCAGCCACGCTCCGTCCGCCGGACTCAATGGCGGGAGGGGATCGTGAGAGTAGTCGATCCGCTTCTCGTAGGCTCCGTCCTCCCAGGTGCGAGCCACCAAGTCCTGGAGATTGAGTACGACATCCTGGTCCCCCGGACGCAGTGGAATTCGAATCCGGGGCAAGGCGTTCTGGAGTGGGGCGGGGTAGCATTCGGGGCGTTCCAGTCGCTCAGTGCGTACGACGCAAATCCGGTAGGGAGAGCGGCACTTCAGTGGGATCAGTTCCTCCTGAACGAAGACCGTCCAGCCTCCTGCAACCAGTAGATCGACCTCGACGAGATTGACGCCGTGCTTCAAAAACTCCACTTGTCGACGATGAAACACGTCGCGATCGGTTGGGCTCTTCTTGTTGATGGGACTCAAGAATTCAATCGTCGTCACCAGCCGACCCTCGCGGTCTTCGATCCGGATGCCGTGATGAATCTCCGGTTCGTCCGCTAGGCATGGCTCATCGGCTTCGAGCGTGGCTGTGGAGGCCAGTTGTTCGCCGCGTCCCGATCTCAGCACCGCCACATCGGGGCGAAAGCGGACGAACTTGTCGTCGATTTCCAGAGAGACATATTGCTCGACACCGGCGACCAAGCCCGAGGGGAGTTGGCGTTGCAATTGATTGCTGGCATAAACAATGAGCCGAGCATGCACGTCGCCCCAGTGGGCTTCGAGAAAGGGGTCCATTCCGGGAAAGGGGGAAGGCATATTGGGTGGCTCCTAGCCGTCTGGGTTGTTTAGCAGGTCTTGCAGCTTCGCCGCATGGTCGGGGATCAGCTTGGGGAGCCATGACTCGTCGAGCAGGCCGACCTCAATCATGTCCTGTAGATGGACTCGATCTTTAAGTCGGTACGAGTTGAACTTCATCCGCAGCAGCCCCTCGAACGAGACGACGCGGTATCCTCCCGCCTCGTCCACTTCGGCGACATCCGGTGAGGGGAGGGGATACTCCTGCCGCACCTTTTCGTCGGCATACAGCAAATGGACCGCATCGCGGACTTTGAGGCTTCCGGCGTCGAGAAAGCAGTCGATGCTCGCGACATGACGGTGCTTAAACCCGACTGCTTCCAACGCCTCCTTGACTGCCGGGAAGTCCGCCCGTCGAATCAGGATGTCGACATCCTGCGTGTTGCGAACAGCGGCCTGATCCACGCGAGAGACCCAAGCGGCCACGGCGTTCCCCCCGGCCACGGCGTACGGAATCCCCGCTCGCTCCAGTGCTCCGGCAGCTCGCAACATGCGTTCTTTGACAGCTTCCACGGCGGCGATCATCCTGTCCCAGGAGAAGTCTTGTAGGATGGGAGGCATAGGTTATCACTCCTCTGGCTTCGGCTCGGGTTGTTCTCCGTCCAGCGGATCGAGCTGGAGCGGGTCGTTCTTTTCCCAGAGGGATTCTTTCTCGTCTTCCGATGGTTCCACCAGTGGGCGCACGACGCGAAAGCCGACGCTGAGGGCGTCCGTATGATACCAGATACTGCGCGGCACCTGCGGGTCCTGGTCGCTCCACTCTTCGGCGGAGGCTATGCGGGCCGCACTCCGCAGTTGAGCCGGTTCGTGGTCCCAGCCGCCGCCGCGAACGATGCGGGGGTAGACAGTCTTCGGAACTTCGAGCGGGTTCTTGACGACTCCCTGGCGATCTCCATAGGCGGTCGGGATGTACTGATCGAGTACCCACTCGGCCACGTTGCCGTGCATGTCGTGCAGGCCCCACGGATTCGGCTTCTTCTTGCCGACCCGCTGGTACTTGGTGCTGCTGTTCTCGCCGTACCAGGCGTACTCCCCGATCACCGAGGGGTCATCACCGAACGAGTAAGCGGTCGTCGTCCCCGCCCGGCAGGCGTACTCCCATTCCGCCTCGGTGGGAAGCCGGTAGTATCGCCCCGTCTTCTTCGAGAGCCACTTGCAGTAGACGCGAGCCGCGTGCTGCGTCATGCAGATCGCCGGGAACTTTCCCTTGCCCATGTTGAAGCTCATATCGGTATAGGGCGGCGTCGGACGAGTCACCGCGTCGGCAGCTGCGTCCCGATCCGTGGCAGTCAGGCCGGTGTACTTGCGGCGCAGCTTGTCGATCTCCTGCCCCCACACGTCGTATGCATCCCAGGTGATCTCGGTCTTGCCCATCCAGAACGGGGAGATCTCGACTTCGACCTGCGGCCCCTCGTCATCATTGCGGCCCTCTTCCGTGGCCGGGCTGCCGAGCTGGAACTTGCCGCCCGGGATCGGCACCATGTCGAAGTTCACCCCCGCATGCTCCAGCATTTCGGAGTAAGTCTTCATGTCCGCAGCAGTGGCAGCGTCCACATCCTTCAGTGGAAGCGGTACGACCTTCTGGAACTCCTCGGCCCTTGCCACGGAGGAGACCACAACGCACAGACACGCCACAGAGAACAGCACACCACGCATCAGTTACACCTCGAAATGCCTGTGCCGCTGGGAGGGCGGCGAACATCGCCCACTGTTGATCTTACCTTCCCGTAGCAGAAGTCGTAAGACTTCTGACGCATCAGGAAATGATTATTTGGTATGCCGCATGAAGCGACACCTCCGTGAACGGCTGGTGTCAGTCGATCACTCACTCACTCGCCTCCGTCATCTCCTTGAGATGAGTCTCCTCGGCCAGAAACACCGCCACCCAGGTGATCGCGCACATTCCCGCGATGTAGGCGGCGACCGACCAGGGGTTGTTGTCGCTCCATTGCAACAACGCAGCTGCCACCAGCGGAGCGATTCCTCCGGCCAGCGGCGAGGCCAGTTGGTATCCAAACGAGGCACCCGAGTACCTCACCCGCGTGCCGAACAGCTCGGCGAAGAACGCCGCTTGCGGGGCGTACATCGCCGAGTGGATCAACAATCCAATGCTGATCGCGACGGTAATCCAAAGTGGGGATCGGGTGTCGACGAGCAGGAAAAATGGCCACGCGTATAGGGCCATCAATGCAGTGCCCGTCATGTACACGATTCTTCGCCCCCACAGATCGGACAGCCACCCCAAAAGTGGGATCGCGAAGAACTGGAAGCCCGACCCGATTAATACCGCATTGAGAACGGTGGAACGCGGCAGCAGCAGGATCTCTTTCGCATAGGTCAGCACGAACGCCGTGATGATATAGAACGAGGCGTTCTCGCCGAACCGGGCTCCCATCGCCAATAGGACATTGCGGGGGTAATCGCGGATGACCTCCAGAATCGGGAGTGACTTCGGCTTCTCGGTCGGAAGCTGGGCTGCAAAGATCGGGGTCTCCATCACGCGGAGGCGAATGAACATACTGATCGCCAGCAGCACAATGCCGAGCAAAAACGGCACTCGCCAACCCCACGCCAAAAACTGGTCCTCTGGCAAGCGCGAGAACAGACTGAAGACGCCGTTCGCCAGGATTATCCCGGCAGGCACACCGGCCTGGACCCAGCTGGCGTAGAAGCCGCGTCGCCCCTGATGTCCATGCTCCACGGCCATCAGGACCGCGCCACCCCACTCCCCGCCCACGCCGAATCCCTGCACAAATCGCAAGGCGACCAGTGCCATCGGGGCGGAAATTCCAATCGAATGGTAGGTCGGCAGTAGCCCAATCAGGCAGGTCGCAGTTCCCATCAGAACCAGCGTTGTCACCAGCATCGACTTCCGCCCCATGCGGTCGCCGAAGTGGCCGAACACGACGCCTCCCAGCGGACGGGCGAAGAACCCCACTGCATTCGTGGCGAACGCCGCCAGTGTCCCCGTACGGGCATCGAGTGTCGGGAAGAACAGCTTGTTAAACACCAGAGCCGTGGCGGTGATGTAGAGAAAGAAGTCGTACCACTCGATCATCGTGCCGAGGAAACTGGCGAGGACGACCCGGCGGATTGAGGCGGGCGTCGGGGAGGAGGCCGAAGGTTCGGTAGCCATCGGCGGGGTGTTCCTGGGGAGCGTCAGTGGGAAAGGCTTCCAGCCTGTCAGCAACAACTCACGACAGGCGGGAAGCCTCCCCCACGTCACAGCAAGTTCAACTTCTTCGGTCGCGACGCCGGAGGGCGGCAACACGCATCGCACAGCCCGGTCACCTCCAACCGATGACCATCCATCCGGAACCCGTGCCGCGAGGCGACTTCACTCAACACCTGCGCAATGGCATCCGCCTGGAACTCGATCAAGGTGCTGCACTTGCTGCAAATCAAATGGTCGTGCTGCGGATACCCGTAGTCGTGTTCGAAGACATCGCGGTCGTCCTGGCGGGCCACCTTACGGATGAGTCCGGCCTCTTCCAGTTGGAGCAGCGAGCGATAAATCGTCGACCGACTCACACGCGTCCCATCGGTCCGTTGGGCGAGACGACCAATCAGTTGCTCCGCGTCGAAGTGCTCGTGCGAGGCGAAGACCTCCTCGATAATGATGCTGCGCTCACGGGTGAGGCGCAGCCCTTTCGTCGCGAGGTACTCGCGGTACTTCTCCGCCGGAGAGACGGCGACGGCCACATTGTTCAACGCAGTTTGCATGGAGTGAACCAAAGACGACAGACTTCCCGAGGCCACTGATCTGAGATTCTAGCACGCCAGGCCCAGAGAGCGTAATCTCACGAGACAAGGGTTCTCCCACCGTTGAAACGGTGGGAGATTCTCGGGTGTCCCTGGCGGGACAAAGAGGGGGATTTCACCGGAAAGGCTCAGCTGGAAAGCCCTGGCCCTGTCGACTTCCACGCGGTGTGTCGAAAAAGGATGTCCTTTTCGGAGAAAAAGACGACAGACGATGACCACGGACCGTGCCCTCTCTGCTACAGGGAATCCAGCTGCAGACGCTCACCTTGCTGCGTCGAAGTCGAGCGAACCATCACTTCGGGATGGGCGATCCAGCCGAGGAAGTATGGCTCGGAGGCGTCCTTCTCGCGCAGGGCGATGAAGAACGGTTGGTCGAAGACGAACTGCCGGGGCTTGGTGGGATCGAACCGTGGGGGTTCGTTGCCGTCGTCTCCAAACTCGCCGATTACAGAATACTCTGCGACGGCAAGGATCTCTGCACCTCGTTCATCGAGACGAAATCGAATCGATTCGGTCGCACTCCCGATTGAACTCTTGACTGATAAACCGGCGACCGACGCCCCGACCAGTTCATCAAATGTCTTCGACAACCCGAATTCCAAGATAGGGATTTCCAACCGCTCCCCGCTGTGGACGGTGGGCAGCACTCGATGTGGGTGGGGCGACTTCAACCGGACCGCAACACCGTTCCATGTTTCCCGCAGTGTCTTTCCTGGCAGGGAGTGGGCCAGAATCACTTGATCTTTCTGCTTACTGTTCGTGTGCAGGATCAGGATGAAATTGTCGTCGCTGATATAGTCACCGACCTCCAACTGTCCCGCCAGAACCGCTTCTCCTAGCACTCCCTGAGTCACCGGCACGCGACCAAACGACATGACATCGGCGGTCTTGCCTTGATGCCTGAACGTGAACGACGTTGTGATTCTCTCCATCTTTTCTTCAAATGGCATCGACTTGATAAGGCACGCGAAAAGCCGCAGATGTGGCAATCCATCGACAGGAATCTCTTGCAGTGGTACGTCCGCGTGTGGAAACAGTTTCTGAAGCCTGGATTGGAGGGCCTTCGTCTCAGCCGGACTTCCGCCCGTGGTGCCCGCGAGATAGGTCATTGGAGACAGGGCTGTGCGATCGAATGATTCCAGATTGAGCTGATCGGCAGTTGCCGAGGCGGGCGAAGTCGTAACGGCTCCTCCGACCTGAGAGCGAAGTTCATCCCACGCAATCTGAGACGTGGCACACCAGGTCTGGTTCTTTGCAGGGTCGATCAAAGCAGAAGCAGCGGCCAGAACATCGGTGCCCACCATCTCTCTCACATCCTTCGTCTTCCATGCGACCGATGGTTCCGATGTCTCCGCTGATTCGTTCCATTCCTCAGGCCAGTCGGGACCGGAATACATCGACTGCCCATAACTTGGTGTGAGCAGAGTCACCTGCGTACTACGATCAATGGTCGTCGCCAGATATCGAACGGATCCATCCATCAGGCTGACGTGCGAACCTGTGTGCCCCGGAGTTCGAAAGGCTTTGTCCCAGTCACTGATATCAAGATCACGAGGTTCCAGCCACTGGGCGACCGGTGGTCCTTCCACCACATGAATCGTGTTCGAAGTCCCATCAAGAGCCCGCTCCCTCGAGATCGCATGTTGGGCGGGCCAGGCGGTTCGCCTTCCAATCACGCCATAGAAATTCGTCCGCCCCAGTTCAGTCCCCCAGTGCGGCGACTGGAACACCTCGGGGCACTGCGCGATGAGTTCGCGGTTGTGCGGACCGTCCCACGGTTCATCGAATCGATACTTCGCCGCCAGTTTCTGCTCCCCCAGATACGGCAGCAGCAGCGTTCGCCAGCTGTGCCACATGCGACCATCGGGGCCTTGTACAAACGCGGGTGGAAAGGTGTGGTAGGCGTCGTGATACTGATGCAGGGCCAGCTCGATCTGCTTCATGCGGTCTTTGGTCGTCTGCCGCGCTGTGGCCTCTCGATACTGATGAACCCCTTGAAAGAGCAGTGCCCCCACCGGCAATGCCACGACAACGATCATCAACAACCGCCAGAATTTCGCTGATCGAGTCATGGTGAAACCACCTGTGTTGCAGTGAGCCCGGTCTGTAATCCGGGTGATGAGAGTGGATACGCCGTTTCGTCAGCGAGTGTTGGAACCATGATTCCACTTGGATGACTCCACTTGGATGATTCTCACCAGCGCGCCCGATGCCGCCGCCCCTGGGAGCAGGGCCACTGGTCTTTGCGGGATGTCAACAGTAAAGCCGTGCGGTTGTCGTGTGGGGCAACTCCCGTTCGCTTGGCAATTCATCCCAGAGGCGAATACGATAGCAAGTTGGCTGGCATTCATTCGCCGGATGGGCGTCTCGGGGAGGTTCTCCATGCTGCGTGTTTTGCTCCTGTTGACTCTCGTGTGTGTGATGTCGTCGTCCCTCGTCGCGGAAGACCCGATTGAGTCCGCGAAGGTCGCGCTCGACAAGGCCAAGCAGCTGTACTCCGACACAACGGTACGAGCGAAAACCGATTTGCAAACCGCCGTGACACGCGAGATCAAACGTCAGCGGGTCAATTCCAAGAAGTCGGTGGAGGACCAACTGGCCCACCTCGAGACACTGGAGCGGGAACTCCGTCTGTTTGAGAATGAGGATGTCCTCCCGAAAGCCGAAGTCCTGAAGGACGAGGTGACTGACTACAAAGAGTCGCTGCGCAAGGCGAAGCTGAAATGCGAGAAGGCGTTTGACGCCCTCGCCCAGAGATATGTGACAGCCAAGGATGACTCGAATGCCAAGTTGGTCCTCGCTGACAAGGACAGCTACTTCGGCTGGAAGTTCAAACCGGGGGCGTTTCAACTCCAGACGAATCCCCCCTTGGGGCGGGCTGTCGTGGATTTGAATGTCGACGGATCGTTTAAGTCTGTGCAAGACGAGTCTTATTCGAGCGCCGGCACCTGGTCGCAGGTCAAAGAGGAGGTGGTCATTCGGTTCGACAATACGAACTACGGAACCGTGACACTCAAGAGTACCGACAGAGATCACCTGACGGGCCAGAACATACATACCGATGGACAGACTTGGAATTGGAAGCTGGTCCGGTTGTCCGCAGTAACGTTTTCGCCGGGGACGTTTTTGTGCACCACGGTGCCCGATGAGGGGGAATGGACGTGGGTTCTGAAGAACGATGGGACGCACACCAACACTCGCGACGGACGGGTGTTCAGCGGGAACTGGGAACAGGCGGGTGAAGAGATCGTGTTTCGTTTTGCGGAGAAGAATTTCTACGAGAACGAGTTCTCCAGCGGCCGACTGAAGATCGTGGATAAAGACCACCTTTCGGGGACCAATGTGCAGAACAATGGCCAGACTTGGAAGTGGACCGTGGTGCGTAAATCGCCGACCGAGACGAAGAAGTGATCCGCTGACAACTTGACGCGAATGTCCTCTCCGGGGATGCTAGTGGCGAGCGGCCAGTGGAATGTGACCCGCCAGACTTCCGAAGTCTCGGAAGTCTGCGGAAGTCTTTGGGGACGCCAATTCTGGCCCCTCGCCTCAGGTCGCGTGATTCCGAAACATCCCCCCTCCTTACGGAGAGATTCCATGCGAGTTAATATTCGTCTCCTCGCGGCAGTTCTCGTTGGGTTCCTCGGGCTGCTGCTGGTCTCGGGGTTCGCCCAAGACAAGAAGAAGACTTATGCCAAGGGCGACAGTGTTCAGGTGAAGTATGTCGGCGAGGTGGTGACGGGGAAAGTCGTTTCGGCCAAGATATCGGGCTTTATCGAAGTGGAGTTTCTGTGGAAGGGGACGAAGATGTCCAAGACCTTCCCACTGACTCTGGTCGTTGATTCTATGGCTCCGGTGGCTCCCCCGGCGACTCCCAACCCGCCCGCGAAGGGAGCTCCCCCAACGACCAGTGGTTCCAAGCGACTGGTCCCCGCCAAACCAGCGACGAAGCCAGTGACTCCGCAGCCCCCTGGAGGGGCTGAGCCGGAGTTGCGGACTTGGGCCAGCGACACCGGAAAATTCACGATTGAGGCGAGGTTCGGTGGGCTGGAGGACGGTAAGGTTAAGCTGCTAAAGCCGGACGGGACGACCGTCTCGGTTCCATTAGAAAAGCTCTCGGAAGCCGATCGCGCGTTAGCCACACAACTGGCGAGCAGTGCGGAAAGCCCCTTCATGGAGTCGCCCGATGAAGCGGGTGATGACCCGTTCCAGGAATCGCCGGACCCGGTCGCTCCCCAACTGGCTGCGAACTCGAAGAACGGCCCGGCCACCTCAAAGAGCCGAGGCCCGGGGCCGAGCGGGAAAAAGCCCGCGACTGAACCTGCTACGCAACTCCAAGACTCCTCAACTCCCGTGGTCACGTCCCCCGTCGACTGGTCGGGTGTCCGCCCCCCGGATCGATTCCCTCCCCCCAGTACGCCGCCCGAACCATTTCAGCTGGAACCTGATCCGGCATTCGAGACGACCTTGGAAGTCTTGGACCGCCCGTATGTGTTCGCCACGAAGACACCCTCTCGCAAGGGCAAGGTGCCCGTGCTCGGATTTTTCGAGTCGCCCCGCGCGCTGATGATGGACCCCGCATCCAATCAGGCCATCGTCACCCTACATGACGGTTCACCCGGAAAGCCTCCAGTTCAGCGTGTCATTCGTATCGATCTGAAGGACGGGGCTTTGACTGGGGAACTCTTCCCCTCTCCGGTGCAGGTCAGCGCCTACGAGCCTTCCTCCCGACGTTTTCTGGCGATGTCCACGTCGCAACTTCACCCAGAGGATCAACGCGAGGAAGTGTTCGGCATGTGGCGGCAAGGGGACTCCGGGTTTGAACTCCTAGGGGCGTGGAACCCCGTCTCCAATGAATTCGGTGTCGGGCATGCCCCCGCAAAAGTCGAGTTCGCTGGTCAGAAGCATGCGGTCTTGTCGTACTTCCCCTTTCGAGAAGTCGCCGTCTGGGATGTCTCGGCAGGGGTTCCCCTGTACGTCCTGCCTGGAGGCTTTTACCCCACCGAGCTGGCCATCAGCGCCAACGGAAAGTACCTCGCGGCCGTCGGCCAAGATAACTACGCGCACATCCTCGATCTACCCACCGGACGACTGCTGGGCAAGCTTCCTGGCAAAGACATCCAAGTCATGGCGTTTGATCCCACGGGACGCTACATCGCAGCTGCGTCGGATATGCGAGTGATGGTCTACGATCTAAAAGAGGGGCGAGTTCATCGGGAGATGTTTCTCAGCCGATCACTGCAAATTGGTCCCCTCGGTCAAGCCATGTTCTGGCTGGATGCAGATCACCTCCTCGTGGGGGCTGGCTTTCTGATCGACCTGGAACGGTCCACGATTCTGTGGCACTACGAACTGCCCAATGGGGGGACTGCTCACGTGGAGCCAGTCTACTGCGGGGGGCGATACTGGTACGTACTCTCGAGTGATGACCGGGAACAGCTGGGCCTGTTTGGCGTCCAGCTTCCGCATCCCGAAGCGTTGACCGCGGCGGAGGCCATTGACCCGGATGCGATGGTCCTGAAGCCGGGAGCCAAGATTCGACTGGTGCTGAATACCTCCGCGACTCCGGAAGAACAGGGGCGAATCAAGGAGTCCCTATCGAAGCACATCGAGTCGCAGGGGATGCTGGTGGATGACACGAGCCCGCTGGTCCTCACCGGGACGACCAGCATCGGGCAGCCCGCGCAGCAGACCTACAAATTTGAGGGCGCTCCCGACCAGACGGTGACCTCGACTCCGCAGATCGCGACCGTCACACTGACGATCGGGGCTGAGGTGCTGTGGAAACAGGAATCGGTGATCGGAGGGGCGATCCCCTTTGTCATCTCCTTGGAGAAAGGCCAATCGGCTCAGGATTACGTCAACTCTTTGGCCAAGCCCAATTTCGACTTTTTCCATCACCTCGAAATCCCCTCCCGGCTCGCCAAGCCAGCCCCCGGCGGTGCCTATGGGTTCAGCAAACTCACTCCCCGAGGGATTGAAAAAGGGAGTCCTCCCGGCTGGTGGTGATGGTCCTGGTCGGCCAGGACCATCACC
>JAYTCW010000372.1:0-13263 GCA_043736295.1 Planctomycetota bacterium | reverse complement strand
AAGTCATCATCCGAGGTAGGAGCCGTATGCGGTAATTCCGCACGTACGGATCTGTGCGGGGGGCGGTCAGCAATGACCGTCCCTACCGCGATTACCGTTTTGTTTGAACCCAGCAGTTTCAAATGCGGGGTGGTGCAGACACTGCTTCGTGGCTGAGTTGCAGAGCAGCAAGAGGATGATATGGAGGACCGGCTCGCCACCCAATCCCTCTTGTTTCTGCGTTACTCAGACATCCAAGGCGATGTCTGGGCCACCTCGCCTCTCCATGGAGTTTGAGTGGATCGCTGTTATGGATCTCAGTCAGTTGCGGTACTCGTTGCAGTGACCGAGACCGCACAGACCCAAGGAGACGCCATGACCGACCTACTCCTGACAGGCCGCATTGTCATCGCGGGCGGTAGTGGATTCCTGGGCACTTCGCTGGCCAGCCATTTGGCTGCGGCGGGAGCATCAGTTGTGGTGTTGTCTCGCAACCCTCCCAAAGTGGCTGGTCCGTGGCGGCGTGTCAGCTGGGATGGCCGGACTCTGGGGGAATGGGAGCGGGAACTGGAAGGGGCTGCCGGACTGGTGAACTTGACGGGGCGAAGTGTCGACTGCATCAAAACACCCGACCATCAGGACGAGATTCTGCGGTCCCGCGTGGAATCGACTCGAGTGTTGGGAGACGCGATGCGTCGCGTCAACTCTCCGCCGCCCGTGTGGGTGCAAATGAGCACGACTCACATCTACGGCGACCCACCGCAGGTTGTCTGCGACGAAGACTCCGCATTGGGATACGGTCTGGCCCCGGATGTTGGGCGAGCATGGGAAGAGGCATTCCGAGAGAGCGTCCTTCCCGTACAGCGAGCGGTGATCTTGCGAACGAGCTTTGTCATCGGTCGAGATCGTGGAGCAGGCTGCGGGGCATTGGCACGCTTGAGACCGCTGGCCCGACTGGGACTGGGTGGGACAGTCGGATCGGGGACTCAGGGGATGAGCTGGATTCACGAGGTCGACTTGAACCGTCTCTTCGAACGGGCGTTGACCTCCTCGGACATGCACGGGACGTACATCGCCTCGTCGCCCCATCCCGTGTCCAATCGCGACTTCATGTCCCAGTTACGACATGCAGTACGGATGCCGATCGGACTCCCGGCGTCTGCCTGGATGGTGCGTTTCGGCGCGAAGTGGCTGCTCCAGACCGATCCCGAGCTGGCACTCTATGGACGGTACGTCATCTCGAAGAGACTCGCCGAAGAGGGGTTTGAGTTCCGGTTTCCTCAACTCGCAGAGGCACTCGACGATCTGATTCTCCGTGGGCAGTGATGGGCCAGCACAGGCGACAGAAGCTGCCCATCACGTTTCCAACCCTGCTGGACATCGCAACAGTTTTTGTTGACTTTCTCCATTTTAAGGCTACGCTGAATCCCAGTCCGCCTTGAGCGGTTACCCACATTCCAGCAACGCGAGAGCATTATCAGAAATGGTGTGCAGAACCTCGCTCACTTCCCTCTCTTCATTTTTCTGTCCCCATTTTTCTGTCTTCAGTTGTTCCTGGGTGAGTGGGAAAGAAGAGTGAAGACAGAAAAATAGGGACAGAAAAAATAGGAGGACTTGTTCTGTCTGTGAACTGAACACCCATTCTGAAAGTGTTCTAGTGCCTCGTTAGTGCTTGGAATTGGGGTTGAGTCAGGCCCGCCGGGAGGCGGACCCCATAATTAAGTCTGGACAGGGCACTAGCAGCCTGTAGAACAACGTGGATTGGGCACCTGGCCCATGCGTGAAACTTCAGGAATCACGGGCTGGAAGCCCGTGCCACGGATTTTTCCGACAGGCTGCTAGCCTGCCCCAGCTCAATAAGACTGTTGGGCTTTTGTGCGCGCCATGTCATTCACAACCTTTAACCACCTGAATACACATGAAACACATCTTCTGCATCGGTCTCGCTGTTGCGGCATCACTGAGCGCGTACGCGGCCGACTCGCCCGACGACGCCAAAGCAGTTCATGGCAGTTGGATGCCCGCCAAGGCCGAGTTGGCTGGACTGCCTATGCCTGCCGCCGTCTTAAAGAGTATCAGCCTCAAACTGGAAGATGGTAAATATGAAGTTCTTGTTGGAGAGTATACTGACAAGGGCACTTATACGATCGATTCCACGACCAAGCCCAAGGGCATGAGCGTTACCGGCACGGAAGGCCCCAACAAGGGTAAGACTTTTCCGGCGATCTACGAACTCCAAGGTGACACACTTCGCATCTGTTACGATCTTTCCGGTGCCAAGTGTCCGACAGAGTTCAAAAGCGTTGCTGGCACGAAACTCTATCTCGTGACCTACACTCGGCGGAGTGGCACTGTCGAGGAAGGCCACGCACCTGAATAGGTTTTTTTTGGATCACACAGGCGTCTGACGCTGCATGGAAGGCTGCAATTGACCGAAATCTGGCACTGAGGTCAGAGAAACAGAGTGCCCGGCATTGTTCCATCAACGATAATTGATATACCTTACTGTCCTGCCTGCTCACCGGATTGTCCGGCCCGCCTCCTCGACTGGCCCCACCGCCGCGAGACACAACATGCGTCACTTCATCCGCAATCGGACCGGCCATGCACCTTCGCGGCGCGAAGCCTTGCAAGTCGGGTTTTCCGGGCTGCTCGGCTTGGGGCTGACCGACCTCGCCTCTGGAACCGCACAAGCGGACGGCACCTCACCCGGTTTTGGGCGAGCCAAGAGTGTCATCCTCGTGTTTCAAACGGGGGCTCCGTCGCACCAGGACATCTGGGACTTGAAGCCCGAGGCCCCTGCCGAAATCCGGGGCGAGTTCAAACCGGTCGAGACGAATGTCCCCGGTATCCTCGTCGGTCCCCACATCCCCAAGCTCGCGGCTATCGCTGACAAGTACGTCATTATCCGCTCGATGACCCACGACCTGCCCGGACATGAGCAGGCGACACATTTCATCTTGACGGGCATCAACCAGCTGCCACCGGGGGCCACACACATGGCCAGCCGCGCCGACTGGCCCTGCTACGCAGCTGGGATGAAAGCCTTGCGGCCACGGACAGATGGATTGCCATCGGGAGTCATGCTGCCGACCTACCTGCACAACGGGTACGGGTTCTCAGGGCAGACGGGTGGGTTCATGGGGAGTCAGTACGACCCGTGGCATGTGAGGAGTGACCCAAACGATCCCAACTTCAAGCTCGATGAGTTGACGCTTCAGCCGGGGCTGACCATCGAACGGGTCGACGACCGGAGGTCACTGCTGGCTGATCTTGATCAGCAGCGCCGCGATCTGGAGACACAAGGTTCATCGCAGAACTTGAGCCGTTCCTGCCAGCAGGCTTACGGCTTGCTCGGTGCGGGAGGTCGCTTCCGCGAGGCGTTCGAGATGCACCGCGAACCCGCCGAGATGCGGGATCGCTATGGACGGCATGCCTTCGGGCAATCGCTGCTGCTCGCCCGGCGGCTTGTGGAAGCCGGGATGCCGATCGTCCAGGCCAACATGGGCACGATGAACAACTGGGACACACACGGCAACAACTTTGGCCAACTCAAGGACCGGCTGTTGCCCCCGTTCGATCAAGGGCTGTCGGCACTGCTGAGTGACCTCGACGAGCGCGGATTGCTGAGCGAGACACTGGTCATCGCGGTCGGGGAATTCGGTCGTACTCCGAAGATCAACGAGGGCGGAGGCCGCGACCACTGGTCGGGCGTCTTCTCGGCCCTCTACGCCGGAGCAGGTGTGCGCGGTGGCCAAGTCATCGGAGCCAGCGATGCCCAGGCTGCCTACCCCGCGACCAAGGGCTGGTATCCCGCCGACCTGGGGGCCACGGTCTACAGTGCCCTCGGCATCGACTCCAGTAGCATGATCTACGACCGGGTCGGTCGACCGAGCCATGTCAACGCGGGACGGGTCATCGCACCGCTCTATTCGTAGTAAACCATGTCAAACAAAGAGAGTGCAGCCACGCTTCTCCAGTCATCCTCACGCGGTGAGCAGTCAGTGATGGCCGGCCCGTCGAGCGAATCTAGTCTGATGAAAACAGGCTCATGAACACGTCGCGCAGAGATCCCCTCACCTCGCTCTCTCCCGACTCTCACGATTTCCCTGCTCCACGGGCCACTCGCGGGAGAGAGAGGGAGCAGAATCGGGCTGTCGATCGACTTTTCTGTCGCACACACGACGCACACGTTGCACCGCCGAAGATTCAGCTGCCCGGCTTGGTCCACCGCTCCCGCTGCGTTACAACGTGCAATCCTCCCATCCGTTCCCTGAGTCGTGGCATGCCTCTTTCTCCCCGCATTTTGATTGCTCTCTGCACTTACAACGAGCGACAGAACGTCGAGCTGCTCATCCCCCAGCTGCGCGCGGCGGTTCCGGAGGCCGACTTGCTGTTTGTGGACGACAACTCGCCCGATGGTACTGGACGCTACATTGCCGAGGTGTCAGCGACCGACCCGCGCGTCAAGCTGTTGCATCGCGAGAAGAAAGAGGGGCTTGGCGTCGCGATCCGGGCGGGGTTCACCTATGCGGTGGAACAAGGTTATGGCCTGCTGGTGAACATGGATGCCGACTTCTCGCATCCGGCCAACGTCATTCCCGCGCTGCTCAGCGCAGCCGAGCAGTACGATGTCGTGATCGCCTCGCGGTATGTCGCTGGAGGCGGAGTTGTCGGCTGGCCGGTGCAACGCAAGATCATGAGTTGGGGGATCAACACTTATGTCCGCGTGCTGCTCGGGTTGAAGACTCGCGACAACAGCGGCAGCTTTCGGTGCTACCGGGTGGAGTTACTGAAGCGGGCCGACCTGTCGAAGGTCACTTGCCGGGGATACGCTGTTTTTGAGGAGCTGCTTTACCGACTAAAACGAGCGGGGGCCACGTTCGTCGAGATCCCGTTTACGTTCGAAGAGCGCCGCTTCGGGACCACGAAAATCAACCTCAAGGAGGCGTTCCGCGCCCTGGGCAACTTAGCCATGCTGCGGCTCCGTGGGGAGTGAAGTAACCGCCGTGAGGGACGATTGCGAGACCTCGCTGGCTCCTTGAACAACGATCCAGTTGCAAGCGTATTCAATCGGAATAACATACATCCCTCTTGGGTGAGCGGCCCGTGAAAACTGACCCGCGAGACTTCCGAAGTCTCGGAAGACTTCGGAAGTCTTTTGGTCACGTGAAGTCTGACCGTTCGCCTTGAGCCCCCCCCACGTAGGAGTCCGATCATGACCGAGCCCGCTGAGCAGTTGCCTGAAATCCCACCCGCTCGGTTTGATGTGTTGATCCAGTTGTTGAGTAGCCAGGCCATCCTCGCGCTCGGGTTGATCCCCGATCCGCAAGGCCAGACGGAGGTCCGGCTGCCGCTGGCGAGGCATTTCATCGATTTACTGGCGATTCTGGAGTCGAAGACGAAGGGGAATCTGGATTCCAATGAAGCGAAGCTGCTGGAGCGCTCGCTGCACGAGTTGCGGGTTCTGTTTCTGGATAAGTCGCAGGGGGGATGAGCCGAAAGTCAGGGGGCCAGTTCTCACGGGCCGCTCGCCGGGAGTTGCTGTCCGGAAATCCAGTAGCAGTGAATTCGAAGGGTTGGTAATCTAACCACTCAAGGATCAAGAATGGGGGAAATCGGTTTTGCCCAATTGGTCCGCATTCGATTCGATTCCCCATCACCATGACCGGCTACACAGTTCACACAGGCTCCAGCCAGAAGTTCACCAGCGGTTGGGACCAGATCTTTGCAACTCGGGCATCGAAGGCGAAGTCCGTCACCCCTGCACAAACCAAGGCAGCTGCGAAGCCTGCCAAGAAGATCACCAAGAGTAAGTAACCCACCCCGTGGAGCCAGGAAGGCTGCCGCGTCATCGACATTGCAAGGAAGCACACATGACCCCTCCCCCCGCATATGACAATCGTTCCTCAGACTCGGACGAGTACGAGGAAATCTCTAGCGCTGAAGTGGATCGCGTGATTCAGGCTCTGGAAGCACTGATGCAAAGCGTGTCGAGCGAGAACATCCGAGCCTATCTGGATGAAGCCGCAGACAACATTTACTCATTGATCTACGACGCGGATGGGCACCCTGCCGATGCCACGGACGGTGCAGATGTCGAGTACCACGGCGAAGCAGCTTGATGCCCGGCCCCTTCTCTGGCTGAGGTATCCGCTGATTTCGAGTGTGCGCGGGTCCGTGAGTGCCTAATTGTTCGTGGGGCTGTTGGCTGGCCACGACTGTTGATGGAATCGTGAATTCATCCCCGGAATTGGAGTCCGTGATGCGTCTTCCGAATGTGCTGGCTTGGATAGCTCTGATCCTGCTCTCGACCGGATGCAATAAAAGTACCCCCACGGATGACGAGGCTGCACTCGATGTGCCGGAATGGCTGACGAGCGGTGCGGAAGAGTCACAATCGAAAAAGTCGGACAGCGGAGCTGCGGAACAGCAGAATGAGGATCCGCTCCCAGAGCAGGGGACGACTGCCCTTCGGACCCGGCGAGACCCCAGTGAACCGCGAGGTGAACTGAAACTACAGCTTAAACAAGGGGAGCAGTTCCCGCTTAAGAAGCAGGTCGTCACGACGCTCGTGCAAACGGCCAGTGACGGGACCGTGCAGGAGGTCCAAACGGAACTGCGTTTGCTGATGGCGATCCAGGTGGAAGAAGTGGTCAACGGTCGTACTCGACTCGGGGTGAAGTACAACCGGGTGGAGTTCGAGCAGACCATCGAGGGGCAGAAGCTGGCTTATCGCTCCACGAATCCTCCCGCTCAGATTCCGGTGGCCGCACAAGCCTATCACGACATGGTGAATGACGGATTCTCATTCTGGATTGGCAAAGACAACCAGATCAACGAGGTCGTCGGTTTCCGGGAATTTTTGGAGCGCTGCCTGGCCAACGTGCCTCCGAGTCAGCAGAAGCAGGTGATGTTGGGAATGGAAGCCGGGTCGGATGAGAATGGCATCTCGGACTTCGTCGACAACACGATCGGACTACTCCCTTTTGGCCAGGACGTGACTCCCGGTCAGGAGTGGACCCGCCACCGCAGCGTGACTCGTCCGATTCCGATGATCGTCCAGTGCAAGTACACGTTGCAGGAACTGAGCGATACGGAAGCGGTCGTCAAGATTACCGGGGACATTATCCCGTCGCAGACAATCAATAAGGCCAATCATGTCCAGAGTGACGACATCAACGTCACTGTGCTTGGCGGGTCGACCGTGGGGCAGTGTGTCATTTTCCGCGAGACTGGCTTGCCGAAGGAATCGTATACGGAACGGGTCGTCAACATGACGGTTGATCTGGGTGACGGATTCGCGTTCGAGCAGACCAAGACGGTCCAGACCCGCGTCGAGGCGTTCCCGCCGGTTCGCACGGGGCCGTAAGGCGAGTGGCCAAGAGGATCACTCGCCAGACTTCGGAAGTCTTCCGAGACTTCGGAAGTCTTTTGTATGGTCCCCGCCAGTTCGCACAGAGCGGTAGTGACTGGTCGAATGCAACTTCTCGATTGACGAAGACTTGGCACAGGGAGAAGCGAGTTTTTTCGCAGGACGGACATCTTCGTCCGTACAGGGATCCTTTTGTCAGACGAGGATGTCCGTCGTACGACTCGATTCGGCCCGCGAGAAATCTCATCTGCTGACGCCTCTCGAAATCGTCGTATCCGTTATTCCATTTCTCTTCAGCAGACTTCTCGTCCCCGTTTCAAACTTGCGCTGATCTCTGAAGCCCCATCCGCCGATAGGCCCGATGTGTTCAGTCAATGTTCGGGGAGTGTCGGTGATGATTCGCGCCGTGTTCAGCGCTTTGGGGATCAACTTAACTCTGTTTGGGGCCGGGTTGTTCTACGTCGAAGCGGTGAAGCTCAAGCCCGACATGCCCCAGAATCCTGTCGTGTCGATGCTCACATATAAGGCGGGCGACGACCGCACGATCCATCTGGCCCCGTGGCTACCGTATACGCTCATCGGGATCGGCGTCGTCACGATTCTGTACTCCATCGCCCTGCCCCGAGCCGGTAAGCATTGAAGCACCAATCGCCCGATGCGTCAGCGAGGGAGGGCGATGTACGACTCTGGATGAGAGGTGGACTCGCGGGATTCGCGGAGGAATCAGACGTTTCCTGGTCGTATTCCTCGCTACGCTCGGCCCTCGCTCACCCTTCGGGCTACTTTTCGTTTGCACGACTGGTCCGGCCCACATAGCATCGGGGCATGAACAGCTCTCCCCTCGCCCGCAGTGCCGAACTCCTCCGCCGTGATCGCAGCCGCCTGCTATTGGTCGACCTACAGGAACGCCTCGTCCCGGTGTTCCCGGATCGCGAGGCCCTGATCGCCCGCTGCCGCCTGCTGGCCCAGGGGGCTCAGGTTCTCTCAGTCCCGATCCACATCACCGAGCAATATCCCAAGGGCCTCGGTCCCACGATCCCGGAGATCGCCGAGTTCGCCGCAGACCGCCCCGCCAAGACCCGCTTCAGCTGCGCGGAGTGCCTGGGCTGGTTGCCACCGGGGCCGGACGAGCCGTTCCAGATCGTGGTGGCCGGCATCGAGGCTCACGTCTGCATCCTGCAAACGGTGCTCGACCTACTGGCCCTCGGGTATCAGGTTCACATCGCCGTCGACGCCGTGTCGGGCCGATTGGAACTCGACAAGCAAATCGCCCTCCGCCGCATGGAACTGAGCGGAGCTGTGCTGACCACCGTCGAAGCCGTCCTCTTCGAGTGGTGCGAAGTCGCCGGAACTCCCGAGTTTAAGGCGATCAGCAAGCTGGTTACCGGGAGGTAGCGAGCGGCAGACGTGAGTCTGTCGAGTCTTGTTGGGTGGGACATTCTCGCTTCGAGCGTAGGTCCACCATGTGCGATGTTGTCCGAGCGAAATGGAGGGCCTGCGCCCAGAGCGGCTGGTCCCAACCTACGACTCACACGCAGCCACGTTTGGAGTACAGAGATGCTTGAACAGGGAACCGTTTACACCTTCCCGCTGCCCAATGGGCATTGGGGTGCCTGTCGAGTCATGCGAGCCCCGAGTCTTGAGGATCAGGGACGCGGTCATCAGGATCGGATGCTGATTGGGCTGACACGCTATGTCGGAGAATCGCCCCCTGATCAGAAGCATCCTGATCTGCTGAAGTTGCTTCCGAATGAACATCGGCTCGACATGTGCTACTGGATTCGGCGGCTCCCTCCGCCAGAGTTTCAGCTGATCGGAACTGTTCGGCCGCCAAAGTCTGACGCAACGAAAACGTGCCATGCACAAGCCCGGTGGAGCGAACTTTCGCTATTGGCTCTTGAGCAATGGAGAGTCGTCCACGACCAGAAGGCTCTCGATGCAGATCGGGCTCGACTCGGGCAACAGGCCGCAACCCAAGAGGCGGTCCTCACCGAAGATCTCCTTAAGAATGAGAGAATCGATCTCGCAGGATTCGTTCATCTCCCAATACCAAAGTCGGATCGAGAACCCGCAGTAGTTCTGAATGGTTTCATCGCGGCAATGAGTCAGCTGGAGCAGGAATGCTGGCGAATCTACAGGAAGTATCCCCAATCCATTCCACTGGGCGTACTGTACGAACCGGCCAAACGCCAGATCTTTGAAGAGTTCTGTACCTCCAAGAATCGCACCCACTCATTCGCCTGCAGCTTTGGCAAGCCATTGGAGTACGACTCGATGGCGGAAACCATCATCCGAGTGGTCCAATGCTCCAGCAGACGAGTCGAAATTGAAACCTTACGAACTGACCAAATTTGGAACCACACGTATGTTCTGCTCAAAGAGGCGGGAGCTTGGTTGATCGACAGCAAGAAGGTCGATGGTAAGCGGTCGATTCTGTGATGGATCACGCATCGTCCGACGACGAGGAGAAAGACTTCCGAAGTCTTCCGAGACTTCGGAAGTCTTTTGGCGAACGTCCTCCCAATCGCAAACGTCGAGACCCACTCGCCCACCTTCTGGCGAAGGTGGCTACGCCTCACCCCCCAGATCAATCTTCTTCGTCGCATCAATGAACATCCCAGTCACGCCCGCGACCACAAACGCCACGGCGCAGGCTCCGAACGCGGCGTCCCAGTTGTCCTTGTTCTCACCCAAAAGATAATTCAGCAGCAGCGGCGAAAATGCAGCTCCCAAGTTGCCCCACATATTGCTCCAGCCCAGGATCGCAGCTGTGTATCTACCGCCCACATCTTGGCTATACGCCCACATCGGCGGGGAGCTGAAGTCGGTGGAGAACGCGACCACGGCGAAGAGAATCGTGGCGGTCCACGCATCGGGATGAATCAGCATTCCGGCGAACGCAGCTGCCCCGACAAAGCGGCTCAGTCCGACTGGCCACGATCGACCGATGCGCAGTCCCATCGCCTTCGTCAATCGGTCCGTCGCCCAACCTCCGGTCAGCATGCCGACACAGCCGATCCACAACGGGATCGAGGCCATCACGCTGCGTTCCTCGAACGGCACACGATGCACCTCTCGCAAATAGCGCGGCAGCCAGGTCACCAAAAAGGCCCAGCCGATGTTGGTCCCCAGTTGCGAGATGCTGAGGTTCCACAGGCTGGGGCTCTTCAACATCGCGACCCACGGAAACGTCGCCTTCGCGTTAGCCGTAGCCAATGGCGGCAACCCGCCCGTGATCAGTTGGTTCTCGGCGGCGTTCGACCACGGATGTTCCAGCGGGCGATTGCGAACGAACACCATCCATGCCACAGCTGCGGCGATCCCCAGACTGCCGAAGAAGAACATGACCCGCCGCCAGCCGCCGACGTAGACCTTGCGGATGCCTGTGGGGATCGCGACTTCGAGGAGGAGGCGGTTGACGCGGACTCGTTCTGAGTCCGAAATGCTCTGCAATTTCCAAATTCGTTTCGCTTCACGCTCCACAGGAAACGCTTTAGCCTCGGCCTCGGTGGCGAGCATCGGGCCAGTCAGCACTTGATTGAGGGCCGCGATGATTCCGGGAGCATCTGCGGGGGCCAGGATCGCCTTCGGGAGTGGTTTGTCACCGAACTTGCGAGGCTTCGCGGGGGGCTTGTCTTGAGCCGCCACGTAGGCCCGCTGAAGACCGGCCAACTGCTGCTGCACCTCCGCTGGCAATCCCGCTCGAATCTTAGCAGCCAGTGCCTGTTGGGCTCGCACCTCCTCAGCAGGCTTCTCCAGCGGCACAAGACTCAACTCTAACTGCTCCGCCAGTTGCCCGATGTTGAGTAAGTCCTGCGGGCCAAGCTGGGACTTCTCGGGGGTCAGGCTGGGGACGAAGGCGACGATCAGCAGCGACGTGAGGACGGGAGCCACCGCGCCGCCGACTCGCCCCCCCATCGCGATCACACTGCTCACGAGGGCGCGCACATTGAACGGAGCCCAGCGCCCGACGACCGCCGCACATGTCGGATACGCACCGGCCTGCCCCAAACCCACAGCCGCACGCACCAGCAGCAGTCCCACAAATCCGGTGACCAGCCCCATTGAGGCTGTGAAACCTGACCAGACAAGAATGTAAATCGTCAGCATCAGCCGCGAACCAAACCGGTCGGACAGCCATCCCGATGGGACTTGGGCAAGGGCATACGCAAAGAAGAACGCCCAGAAGCACCAGCTGAGGTGACTCTCATTCAGTCCCAAATCTTCGCGGACATACTGCTCCGCATAGCTCATCGTGAACCGGTGCAGATACAGGAGTACCGCGACAAGGAACGCCGTTCCGAGAACGAGAAACCGGACGCCGGTGGGCTGGGCCTGTGGGGCTTGCAGAACGTCTGGCTCTGACATCGACGACTCCCGGTGGTGTGACTGGAGGTGAGTGGTCACATCGTGAGGAGTTTATGCGGGAAAGGGAAGCGGGGGGGACGAGTAGCGTGGGCTTTAGCCCACGCGAACTGTATGAAGTTCATGGAGCGCGTGGACTAAAGTCCACGCGACTTAAACAGGTGATCGTCCACATCACTCGCATTCGAACATTCCCCTGTCTCGAAGCATGTGTCATACTGAATGGACCGGCTACTGAATCAGTTGGTCCCGAATTGACCCGTCTCAGGTGACTCCCATGTCCCAGGTCTTCCCATCAGTCTCCACTCGCCGTAACGCCCTGCTGAAAGGCGGCGCGGGTTTCGGGGCACTCGCTCTCGCCGGGATGCTGGGGCGAGATTCAGTCCTGGCCTCTGAAGGGAGCGACTCGCCCTTTGCTCCTCGTCATTCCCAGTTCCCGGCTCAGGCCAAGAGCGTGATCTTCCTGTTCATGGAAGGCGGCCCGAGCCAAATGGACAGCTTCGACCCCAAGCCAAAGCTCAACGAGCTGGCGGGAAAGCCGCTGCCAGCGGGGTACAAGCGTGTGATTACGGCGATGGGTGAGATTAACTCGCCGCTGCTGGCCTCGAAGCGAACCTGGAAACAGTACGGCGAGGCGGGCACATGGGTCAGTGACTGGCTGCCCCATACTGCCGAGTGCGTCGACGACATCGCAGTGATCCGGTCGTGCTGGACCAACGGCATCAACCACTCGGGCGGCGTATGCCAGATGAACACCGGGACGCCGATCGCCGGGCGACCGAGCCTCGGTTCGTGGGTGACTTACGGACTCGGGACCGAGAATCAGAATCTGCCGTCGTACGTCGTGCTGACCGATTCCAATACGCCGCCGATCAATGGGCCACGCAACTGGAGCGCGGGCTTCATGCCAGCTGTGTATCAGGGGACGAAGCTCGATTTCGGTGAGGAGCCGATCCGCTACCTGAAGAACCCCAAGGGGATCAGCGAGGACGTTCAGCGGGCCAAGCTTGATCTGCTCAATACCCTCAACCGCGAGCACGCTCTGCCCCGCCAGTTCCAGACCGAACTCGATGCCCGGATTGGGTCCTACGAGCTTGCCTTCCGCATGCAGGCTCGGGCTCCCGAAGCTGTCGACCTCGCCCAAGAAACCTCCGAAACGCAGCAGCTCTACGGCATCCACGAAAAGACCACCGAAACCTTTGGCCGCAATTGCCTGCTTGCCCGCCGACTGGTCGAACGCGGAGTGCGGTTCGTCCAGCTGTACCACGGATCGGGGAGCAAGTGGGACGCCCACTCGGGGATCGAGAAGAACCACAGCGAACGGTTCATGGAGTCCGACAAGCCGGTGGCCGGGTTGCTCAAGGATCTCAAGCGACGCGGGCTGCTCGACAGTACGCTGGTCATCTGGGGCGGAGAATTCGGTCGCACCCCGATGAGTGAAAAGGGAGACGGTCGCGACCACAACCCGACCGGGTTCACGATGTGGATGGCCGGGGGCGGCGTCAAAGGGGCCCAGACCATCGGCTCGACCGACGACCTCGGGT
>JAYTCW010000371.1:0-4597 GCA_043736295.1 Planctomycetota bacterium | reverse complement strand
CTCGGTGGTTTTCATCCCGATTGCGGACTGCGTGCCGATAGATCCTGAGACTGTCATCGAATTCCTGGCCGTTCTGGATGAGATGTTCCAATGCCCCGGCTCGCGAGTCTTCGTCCATTGCCTGGCCGGGCAGAACCGGTCGCCGACCGTAATCTGGCTCTACCTCAACTCACTCGGAGTGAATGCTCAAGTTGCCCGAGAGATGATCGAGAGCGTATCGCTCGACGCCATCGGCGGGCATCCGCTGCTATTGTCACCGGAAACGTTGGCCGCCATGGTCGCCCATCGAGAGGCGAGGTCGGACGAGATGGCTCGCTCTCTCCGAGCAAGGGTGCTTAGCTGAAATCA
Organism: Planctomycetota bacterium; assembly: GCA_043736295.1. Taxonomy (GTDB): domain Bacteria; phylum Planctomycetota; class Planctomycetia; order Planctomycetales; family Planctomycetaceae; genus TH-plancto1. Next base: position 4,249 of record JAYTCW010000371.1, on the reverse strand, counting down.
CGTAGGGGGGGGACAAGCCGCTTTGGGCGTAGGCCACCATCTTGCATAAGTGAGGTAGCACCGGTTGGCTCGCTTTGGGCTGACCGGTGTGCCTTGGTACAGGAGGTTCGCCGGACAGAACAAAGGTGTCAGACAGAACAAAGGTGGAGAACAAAGGTGTCAGGAACCGTTTCCGGACAGAATGACAAACAAAGGTTCCTGACACCTTTAATGCCCCTCTTTAATGCCCCTCACCTTTAATGCCCCTCCGAAGTGTTTTCCAACATGGGATCGATCAAGACCAGTTCGTCATTGTAGCTGGAGCAGTCGTACTGTTGTAGGGATGCCGAAGACTCTCACACATACCTCTCAGTCTACCTCTTCGCTGCCAGCCGCCTCAGCCAGAGCCTGACGCAGAGCGTGCAGAGCGGTGTCGAGGCAATGCTGCTTGTCGGGAGGCAGGCCGTCCAGGGCTTCGGTCAGTTCCAGCTGCGAGATGGCCTTGCAGTTGGCCACGTCCCGCCCGATCACCAACTCCGTCAGCACCGACCCACACGCCACAAACGCCCCGCAGCCGTGGCACTCGAACCGAGCCGCCGTGACCCGCCCGCCCGCGACATTCAGCCCCAGCAAAAAGAACGGCCCCGCACCGGGAGTCCCGACCAGCCCCACCCCATCCGGCTGCTCCAACCGCCCCCGATTACTCGGGGCCTCGAAGTGAGCCATCACCGTGTCCGAAAACCGGGGCATGTCATTGGGCCTGCTTGGGAGACTAGGCTCTGTTTGAAAACCCCAATCTTGGGGCTCGCCCCCCGCTCGAATCCCTCAGATTCGCAAGGAGGATGACCCGTACTGGCAGTTTTCAAACAGAGCCTAGCACGATCAGGTGAAACCTGACCTACCGGAACTACCGGAACTGAGTGGCCTTTACGGTCGCGATACCCGCCCCGAAGAGTTGGAGTTGCCTACAAGACCTCAATCATTGTACAGTCACAATCTGGTCAACATCACCTGCGGCCCACAGCGACTTCCAGTGGTTCTTGCACACCGTGCTTTCTTGAGGACTGTCAATGCCGCAAACGCTCTGTGAACAAGTGGCCGCTCCGCTGCTTGATCTGCATCGTCAAACATCCTCCCCCACCGGAATGGTGTGCCTAGAGGTGGCTGCGTTGGGTGTCGTCGGATATGGCTTCGCTGTCGCGAATCATCACATCATTTGGGCGGGCGTTCTGGGTGCCGTAGTCTCCTGGTATGGCTTCATCCTCAGCGGATGCGAACGCTTACTGGCAGCGAAGGACAAAGAACTTCAGACCTTACAACAAGGCAGCGATAAAATCTTGTAACGCTCAAATGCATTCGACTGGGACGCCTAGGTATTAACAGGTGGCCGTCGAAAACGCATTTCGCAGTGAAAGCCTTCCAAATTTACTTCTCATTCGGCCGCTCGACTTCACATCCGTGTACCACCCTGGTCGAGCCGATCGTGTGGAAGCTGACCTACCGGAACTACCTGGGTTGCTATCTCCTTCTTTATTCCCCACCCAGGTGGAAACAAAGTTCGGAACGCACAAAAAGTGAATGTTACCAGCACAGACAGTATTGACCAGAGCAATGCTTGCGCTGCAATCAAACCGAACAATATTGCCGTCCCTGACGCGACAATGCATATAATCTGCGCAAACATTACAATTGGAAATGCCCCAATTGGAGACAGCACCAAGCAAGCGACACTAATCGCAATCAAAGTCACAAGCAGGTGGCCACCATGACTACTATTCTTGCCCTGATCCATTTAGAATGTTCCCCCAAACGCACTGCCGCAGGTGCGTTTTACACATTCGGCAGCATCTCGATTTGTGTCCGCCTCATTAACTCGCCCCATCTTTTGCATAAAATCAGCCGCATATTCCAGAGATCTAATCAACCTGGCGCAACTCTCACGATCTGTTTCAATGGCACTCGGCAACTGCCAAGTGAATTGCAACTGAGGACCGCTGTTCTTGCTGGCGCTGACCAAATCATCGAGCTTCTTGCCAACCACAGGCCAATCAGGAATATCTCCCCACCCGATCATTATATCCGCCGCAACTCTTGGTCCGATGAAATGTGCGCCAGCGAAACAGCCAATGATGACAATCTTGTCATCGTCATTCTTTAGCGGCAAGACTGGACATGGAGGGCATTGACGCTCGCCGACGTTCTTCCAGTAGTCCCAAAGCCATCCACATGCTACCACCTGCCTTTGCGTGCAACTCACGCCAATGTTATCAAGCCCAGGGCAGCTTTGAGAAATATTGATGGTTCTCGACTGGCCAAGATACTCTGGTGGATCATCCTGCATGGGATGTTTCTTTTCTAGTCCCATCGGATCAACACTAGCGTGAGAACACCACCCACCAAACGAATTTGCGCCATGGGGGAACATGGTCGGAACATGGCTCAGAACCCGTCCCTTCCGGCCTTCGTACATGCGTGCAAGTGTCAGGGAGTCCAACACACTTCTCGCAATAGCGACCTGCCATTGCCCGTACGCCGTTGCGGTAAGCGATATCCGCATCGCAGTCGCCCCGGATGTCGGCGAGTTGCCGACGTACCGGAACAGATTCGCATCTCCGCCTGCGAACCCGATGGGGTCGAGGCTGATCCATCTTGCGATCGTGGGTAGGTAGTGCCGGGCGCGGATGTACTGGGTGGCGAGGGCGGCGTCCCAGTAGTACCCGACCATGCCGCCCCAGAGGAACGGGGTGAACAGCGTCGGGCTGCCGAGGAGAGAGCCGAAGGCGGTGTAGTTGTACCGCTCCAAGACCGCCTCGCTGGCGTCTGTCAGCGCCCGCGTCGAACCCATCGCGTCGAAGTGATACGTCGTGGTCGCTCCGTCTTTGCGGTGACTGATCAGGCTGCCATACGTCGACGGCTCCGTCGTGAACGCCGCTTGTGTCGTGCCAGCTGCATCGGTCTCGGCCAAGTAATTCTGGTCGTCCCACACGAACAGCTTCGTCCCCGTCGGCTCTTCCAGCTTCAGCCGCAAACCATCCGCATCATACGCCATCGAGGTCACGCCGCCGCTCGGCTGGATTGTCTTCACCAGGCGATTCTCATAGTCCCAGACCTGCGTCGTGCGGTCCCCATTCGGCTTCTGCACCACCGTCTGGTTCCCGTTCCCGTCATAGGTGAACGACGTGATCCCGCCGGTATCCTCTGAGGTCAACAGCTGGTTGCAAACGTCATACACCAGCGTCGTGCGCTCCCCGTCCTCGATCTTCAGCGTGCGGTTCCCCACGCTGTCATACGTGAACGTGTGCCGGTGCGGATTCGTCCCCGTCCGCCACTCCGAGGTCACCTGGCTGATCCGGTCATACGTCCAAGTCACCCGCGACCCGTCCGTCTCCAGCACGCTGGTCCGCCGTCCGTTGCCATCGTACTCATATTCAAACTTCGACACCGTGCTGTCGTCGCTCTTCAGCGTATGCACCATCTGCACCCGCGACCCCAAGTCATACACATACGAGGTCCGCGTCCCATTCGCCAGCTGCACACTGGTCCGCCGACTCGCCACATCGTACGCATAGGTCGTACGCTCCCCCAGCGGGTTGATCACCCCCGTCAACCGCCGCATCACGTCATACGTGTAAGTGTGCAGACCCCCATCCGCATCGGTCATCCCGATCTTGTTCCGCACCGAATCGTAACGGTACTGCACACGCTTCGTGATGGGCATGAGATGATCTCCTGCGGATCATTCTGAGAACGAGTGAGCGGGATGTAAAGAGGAATCTGGAGTTCGGCGAATGGATTGTGGAGGACAGCTGTTACTTGAACGTGGTCTGGGTATCGTCGCGCACATTGAGGGCATCGTAGATGACGGTGATCGTAGCGATGTTGTTCTCGGTCCGCGTGCGGTTTCCATTGGCGTCGTAGGTAAATGTCGCTCGTGATCCGTCCGGGTATTCGCGGTTCAGAAGTTGATCCACGGCATCGTAGATGTACGTCTACAGCTGGCCTTGGACATCCAGGCGAGTCGCTTGGCGTCCCGCAGCGTCGTACGTGGCGGTGACCCGGCGATTGAGTGGGTCGATCGTGACGATGCGGTGGTTGTTCGCGTCGTACAGGAACGAGAACCGGCCACCCTTCGCATTGATGAGAGCAGAGGACTGCCCCCCGGCATCAAAAAGGGTGGCCCATCCCTGAAAGAAATGCGGTTGTCAAGGGGGGTTTGGAATGGATTCTTGGGTGTTCTGGGGGCGGGAGGTACGGTCCTTGAGCGGGCAGA
>JAYTCW010000370.1:0-20293 GCA_043736295.1 Planctomycetota bacterium | reverse complement strand
GCTGACGTAGTCGAGGCCGAGTTTGTGGCAGAACATGACGGACGAGGGTTCGCCGCCGTGTTCGCCGCAGATGCCGAGCTTGAGCTTGGCGCGGGTGGCTCGGCCGTCTTCGCAGGCGATCTTCATCAGGCGGCCCACGCCGGTCTGGTCGATCTTCTGGAACGGGTCATCGCCGATGATATCGCTTTCGCGATATTGCGGGATGAACGAACCGTAGTCGTCGCGGCTCATGCCGAGGGTCGTCTGGGTCAGGTCGTTCGTCCCGAAGCTGAAGAATTCAGCGGTCTGGGCGATCTCGCCAGCGGTCAGAGCGGCACGAGGCACTTCGATCATCGTGCCGACTTGGTAGTCGACCTTGACGCCCTTCTCAGCGAAGACCTTTTCCGCCGTGTCGCGGATGATCTTCGTCTGGTGGTCGAGTTCGCTCTTGTAGCTGACGAGCGGGACCATGACTTCCGGATGGACATCAACGCCCTGCTTCTTCAGGTCCGCAGCGGCTTCGAAGATCGCCCGAGCCTGCATGGCCGTGATTTCGGCGTAGACGATGCCGAGACGGCAACCGCGGAAGCCGAGCATTGGGTTCGATTCCTTGAGCTCTTCCACACGGCGTTCGACGACATCCTTCGTGATGCCGACGGCCTTGGCCAGGCGGTCCGCCAACCCGGCGTCGTCGTGCAGGTGGTGCTCCGAGAGGAACTCGTGCAGCGGCGGGTCGAGCAGGCGAATCGTGACCGGGCGGCTGCCGAGCACCTTGAACAGAGTCGTGAAGTCAGCCCGCTGGAACGGCAACAGCTTGGCCAGTGCGGCTTCGCGTTGCTCCAGAGTTTCCGAGACGATCATCTCGCGGAACTCCTGGATCTTCGAGAAGAACATGTGCTCGGTGCGGCACAGGCCGACTCCTTCGCAGCCGAACGCATCGGCCAGATGAGCTTCGTCCTGTTCCGAGTTGGCCCGGACCTTGAGCGTGCGGTACTTGTCGACCCAGCCCATGAGTTGGGCGTAGCGGGTGTAGGTCTCGGACTCGGCAGGCTTGAGCGTCTTGTTGACGAGCACCTGGACGATTTCGCTGGGCTTGGTGTCGACCTTGCCCGCGAAGACTTCGCCGGAGAAGCCGTCAATGCTGATCCAGTCGCCTTCCTTCAGCGTCGTGCCGCCGGAGCTGATCGTGCCCTTGTCATAGTCGACGGTCAGCGAGCCGCATCCGACGATGCAGACCTTGCCCATCTGGCGGCTGACGAGAGCAGCGTGAGAAGAGGCTCCCCCGCGTGCGGTGAGAATCCCCTTGGCCACCTTCATCCCGCGCAGGTCTTCGGGACTGGTTTCCTGGCGGACCAGAATCAGCTGAACATTGTTGTCCTTGTTCCACAGGGCCTCGGCATCCGCGGCGTGGAACACGATCTGGCCCGTGGCGGCCCCGGGTCCGGCGTTGATGCCCTTGGCGATCTGGCGATTCGACTTGGTCGCGGCCTTCTTCGCTTCGGTGTCGAAGATCGGCTGGAGCAGTTGGTTCAGGTCGTCCGCCGGGATACGCCGCTTCTGCAGGGCTTCCTTCTCGGTGATCAGACCTTCGTTGACGAGATCAACCGCGATGCGGACAGCTGCGAACCCGGTCCGCTTGGCGTTGCGGGTTTGGAGCATCCAGACCTTGCCGCGCTGGATGGTGAACTCGACATCCTGGACTTCCTTGAAGTGCTTTTCCAGGGTCTTGCCGATGGTGTCGAGTTCCTTGTGAGCCGCTGGCATGTCCTTGCCGAGGGTCTCTTCGATCCGCAGTGGAGTGCGGATGCCAGCCACCACATCTTCGCCCTGAGCATTGATGAGGTAATCCCCGCAGAAGCCGGGAGTGCCGATGGCACAGTCGCGGGTCAATCCCACGCCGGTGGCACAGTCTTCGCCGAGGTTGCCGAAGACCATCGCCTGGACATTGACCGCCGTGCCCCAGTCGTGGGGGATGCTGTACATGCGGCGATAGACGATCGCGCGGTCATTCATCCACGAGCTGAACACCGCTCCGATGCAGCCGCGAACCTGCTCCATGGCGTCGGTCGGGAACTCCTTGCCGGTGTGCTTCTTGATGACGGCCTTGAACTCGGCGACCAGTTCCTTGAGCTGCTCAGCGGTGAGTTGACTGTCGAATTCGACGTTGGCCTTGTGCCGCTTCTTCTCGATCAGTTCTTCGAAGTGATCAGGATCGGTCTTCTCCTGTGGCTTGAGTCCCATGACCACTTCGCCGTACATCTGGATGAACCGGCGATAGCTGTCCCAGGCGAAGCGTTCGGACTTCGACTGCTTCGCCAGCGCCTCAACGGTGATGTCGTTGAGGCCGATGTTGAGGACCGTGTCCATCATACCGGGCATCGACTCGCGCGCACCGGAGCGGCACGACAAGAGAAGGGTATTCGTCGTAGAGCCGAACTGGGCTCCCATCGCGTCTTCGACCTTTTTCAGGGACGCTGCGATCTGGGCTTCGAGTTCCGCCGGGTACTTCCGCTCGTTGGCATAGTAGTAGTTACAGACCTCGGTCGTGATCGTGAAGCCAGCTGGGACAGGCAAGCCGATGTTGATCATTTCGGCCAGATTGGCTCCCTTGCCACCGAGCAAGGTCTTCATCTTGCCGTCGCCATCAGATTTCTGGTTGCCGAAGAAGTACACGTACTGCGTGGACATGAAGTCAGTTCCTGAATCGAATCGAACATGGACCGCGAGCTCCCGATCTCTTGATTCCAGTGGGTGTTACGTCACTGGCTGGGAGGTATTCGCGAACAGAGTGTACGGAGAAGTGGTTCCATCCCCTCCTCCCACCAAGGCAGGCCCCGCGCGGTCGTTCAGCGCAAAACCCCTCCTCGGAAGAGGCAGCAAGGTAGCAACCCCATTACTCGGCTGCAAGGATGCCGATCCGCCCGCGAGTTGAGCGACCGGGCTCACCTCACGAACCTGTTCAGTTCGTATGTCATTACAGGCGATCACACGAGCAGCTCGTGGAAACTTACCGCCAGACTTCCGAAGTCTTCGGAGACTTCGGAAGTCTTTTGCGTGTACGGACTCCAGTCGCATGACCGACTCCGTCACGGAATGGGAATCTCGCCTCTCAGTTCCGGGATCGTGCCGTGTCGCTGGCTCTATCGCATATACTCCGCATGGCTGTCCCCAGAAGGAGTAACACCGCTTGACTCGCATCTTCGCCTCGCTCGCGCTGCTGGGGAATCTGGGATTGATCGCCGTGTTTGGGCTCGGCTGGTCGGTCGGAGATGATGCGCTGTCCGTCGAGACACGCGCCCAGTTGGCGTCGCACTTTCGGGCCGCACTGGCTGCGATCCCCGTGGCCCTCCTCGTCCATTCGGTAGCGTTCACCTACTTCATGGGGACCGGGCGGTGGATCGAGGAAACCTCCGAGGCGTACAAGTTGGGGCCGGAACTGCGGGACCAGAACGTCAAGCTCAAGTACCGCATGCTTCCGGGGATGATGCTCTGCGTGGGACTGATGCTGACCACGGGAGCGTTCGGGGCGATCTCTGACCCGGCGGCAAACATCCGCATGGCCCACTCGAAGGTGATTCATTTCTCATTGGCGATCTCGCTCCTCCTGGCGAACCTGCTGGTGAGTTGGACCGAGTGGCAGTCCATCTCTCGTAACGGACTCCTTGTCGAAGCCGTCATGGATCGTGTCCGCCAGATCCGCCGGGAGAAGGGGCTGGACAACTGACCGGAAAGGCCAGTGTGGTCCAACGCTCAGCGAGCGACAGTCAGGCGGAGGCCGTTCAGGTATCAGGGGGACTTTGCCCGCTGCGGATCACAACGACGCCCTGGCATCAGCTGCGGATTGACTGGCCTCAGCACTCGTGGCCCCTGTGGTCGTGATGTGCCCCATCTTGCGGCCCGGCTTGGCGTCGGTCTTGCCGTAGAGGTGCAGCTTCGCGGTCGGCCAGCGGGTCACGGCATTCCAGTCCGGTTCACCCGCACTCCACTGATCGCCGAGCAGGTTCGACATCGCAGCCGGTCGGAGCTGTTCGACCGAGCCCAGCGGCAACCCGCAGATGGCGCGGATGTGTTGCTCGAACTGACTGGTGACGTGCCCCTCGATGGTGAGGTGGCCGGAGTTATGCGGCCGGGGAGCCAGCTCATTCACGAGCAATCGGCCATCGCGGGTGACGAAGAACTCGACGCACAGCAGACCGACCACCTTGAGCTGGTCCAGCAGCATCCGGGTCACTTCGCGGGCCTGCGACTGGATCGATTCGGAAATCCCTTCGGCAGGACAGATCGAGATGTCGAGGATGTGGTGCTGGTGGTGGTTGATGATCGGGCCGTAGAACACGACCTCGCCCGACTCACTCCGACAGCCGATGACCGAACACTCGATTTCGAGGTCGATCCACTCTTCGAGGACAGCTGCTCGGCCCTTGAGTTGGACAGCGGCCTCGGCCACATCGGACGCTTCCTTGAGCAGCCATTGTCCCTTGCCGTCGTACCCGCCGGTGGTGGTCTTCAGGACGCACGGGCCGCGGAACTGGCTCACTTGCGATGCCAAATCGTGCGCTGGGTCGATCGTCGCGAACTTCGGCAGGGGGGCTCCCAGCCGGGCCAGCGTCTCCTTCTCCAAGCGGCGGTTCTGGGCCACTTCCAGCACGCAGCGGCTGGGCCTGACCCGCGTATGTTGCAGCACGACATCAACGCAGGGCAGCGGGACATGCTCCGTCTCAAACGTCGCAACATCGACTTGCTTCGCGAACTCAGCGACCTGATCGAGTTCATCAAACGCACCGACCACGGTGTGATCCGCCCACTGTGCGGCAGGGCCGTGGGCCTCATCACTAAAGATGACGACGCGGTAGCCCATGCGACGCGCGGGCCAAGCCAGCATACGGCCCAGCTGTCCGCCGCCGAGAATTCCAATCGTGGCCCCTGGGGCTAATGCACCGCTCATGTCAACTCCTGCTGCATGACTTTGTCGGAGAGATCCTGGCGGAACTGCTCAAGTTTCTTCCGCAGTTCAGGGCGACTGTTCGCGAGGATCCGGCAGGCGAGCAGGCCCGCGTTCTTGGCCCCCGCCTCGCCAACGGCCAGCGTTCCCACGGGGACTCCGCCAGGCATTTGCACAATCGAGAGCAGCGAGTCAACCCCGTGGAACCACTGACTGCCCACGGGCACGCCAAGGACCGGCAGCGTCGTCAGCGCGGCAACCATCCCTGGCAAGTGAGCGGCCCCGCCCGCGCCAGCAATGATGACCTCCAGCTTCCGACCAACGGCTGTCTGGGCGTACTCGACCATCCACTCCGGGGTCCGGTGAGCCGAGACGACCCGGCACTCATGCGGCACGCCGAACTCGGTCAGGATGTCCGAGGCTGGGCGCATGGTCTCCCAATCGGACTGGCTGCCCATGATGATGCCGACGAGCGGCGAAGGAGCGGCGGACATGAGGAATTCCTTGGGGCGTAGAACGGAATTTATTCCGTTCCCACCCGCCGAAGAACATGGCAACGAAGCCGACCGGAATGAATTCCAGTCTACGAAACACGACTCAGGTGTTCCCGCCGGAGAGAGTATCCCTGCTGCCGGAGCGAATCAACCCGCCTGACTGGGAAGCGTCTGCTACTGGCCCGCTTTCCAGACGTTCGTACCAGCGGCGCAGCGTTTGCTTGAGTCGATATTCACTGTCGCAAGGCGGTCTCGGGCCCCCCTTTCGACAAAACTGCCTTGGCGGCAGTGCAAACTTTACGCTAGGAATCGCCGGTCATGTCGCGAGTTCTTGCCACCATTGTCACACTTCTCACCCTGTTGATGGCACCGGGCTGTGTGGCGCTGCATCACCCGGAGTGCTGGTCGGCGAACGGTTTGCCTCAGCCTGGCCCCGTGTTCAGCTCCAGTGTGCCACAGGGTTGCCTCCCTGGCCCCGTGGCGCTGCTGCCCTGGGATCAGAGGGCAATGAACGGAGGTGTCCCGATCATCACTGAGTGTCTGCCCCAGATCGCTGCGGCAGAATCTGCCGATCCCATCTCTTACGCAGCAACTCTCCCCTCGACGGGGCTGATTCCCTCCACGACAGTCAAACTCTACTACGGCACAAATCGATCCAACGTCGTGGCGATGGCTCAAACTTCGACCAACCATTACGGCCAGTGTGAGGTTTCCATTCCCCAACGGCACCAGTTCGGGGAACTCGAACGCCCCAGCTTCTGGCGGCTGGAGTTCCGCGAGTCGGAAGCGAAGCATGTGATGCTCAAGCATGTCGAGCCGCTGCACGCGGACGTTTGCCTCGATCAGCTACGGGCCGACCTCACCTCGAAGGACGAAGCGGATCTGTTCGTCTTCGTCCACGGGTATAATGTCGAATTCGCCGAGGCCGCCCAGCGCACCGCTCAGATGGCCTTCGATCTGAAGTTCCAGGGAGTTCCGCTCTTCTACAGCTGGCCGTCGCATGGGACGCTGCGCGGCTACACCGACGATCAGTACAGTGCGGATGCCTCAGCGGCTCCGCTGGCCGAGTTCTTGACCCGCGTGGCGACCGAGACCGGAGCGAGACGCATTCATCTCATCGCTCACAGCTTAGGGAACCGGGCACTCGTGGGGGCACTGGCTCAACTCGGCCAGACCCCCGGGACTCCTGTGCGATTCAACCAAGTGGTGTTCGCCGCCCCGGACCTCGACGCGGCTCAGTTCGCGAATGACATCGCCCCGCGCATTCGTCCCGTGGTCGAACGGGTGACGATCTACTCCTCGGGCAGTGACCTCGCGCTGTGGGCCTCGCGGTTGTGGCATCGGACCGTGCGGTTGGGCCAGCCGGGGCCATACTGGACACAGATTCGGACCTATGAATGGATCGATGTGATCGACGCGACCGCCGTTGGTTTTAAGTGGTTCGAACTGGGGCACTCGGCGTATGGCGGCGAACTCTTGACCGATGTCCAGCGGGTGCTGGCGGGTCGCCCCGTCGGAGAAACGCTCGCTGGTCCCGGTACAGGCCGCTGGACTGTGACTCGCCCGCCCGCCCCGAATTATCCGCTCACTGACACGGTTCCCCCGCCTATGTATCTCTATCGCCCCGTAAGTCCGTGGCCAGCTGTACCGGTTGATCGGTGGCGGTGAGATCATTTGTCCCACGTCACGCGGGTCAAGCGGAGCTGCGGGGTGAGAAGCTGCCCAAGGCGGAGCATCGGCACGAGGTGTCAAAAGACTTCCGAAGTCTTCCGAGTCTTCGGAAGTCTGGCGGGGGCGAGAAGCTGCATGGTCGCCAAAGCTCGCGATGCGATGTACTGATGATCAATCTGTTTCCCAAGGCTGGACAACCCTTGATCCTGCCTTGATTTCGGGGAAATCTTCATCCAGAATCGAGCGGTCGACTGCGGCGAGGATGTGCCGTGGTTGCCAACTCTCGTCCCCCACGGGTGATTGTGTCCCATGTCGATTGCACAGGCTGAACGGCTGAAGGCCGAACTGACAGATAAGTATGTCGTCGTTTTTGACGGAGTTCCGGAGTTGCGGCGGTTCGCCGGACTGACGGGGACCGTGAAGACGGTCAACATGTCGTGCCGCGCCCTGGTGCAGTTCGACGGTCCCGTCGACATCAGCTGGTACGACATCGACCCAGCGTACTTGACGGTGGTCGCCGCCCCTCTGCCCAAGGCAGTCGAAGCGAAACCCGCTGCCAAGGCCGAGGCCGCACCCGCCGCCGCGAAGCCTGCCGGAGCAGCACCCGCTGTGACCAAGCCCGCTGGCCAGAGTCCGCTCGATGCGATCCGTGCTGCGGGAGCGGCCAAACCAGCCGCCGCCGCACCCGCCACGAGTGGAGCCAAGCCGTCGCCGCTCGACATGATCCGCCAACAGGCAGCTGCCAAGGCCGCCGGGGGAGAAGCCGCACCGATGGCTCCCGCTCCTGTGGGAGCCAAGTTGTCGCCGATGGAAATGATCCGTCAGCAGGCCGCAGCGAAGGCTGCTGGAGCCGCAGCGGCAACGCCTTCTCCGGTGGCCGAAGTCGCCGCACCAGTCGCACTGGCGGAAGCTCCTCCCGAGGCGAAGTCCCCGGTCGTGCCCGCCGCTCCCGTCCCGTCCGCGGCAGGTCGTCCGAAGTCCACTGCCGAAGTGCTGGCGGCGATTCGCCAGCAAGGTGGCAAGTAAGTCACTGCTGTTGGAGTTCAGCCTTTCGCCTGTCCTCGACACGTGGAAGAATTCGCCTGTTGCGAATGCCTTGCTTGTCCCCTCTCCCCGGCGAGCGACATCGAAAGACAGAGAGACATGTTGCGGGGGAGAGGGCTAGGGTGAGGGGGGACTGAGAGCCCCCTCACCCCGGCCCTCTCCCCCACATTGAAGCCCTCACCGCTAGCACCGCCGATTGTGGGGGAGAGGGAGCAGAGCAGACGGGCACGACCCGTTGAAGGAAGCTTCCCAGCAGCCTCAAAGCTGAACTCCAACAGTCGGACAGGTCACATGCTCACGCGAGCGGAGATTCCCGGCCTCATCGTCGCCGCCATGCTGGTGTCGTTCGGGATATTCTTGTCCGCTTGGCACTGGCGAGGCTGGAAGCGGATCGAGCATGATCTCGAAGAAGGGACTGAAACCCGCTGGTCGCAAGTGCGCCGCCGCATCCAGGTCGCATTGATGATCTCTCTAGTGGGAGTCTTGCTCTGCCTCGGAGATACCATTCTCCCCCTCATGCAGCGGGCTGGCTCGATGTCTGAAGTGCGCATGGCAGTCTGGTGGACGGTCGATGTCATCTTGCTGCTGTTCGTGGCCATGTGGATCGCCCTGCTGGCGATCGGGGATATGGCCGTGACAGCGTCGCGCGCTCGAGTAGAACAGCTGCGGATCAAGCAGCAACAGCGGGAGTTGGCGGTGGAGATCGAGCGGTATCGCGAACTGCATGGCGACGACTCGCCGTAGTAAAAGTCTGCCGAAATCTGCGACATACTCGGAAGGCATCCCATGGACGAATCTCTCTCCCCACCCGATCCCGTGCCCGCAACTGTGGACATCGAACGGCGGGTTTACGTTCCACATTTCGAGGGTTGGGTCGCCAAGATCAAGACCAGCTGGGATAAGGACTACTGCTACACTAAGAATCCCGGCGAGGACTATTTCCACCTGTTGCTCTGCGGCGAGGTGTTTTTAGAGAACGGAGCAGAGCGGTTGTGTTTGAACTGTGCCCGGCGTCGCGGCGTCACGACGGACGACCGGCTCTACTGGCAGAATGGAGTAAGACGCGCCCCGCCGCCGCCGTTGTAGCGTATCAACCACTCGAAGTATTTGGGGTGTGGCTGGCCGGTCGGGAGGGGGAAGCTCCTGCTGAGCCGCGAACCAGGCACGACGTTTTTCACTCGCAAGCGGCTCGGCAGGAGCCTCGCCCTCCCGACTGCACCCTTCGATTTGAGTGCTGACGAATCGCGAACCCCCGCAAGCGCTCGGGCGAAGTGTCCTGTATTGTCGCGGCATGTTCTCCATTGGCGACCGCGTGGCTTGCACGGCACGATTGAAGCGAGAAAGCCCTTGCGGATTCGCGGATCGAGTGGAAACCTCTTGACAGGGGAGTCCCCCGGTTTAGACTGCATGGAAGGAAATGCCAGCGGAGGCGCACGTGGCGTTCGCGCCGGTTGTTCGGACTGTATCGACAGTGCATGCTTCGCGAGTCGTAGGAACGACTCGATTTCCGCTGGAGACCACCTCTCGAAGTCCCGAAAGAGAGGATGTGGTGTGGAGCGTACGGAATGCGCCAGGGAGTCTATTGCGACCTCACGTCGTGAAAACTCCTGAGTTTGACGACACTGAAACCCCGAGACACCCGGTCTGGGCCTCTCGGTCTGGGCCTCTCGGTCTGGGCCTCTCGACACCTCCCATCTCGTTCAAGCAAGTTCACGCAAAGGCGGATTCCATGGCTGCTGCCCCTTCGAGTAAGCCCGGTGCCGTTCATTTCTGGCTGATCTTTTTCGTGATGTCGACGCTGATTCTGCTCGTCACGACGATCATGTTTGCCAAGAATCACGGCGAGGCATTGGCCTTAACGGATGCCGCCAAGAAGGCCGAGTCCAACGCCAACGGGGCTGTCACCAACCTCAATGCGGATATCGAGGCACTGAAGGCCGTGATTGGTCACAACCAAGCCGATGTCGGGGTCGGTACTCCCGCAGGTCCAAATACAGTACGAGCCGCCGCTGCGAACGACTTAACGACATTCGGCATGAATCTGTCGGCACCGACCTATTCGGCCACACTCGCCGCCATGCGATCCGGGCTGGATGCACTCAGCGAAGAGAACAAACAACTCAAGGTCAGCTTGCAGTCAGAGAAAGACAAATTTCTGGCAGACATGACCGGCAAAAATAATTTCGTCGGTGTCGTCACGTCGGATAAAGAAAAGTCGGAAGCTGACCTGACCAAGCTCGTGAAAGAACGTGATGAACTGGTTCGCCAGAAGGACGCCGAGATCGCCAAATGGCAGCAGTCCTACCGCACGGAGCAAGTCGAAAAAGAACAGATTCGCGATGAACTCGCCCGGCTGACTAAGGAATTGAACGATCGGATTATGCGACTGAATCAGATCGTCGATTACCAACGGCAGCAACTGGAAGAGCTACAGAATGTGAGCTTTGACGAACCGGACGGTCGAGTGACCACCGTGGACAATACGAACGGGACAGTCTGGTTGAACCTGGGTCGCAAGGATGGTCTCCGGGCGCAAGTGACGTTTAGCGTCTATGGCAAATCCAACAAGGGAATCGCCCGCGGGCCGGAAGATGTGAAGGCCAAGATCGAAGTCGTAGAAGTGCGTGAAACCTCATCGATCGCCCGCATCGTCGAAGAAGAACGTGATCGCCCCGTCGGCATCGGAGATGTCATCTTCTCGCCCGCGTGGTCGGCGGGATTGAAAGAATACTTTGCCTTCGTCGGCGATGGCGACCTGAACAACGACGGAATCATGGACAACAAGGATCGCAAGATTCTTAAGGATCTGCTGAACAACGCTGGAGCAGAAATTGATGTGGAAATCTCCAACGATGGACTGCGCGAGCCCGCTGATTCCAAGCTGACTGTGCATACCAAATGGCTCGTCGTGGGAGATGTCGGCGACCCCTCCACAGCTGTGAACGATCAGGCCAAACTTCAGCGTATTCTGGCCGTACAGAAGCAGCACGAGATGCTGGTTCAGGAAGCCCGCGAACACGGCATTAAGATTGTGTCGCTGAAGGATTTCCTGACTTACCTGGGATGGAAACCTGAATCGCGGCTCTACATTCCAGGTTCCGATACCCCGTTCAAGTTGAAGGCTGGCTCCCACAGCACCGGTGTCAATGATTCGCTGGGTGATCGCACCTCGGCGGGAGCGACATCGAAGGCGATCATGCTCAAGAGCAAGAAATAATCGTTCTCGACGCCTTCTTCGGCATGGGCATTCTCGCATGGACGAACGAGCGTGGGTCGGTTCGATGGATCGCACCCCCACCGGTTGGGTGGGGGTTGAGTCCGTGGAAGCGTACCTGGCTTCGGCGATGTTCGCTCGTCAGATCCTGGTTGACGATCCAGCCGCTGCCCTCCGCGAAGCCGACTTCCTGAAGCTGTTCGAACATTCCCCACTGGCGAAGATCGTGCGTGTCGTCGGTCCGTGGCGAGCCGGGGTCGGACGCACCGATCCCGCGTGGCCGCTGGTGACGACACGGGGCGGAATATCGGATCAGCCATGCGACTGCTCTGACCGTCCACTTCCGATGACCACTGATTTTGAAGAGATCGCAGCTTCTCTGGTCGCTCCGCCGGTCTGCTTGGACGGGATCAGCGTCTCGGTCCAGATCGCCGATGGGGAGTTGCGACAGATGTGGGAGGATCTCCTCCCGACGGTCGGGGCCGAACTCGCGGCCCTGCCCGACTCCGCGTCGGTGTGGCTGCTGGATGATTCACCTCGGAGAGAACTCCCCGCTGTGAAGCCGTTATGTGTGTATCTGACCACCGCTCCGTGGCTCGTCCCGCCCTCCGCCCACGGAGTGGCCTTCTCGACCTCCGAATCGCCGTGGAGTGTGCTGCAGTCGATCTCTCGATGCCTGAAGCGGGGCGACCGTGAAGCTGACTAAGATCGAGCTGTGTGTGATCGCCGCGATTGCTGTGTTCCTCGGTTTTTTGTGGCGGCTTGGTTTCGTTTCTCCTGAACCAGTCAGGGAAGCCAAAGCTGCATGGCAGAAGCAGCTCAACGAGGTCCGCGCGGGGCGCTCAGCCGCCATCGTTCTTCCGGATCTCCAGCTGAGTTCGGTTCACCTGCGGGACTTGGGAACCGTGGCCGACAAGGTCACGGAGCTGAACCTCACCGGCGATCAACTCGGCCCCGAGATCGCGACCATCGCGGCGTGTATGCACTTGCGAATCTTGCATCTCAGAACCGAAATTGGTGATAAGGAAATCGCCGCACTGGCCCAACTCCGCGAACTGGAAGTCCTCGACTTGCCGCTGGCCACCGGCGTCACCGACGCGGGACTGAAAGCTCTGGAGGGCCATCCCAAGCTCAGACTGGTCCGTCTGCGTGCCCCCCGCGTGACCGACGCCGGGTTGGCGTCTTGGCCTCGATTGCCGGAGCTGCGCTGGCTGCACCTCATGGAGGTTCCCCTCACGGATGCGGGGCTGGAAACATTCCGCTTGATGCCGAAGCTGGAATCCCTTTACCTAGATGGAGACCGAGCCACGGACGACGGGTTGTCGGCACTGATCACAGCCCGCCCCGATCTCCATTTTCATCGAGACCAAGTCCACCTGCCGACCGATCCCCGGCAGCGCGACGGCCATCGCGACTAGAGTCACAGCGATACTTCATGCGGGGGAGCAATGAGACATCCGTCGTGCGTCTCAATCTAGAACGCGTGAGGTATATCGGGTGGAATCACAGAGACTTGGCGGCATGCTCTGTGATCAACGGGCACTTCACGCCCAGCAGATCGACGATCTCTTTCACGAACGGCATCTGCGCTTTCGGCACGCTGAAGTACCGGTTCTCCAGGGAGGTTTCGAAGCTGTGGGTGGGGTCGGGGCGACCGAGGGAGTGGGAGCGGAATGCCTCCCAGTGTTCGGGGTTCTGCTCCAGCATGCGGGCGAGGTGGGCAGCCACGACGCGATTGCGAGTGCGGACGCTCAGTGGCTCGGACCGGAGGGCGTCGTGGTTCTCGGCGAACCAGGCGGGCATCTGATCAGGGCTGGGGATCTGAATTTCTTTGGCCCGCCCGATAACGTATTCAGACAGTGACGGCGCGAACGACTTCCAATGGGGGTAAGGCGGGTCGACCTCCCACGTGTGGGCCATGCGCCCCATTACGAACAGCGAAGCGGCTTCGCCGACGGCTTCATCGAACCAGCGGTTCTCATTCCCCAGTCCGTTCTCGATGCCGCGTTCGTAGTGGGAGACGATGTGTCCGAGTTCGTGAGCAAACTGGAAGGCGAACTGGGCCCAGTATCGCCCTTTGACATTCAGCCGGACTGTGTATTCGCCGTCGTGGGATCGTTGATTGTCAACCTGCGGAGCGGCGTCGTGCGGGACGACATGAATGCGAATCAGACGCTCTGGCGGCACATGACGCAGCAACTCGCTCCCGACCGACTCCAGGACTTTCTGAATGTCCTCGGGCCCGGCATCCTCCCAGCCGGTCGGCTCCACGCGGATCACCAGCGGTTCGGTGGCGGGCAGCGAGGTCGAGAGGAGCACGAGAACCAACGGCAGCCATCGCAATGCGGTTACTCGAGTTCTCACTTCAGATACTCCAATGGCGTTTGCGGATTGGGAACAGCATTAGTCGTCCGGCCCCGTGTTCGCCTTGTCCAGGAACAGACTAGCCAGGCCATCCCCCAAGGCAGGAGTACTGCGGCGAGCGTCTCCGAGAGACTTGGCCCCGTGGGAATCGAGTACGCCGCGATGTTCGGTCCGCCACAGACAAGCCATTTTCCGTCGGGGGATACGGTGAAGAATGGGATATCGATAGAGATCGGTTTCCCGATGTACCAGCCCGTGGCAGTGGAGACTTGCTGCCAAGAGTATTGCTGAGTGCTAAAGCGTTTGATGAATCCCAATCGAAGGCTCCATTCCTGCCATTTGAGCCAAATTCGCCCCGGCACGTGGTCTTGCAGATTTCGGATTTGCATCTCATGGCAGATGGTCTCATCTCTGACTCCGATGACGGTCAAGCCCGCATCTACCTGTCTGAAATAACACATCGTCTCTCGGCGGAAGTCTGTCAGAATGTTTCGCTCCACTCGCCCAGACCATATTTCGGCATCCATGATTACATCAGGTTGAATCGGTATCGTTGCCGACTCAAACGAGAAGCCGACGCTTCCGTTTCGGAGAGAGGAAATCCCAATGAGTCTTCGCCCTGCGACTTTGGGAATCTCCACTCGACCCAATTCGCGACCATCGTCCATGGATCGTATGACCAAACTCGATTTCACTCCCTCTCGGAGAAGAGAGTAAGCTGTGGGACTGTTCCCGGAAAACAGGGTGTCTTCGGAACAACTCCAGACCGGCAAACCCGTGTGCAGGTCAAATGTCTGGTACCCTTTCGATGGCCCAGTTCCCCCGGAAAAGACCATGAGATAATGTCCATCGAAGCTCAATGCGGACACTGAAGTGGTGTTGGCCACCAGCAACGGGAATAGTAACCGACCATCGCGTGTGGAGAAGGTGCAGTAGCTTTTGGACGGCCCGTCTGTCGCCAGGACAACCCGCTCCCCGTCCCGAGTCAATTGACCGCTCCATGTAGAACACGGTTGGTTCAAACGATGCTCCGCCACCACTTTTCCTGTCGCCACGTCTCGGACCATCAGCTGCGTCGGAGAGGAGAGGTAGAGAACTCGCCCATCCTCGGTGATTCCGATGGGATTCGTCAGACTCCCCACATGGTCGTCAATCCAAGCAGGAGCCGGTGGGCGAACCCAGAGAGACATCCCGAGGCCAGCCGAGAGCAACACGAGTCCCGCTTTGATCCACGGGGGCATGCGAGAGTTGGTGACTGGCGGAACGGCACTCATGTGTGGTGGCCCGAGTCGTGATGGGGAGAAGCCGGAGAATGTAACAGAAACATGGTCTCGGCCGCGTTTCGATCTTCCCTGTCGACACAGCTGTCGACATTCGCCCATTGACGTTTGTTACGGGGATGGCCCCGGTCGACCGAACTCTTGGTCCCGGCAGGGACTTTGGACTATCGGGAACTCACGACCACTCGTGAACTCAAGCGTCCGTGGGAGGACCACCTCATGACGAGTGCCTAACTTGAGAATCTTATCGAACTACTGTTTGAGACTCAGGCGACCATTGTCCTGATATCCTGAATATATCGGTGCGTAAGATTGGGCAAATACATCATGCGAGGTCAGTCTCACTTGTGGAATCGCCCGACTTGATGGCGACTTGGATGTAGGCTCCCGCCGTTGCGGACTCGACGGCTTTGACGAGTTGATCAACCATGGGCAAGAGCAGCGGCAGACGATTGGTGGACAACTCCACGATCACCAAAGATCGACCGACGAGGTTCTGCTGGTAGCGTAGATTCTTGTCGGCTGTCACGAACACGTCATGTTTGCCCTCCAACTGAGCCAGTAATTCTCCATTCGTCAGTCCCGCGAAACTCAACTCCTGCACTGTCGACACTACATGAACAGATGCGAAGGCTCGCTTGAGGGGACGAGGAAGGTTTTCGTCAAGCACGATCCGCATGGTCGGATGCGCCCTCCACGGCTAAACGCAGAAACTCGTCTGCATCCTCGCGCCGCACCGAGGGAAAGAAATCGAGAAATTCCTCCAGCGAGTAACCGTCTCGGCGGTAGTCCAGCAACGTTTGTGCGGGCACTCGTGTCCCGCGAAAGACCAAGGTGCCGCCCATCAGTGCGGGGTCGGAATGCACGGGACTGTGAGCGAATGTGATCATGAGATGAGCCTATCACCACGACGACACACGGTCAATTGGTGAAATTTGGCGAGTGTCGACGGTCGCCGGGAATGCTCCGCTGCGCCAAGCCTTCGCGTCGCAGCGAAACGGGTGGTGAGTTGTTGTTACTCGCGAGTGAGCGTCTCGTCGAGATTCAGCAAGATCAACGTCACCCCGGTGAGTGCGGCGTGTTCGGGGATGTTGAGAGCGGCATCGTGAGGGGACGCTCCTTGCTTAAGGAGTTTTTCGGCCTCGGCGGGAGACTGAGTGTACTCGGTCAACTGGCGGTCGTAGCTGGCGGCGAGGACGGTGATCTCCTCCGGCTGTGGCTTTCGACCGAGCAGTCGGCGGAAGGCGAAGGTGATCCGCCCATCGCGGTCGGGAGACGCCTTCATCGCCCGCTCGGCGAGGACGCGGGCGGCTTCGATGTACTGCACATCGTTCATCACCGCGAGGGCTTGCAGCGGCGTATTGGTGCGGAGCGGCTTCACCGAGCAAGTCTGCCGTGGCGAGACATCGAAGAACATCGTCGGGCCGATAATCCGCCGCCAGAAGGTGTACACGCTGCGGCGATAGAGCGCCTCACCGGTGTCGGGGGTGTAGCGCTTATTACCGAAAGTCGCTTCCTCCCAGACTCCCTCGGGCTGGTAGGGATGGACCGGCGGGCCGCCGACCTGCTCAACGTACAGCCCACTCGCAGCCAATGCTTGATCGCGGATCATCCACGAGGGGAGCCGATAACGCGACCCCCGCGCGAGCAGTCGGTTCTGCGGGTCGCGTTCGGCCATTCCTGGTGCGACGTGCGAACTCTGGCGGTATGTCGCGCTCATGACGATCCGCTTCATGAGGCCCTTCACGTTCCAACCGCTGTCCCGGAAATCGACAGCCAGCCAGTCGAGCAACTCGGGGTGCGACGGCTTCTCCCCCTGGACGCCGAAGTCCTCCGAAGTCTTCACCAGCCCGATGCCGAACAGCTGTTGCCAGAACCGATTGACGACGACGCGCGGGGTGAGCGGGTTCTCCTGCGACACCAGCCAGTTCGCGAGTCCCAGCCGGTTCTTGGTTGCCTCAGCGGGCATCGGCGGCAAGGCGTGCGGCGTGTTGGCAGTGACCTTGATCTCGGTTGGCTTGTTGTACAAGCCCTTGGTGAGGATGAACGTCTCGCGCTGCGTTGGCTGGTCGGCCATAATCATCACGCGGGGGATGCTGCCGTTGATGCCGTTGCGGCGATCGACCACCGACTTGAGGGCCTCCAGCTTCTGCTTGTAGACCTCATGCTCCAGGTCGCCAATCATCTCGATCAGCTTCTGCAACCGCCCCGAGTCTCGATCGCCCGCGGGTTGGTCGAGAATATTTTTCAGTTCGTCGGTGAGGTTCACGGCCAGCTTGGACTTCGACAGCGGTCCCTCGGCAACGACAAAATACTCCTTCTCCAAGGCGGTCAGTTCAGCGGTCGCCTTCGCATGGTCGGCGTTAGCGGCCTCGATCTGCTGAGACTGTTCGGGTGACGGCATGTCGAGGACCGGGGCCGTCTGCGGGTTCCCGCCGCCGCCATCGACCGGCGCGTGGTTGAAAAAATCGAACAGCGAGTAATAGTCGGACTGCAACACCGGGTCGAACTTGTGATCGTGACAGCGACAGCAGTTCATTGTCAGGGCCAACCACACGGTGCCGGTCGTCTCCGACATATCCATCACATAGTCGACGCGGTTCTCGGCGGCGATGCGGCCCCCCTCGCCGTTGATCATGTGGTTCCGCAGGAACCCCGTGGCCAGCTTCTGGTCGCGCGTCGCCTCGGGGAGTTGATCCCCCGCGAGCTGCCAGACGCTGAACTGGTCATACGGCAGGTTGCTGTTGAAGGCCCCAATGGCCCAATCGCGCCACGGCCACATCGTCCGCTCGCCATCCCCTTGATACCCATTCGAGTCCGCATAGCGGGCCGCTTCGAGCCACTCCCAGACCATCCGTTCGCCGTAGCGTGGCGAGGCGAGCAGCCGGTCGACGAGTTGCTCGTAAGCGGCGGGCGACTCATCGGCCACGAAGGCATCGACCTCTTCCGGAGTCGGCGGCAATCCGGTCAGGTCAAGCGACACCCGGCGGATGAGCGTGGCCTTGTCGGCACTCGGTGACGGCGTCAGTCCCTCGCGTTGGAGCCGTGCGAGGACGAAGCTGTCGATCGGATTGACGACGGCCCCGAAGCCCGCAGGGACCTCCGGCACAGCGGGCACGGTCAGCGGCTCAAACGCCCAGTGCTTCCCCCACACCGCTCCTTCGGCCACCCAGCGCTGGAGGGTCTCGATCTGCTGCGGGCTGAGATCACGCTTGGCAGCTGGAGGCGGCATCACCTCGTCCGGATCGGTCGAGAGGATGCGTTTGACAAGCTCGCTCGCGGCCAGATCGCCGGGCTTGACGATCGCTGTCCCGTCATGAACCGCCATTGCCCCTTCTTGCGTATCGAGCCGCAAATCCGCCTGCCGTCCGCTCTCATCCGGCCCATGACATTTGAAGCAGTAGTCGGACAGAATCGGCAACACGTCTCGACTGAACGAGACGGGGGCCTCTGCCGCCCAGGCACTCACTGGCAAAAAGAAGGCGATGGCAGTCGAAAGGAAAAGATGGGATCGCATGTCAGCCATTCGAATCAGTTGGGAGTTCGTCGGGTGGGACTGGCCGCTTTGACGCAGGCCCACCATTCTCGGGTGGTGCGTCATACGAGGTGGGCTTGCGCCCCAAGGCGAGCTTGTCCCACGTTACTTCCGCTCGCCAGTGATGGCCAAGTTGTCACGGTGGATCACGGCTCGGTCGGCCTCAGCACCCAGCAGAGCGGTGATCTCTGCGTTGCGTTTTCCCGCAATCTGGGCCACCTGTTGCGAATTGAAGTTGATCAACCCACGGGCGATCTCGGCTCCTTCGGAATCGAGAACTGAGACGATCTCGCCCTTCGAGAAATGCCCCTCGACGCTGGTAACACCGATCGCCAACAGCGACCGTCCGTTGTCGCGCACGGCGTGCGTCGCGCCCGCATCCAGTCGCAGCTTGCCGACCGGAGAGACCGTGTAGCCGATCCAGCGTTTCCAAGCCGGGACCGGCTCGCCGACACCCAAGAAGAGCGTTCCGACCTCCTCGGCCTCGCGAACTTTGTCAAGGACGGTGCGGTCGGTGCCATTGGCAATGATGACGTTCCCCCCGCCCGAGGTCGCCATGCGCACGGCCTCCAGCTTCGACACCATCCCGCCCGTGCCTCGCGAACTTTTCGAATCGGCGGCCAGGCTGCGGAGTCTTTCGTCCCAGCTTTCGATCAGGGGGATCACCTTCGCTCCGGGGTCTTTCGGGTCGCGGTCGTAGAGGCCATCAATGACCGAGAGGATGATCAGCAACGGTCGTTCGAGCAGGCTCGACACCATCGCGGCCAGCCGATCATTGTCGCCGAATTTGATCTCGTCAGTACTCACCGTGTCGTTCTCGTTGACGACCGGAATCACGTCGTACTCGAATAACGTGTTAATCGTATTGCGCATGTTCAGGTAGCGCACGCGCCGCCTGAAGTCGTTCGCGGTCAGCAGGATCTGCGAGGCGCGCAGCCCGTGCTTCTGAAAGGCTGCGTCGTAGGCTCCGATCAGATGAGCCTGCCCCACGCTGGCCGTTGCTTGCAGGTGCGGCAACTCCGTCGGTCGCTCGCGCAGACCGAGTAGCCCGATCCCGGCTCCGATCGCTCCGCTGGAGACAACCAGTACCTTCTTCCCGGTCCGCCGCAGCCGCACCAGCTGCTCGGCAAGACTGTTGATACGGTCAAAGTCGAGGGTATCGTCGGGGCGTGAGAGGGCGTTCGTCCCAATCTTGACGACAATCGTGCGTGAGGCTTCAAAGGCAGCTCGACGAACGGCACTCTCCATGACGGGGGATCTCTTGGCGGAAGTGGACTCCAAACCCAGCGGCTGCAACCGGTGGGCATTCATAAATGCAAGAAGCCGGTTCCAGCGGAACCGGCTTCTTGAGTGCCCCCAGTAGGAGTCGAACCTACGACCTAATGATTAAGAGTCATTTGCTCTACCAATTGAGCTATAGGGGCTTGGTAGGGAGAGAAATGGTACTCGGCAGCGAGTCGTCTGACAAGCCACCGGGCTGCGGGATTTCCCACGGGGAGGTGCGTGGCACGGGAGACACGGCGACTGGCAGGATTGCAACCCGTTTTTCCAACGCAGGTTACGGCGTGAGCATGCAGGCGTTGGTGCTGGTAACCCACGTTCTGGCGAACGTGGCTACCTTCGCCAGAAGGTGGGCGGACTGGCTCGGCGTTAATCCCCTCGGTCTCAAGCTCCGCTTGGGACCGCATCTCCCCGAAGCTCCGCTTCGCCCGCAGGCCAGTGTCTCGACAAGGCTTGGAATTGGGGTAGGGCCAGGCCCGCCGGGAGGGC
>JAYTCW010000369.1:0-22385 GCA_043736295.1 Planctomycetota bacterium | reverse complement strand
CGACCTCGGTGATGAAGCGGTTGAGGCAGGACTGGTCGGAGATGTCGGCAAACTCGCGATGGATGCCGAGGACCGTCTTGCGCTCGGCGATCATGAGTCCCGTCAGGTACTCTCCGAAATGCCGCCGCTGCGGCTCCGAGGCGAACATGTCGCCATACTGTTCCAACGCCCGCTTCACGATGGTGGGGTACTCAACAATCCCTGGCATGGTTGCGCCCTCCCTGGGTCGTTTGCGCCAATCACTTCACAATCCCTTTGTGAGCATTATTGCAGAGCGGCGGGGTGAAATGCAAAACTTCAGTTTGTGAGTTCCTTCTTCAAATCCTCCAATCTCGGATGTGACGCATCAAGTGTTGGAAGATCGTACGAATCTAAGAGAGTACGTTGTTGGTAGTTGCCAATGCTCTTGGATGACACTGTGGTGATGCTTGTTGGGAAATCGGCTGGTTGCTCGAAGTTGACCATGGCCCAAACTATGCCACCACTCAAATAGATGTGTTTGAATGTCTTCCCTTCAAAAGGCGCCGCGCTAACGCGAAGTTCTTCCACAAATTCGTCTCGAAGTTTCTTGAGTGCCACTTCGGGGGCCATCCCTTCTCTGACATTCGTCCGGAATTCAAGAGATGCGCTTCCACTTCCAATTCGAACCTCTCCTACAACGAACTGTTCTCCGATATATGCTCCGAACTTCGTGTTGCCACTGCCAATGTCGATCAGCAGGGAGTCATGAGACCACTGCTGTTCATGCTTGGATTCGACAATCCCCTTGAACATCAGTTCTACTTCCGTCTTGGCGACGAGTTGATCGACCGTACGGCTCGTTGCTTCAAAGATCCTATTCCTCAACGCCAAGAGTTCCGCAGTCCGCGCTGTTTTCTCGGAACTACTCACGACACCGCTGCTGGCAACAATCGCGATTCGATCTGTCGTAATCTTTTGGTCGACGTTGAGAAACTTGAACGCTTTCACCACTGCATTGAATGTTGCATCGACAGAATCAGCCGAAAACTGCCCTGGGACTAAACCAAGATCCCGTACATCACTGGCTCTTTCTTCGGCATCTCTGGCTCTTTCTTCGGCAAAAGTCGGAGATCCGTCCAATGGGAACGTCGCAATGGTCCGCTTCACGCCTTTGGAACCGATTTCGATTACAGCGTACTGTCCTAGCATGACTTCAGGCGGCTTACGCTCCGGATTAGGAAGTGTTGCGTTGTCGCCTTGCGGGACGGACGTTGTGGCCCCCTGTACTGCAGCCGTCGCTATTCCAGTCACCGGGGCTGCTTTGACATTTGTCGGCTCTGTCGAGTCGGCTAGTTTTACGTATTTCGGTGATGTGGGTGGAGTGGACTTGCCACGTTGAGCGTCAACGAAGTGGTACCCAACCCAAAGCAACAAACTCATACAAAACACAGCCAAGAGTCGTTTGACAACAACGTCGCGAGCTAGGTACTGGTTGCTTGCCCTGGGAGTGGAATTGCCCCCATTCTTCGCCTGACTTTGCGGAACGCGATTAGGTGGAGCCTGTTGTTCTGACGTGGATGTGACGTTGTTGCGTACCGCAACAACCAACTTTTCCAAATGTATCTTGAGTGGAGGTGTGATTGCGTCGAGCCAGTGTGACTGGCCGATCCAGAACTTCAGCTTGCCGCTTGGCTGGATGTCCTCAACTCGAAAGGGAATCACAACGGTATTGTTCTCAAAGGCGCGCGCGACCTCGCGCAGAACGTATTTTGATCCGTTCGCGCGAGTCGTGAATACGAGCACAAACGTTTTTGACGAATCGATTCCATTGATGATCGCTTCTGTCCAGTCACTTCCGGGCGTGATGTCTCTTGGTGCAATCCAGCACTTCAATCCATTCGCTTCGAGTGTGTGACAAACCGCATCTGCCAGAATCTTGTCCTCAGAAGAGTGGCTGATGAATACGTCGAACTTGAGATTTCCACTGGAGACTGATCGATATGGAGCGTTCTTTTCAGCAGCTTCAGTAACTTCCTTTTCCATCTGTTCGACTTTCAGTTGAAGGCTGCGAACTTGTTGTTCAAGTTCTTCGAGTGTCTTGGTACTGTAGTAAACCTGCTCGGCGGTGAGGACTCCTTGGCGGTAGACCGACTGCAACCGTTGGCGTTCGGCGGCATCGGCCTTGGCAGCGTCGCTCTCATCGCGGGGGGTATCGATCGTCTCGGCAGCGGCATCGCGCGGCAGATCGTGCTCGGCGATCAGGTAGTACACCGGCTTCTTGCGCGAGCGGGCGTAGAGGGCTTCGTACTGGGTGTACGAGCAGCGACCGAACGTGGCGTCCGGCGTCGGCGGTTCGGCTCCGTAGGCGTGGCCGACGATTTGCAGCACGGCGGAGCAGGTGTCGATCTTCTTGCGGAGCATCTCCCGCAGGTCGTCCGGGCTGGTCTCAAAAATGTCCTGCCACACCGGTTCATACCCCAGCGCGTGCAGCGTATTCGCCACCAGTTGCCGGGCCGTCCGCAGCTCGCGCGAGACGGAGGAGATGAAGATGAGAGGTTTCATAGCCGCAGCTGCCCGCTGAGGGGGAATGTCGCCTTTCGCTCCGCGAAAGAGCGTCAAAGGACGCCGGTTGACTTGGTCACGCAGAATGTTGCTCGCAGACGCTCTTTCGCGGAGCGAAAGGCGACTCTGGAGGGCGATCTTACCGCGTCCGGTGGACATGTTCTATGCGGCAGAACGCAGCGAGCGGGCGGACGTGAGTCCCCCGTGTTCGAGTGACGGTGTCTGTCGAGCGGCAGATCGCTCCGCTTCGATGACTTCGCGTCGCAGCTAACCGGGGGAGAGGGGAGCAGGAGAGGGCACGATTGAATGCACGCGAGACTCCGGGCGCTGACATTTCCGGCTCGGGGGCTTCTAAGTCGTCTTCAGCGGGCGGTCTTGGAAGATCACGCGCCAGCCGAGGACTTCGGACACCATCGTGCGGGCGGAGCCGGTGGCGGCGCTCGCGATGTCGGCGGACCATTGTTCCGGGTCTTGCTCGGACTTGGCTACGCGGGTGGCCAGGGTCTCCAGCTCTTTTAGTTGGACTTGCAGGCGTTCGGCCATGGAGCGGGACTGCTGGCCGATGCGGCGGAACTCGCCTTGATTGGTGATCCCCGCGAGCGAGGCCCCCAGCACCGGGAAGAACCCGCAGAAGAACGTGAGTACTGCACCTCGCACATGGAAGGGGCCGATTCCGCCCGCGATATGCAGAAGACAGAAGACCAGCGTCCCCCCGAACAGGAACAGCTCGAACGTGTGCAGCTTATGTTCGATCCTGTGGCAGCGTTCCGATGTGGTCTGATGGAAATCGATCTGCCCTTTGAGCAGGGCTCGGATGTCGGCCAGGCTGCGTTCCAGATACAGTCGATCGACCTTGGCCGAGGGCAACCCGAGGGCCCGTTCCAGTGAGCGGGCGTACCACCCCATCCAGGATGTGGCCGGGTCACCGTAGCTGGCCAGATGGGCCGGGACCGACGGCGAGGCCCGCTGGCCACCGAGCGGGGCTGCCAAACGCTGATGCCGAACGATCTCGGCCAACAGTCGGTAGTCGAGCCAGCGTTGGTGCCAGTCCCGCTTACGACCGAGCCAGACCACCGAGATGATCAGCAGGATCGCCAGACACTCCAGCACGGCGAAGATGATCTCCCCCGCGCTGTGCTCCTTCATCCCCAGCGCCGCCGGAGCCAGAGCACACGCCACCGCCAGCGCGGCCAGCAAGTAGGCCATCACGAACGCACTGCGATACGCATCGGCGTAACGATCGGCCAGCTTGTCCGGCCATGCATAGAACGGACGCAGCTGGTCGATCACGCGGGCGACGGGGTGATCGGTCTGACGCGGCCAATCGGAAGTGACGGCGTCCTCGTACAGCGGAACCGACATGGAAGGTGGTGCCCAACTGGAAAGGGGCAACCAGCTCGTCTTTCCCAGGATGTTGCGAAACCACTTCCAGAAGATCGCGGGATTCCAACGGGCTTGCCTCTCACGCAGATACGCCTTCCACCCCTTGAGCGGGTTATCGAGGCGATAGGCATGGTCCGTTGCGGCCGGTGCCTCGGGGAATTGCAGCAGTCGCTGGACCACAGCTGATAACGCCGATCGATCGGCGTTGTCACTCAGAGTGATCGTTTCACCCTCGTCACCCAGACGGTCGCGCAGCTGTCGCTGATTGGTGAGGAGTTGCCAGTGGTGTGGGGCCTTGGCATCGATCCAGGCGACCGGGACACCGCGTCCGAGGGCGGCATCGAGGATCACTTCCGTACCGCCCCGCAGGTTCTTGCGCTCGCCATCCCAGACGACGATCAAGAGATCCGATTGGTTCAGGACCACCTCGCCCGCGATCTGGTAGGCGTACGCTTTATCCCCCCGTATCCCGTCGAGTTCGAAGACCGTCTCGGCTCGCGCGAGCAGATCGCGGAAGGAATCGAGAGCGCCGGGTACGAGGGCCTTGTCCGGAGCGAAGTCGTGCTCATACTCCTCGCGATGGAACGGCAGCACCGCCGTCAGCGTGTAACCGGCGTCCAGAGCCGCCGACGCGAAGAGGCGATCCACTCCCTCGGCGAGCGGCGACAACGCTCGCAACTGGGGCGGGGATGCGGCGTAGCGTTTGGCGTTGTCCGGCACGCGGTGATGGTCGCTGACGGCCGCCTGCACTGTTTGCAGCATCTCTTGCAACCGCTGGGCGAGTTCGTCGGCGTTGGCATTCTTCAACCGATTCGGACGATGCCCAACCACGCCGACACGAAACGCCAACGAAACTTGCGGCGGCCCGGCTGAGTGCTGCGCGGCAGTGGAAGTGAGATTCATCAGAGGTCACTCGCGAGGGTGTCACAGCCCGTACGACGGACGTTCTCGTCCGTCGCGTGAAGCCCGCATCGTACCGCCCCGTTCGCCGCCGGGCTTGCCTGTCGAGGCGAATTCACGCGTAGCCCCGTAGCTTGGACCCCCAGGTCCGAGCGAACGGGCGTTGTCGTCCGTGCTCCAGGGCAGACGCTCGTCCCCTTCGTGGAATGCTCTAGCGGATCGACGGACTCGGAGGTCCGTCAGGACCGCCCCGTGGGATAGGCTTCCAGCCTGTCTTTTAGTAGTTGTAGGGTGGGACAAGCTCGCTTTGGAGCGCTGGCCCACCATGCCTGACGCGTATCCCCAGAGTGGTGGGCCTGCGCCTCAAAGCAGGCTTGTCCCACCCTACGAAGCCTAAGTGACCTCACGGACCAATGACCTTACACCTCTTCGGCAGAGCCGCTTTGAGCGAGGCAACTCCGGCTGGGGTACATCCTGTGCCCGTGAGATCGATACTCTCAAGCGTCTGTGCCGGGTACAGAAATTCAAGGTACTCGTCCACCACATTCGTGTTCTTCAAGTCCAGCTTTTTTAGGCTCTTGCATTTTGCGATTCCCTTAAGCTGCTGTACGGTCACCTTCTTGTTTTCCAAAAGAAACTCAACCGCGTCTGCGTCATTTTGATTCGGACTCGGCAAAACAAGATCGCCTTTTTGGTTTCTGTAATCCACAATCTGGATCGTGAAAGGTGATTTAGGGAGTTCATCAAATGATGAAACCGAATGCGGCTCCTTTGATTTCGGTCTCACCGTGATCTTTGCTCCAGAGTTGAACATCCCCCGCAGCCACTCAATCCAGCTTGACTCGGTGATATTCCAGTCGCTTCGAGCCTCCCTTAGAGTCTTGATCGCTATGGGTGTCAGTTTGGTGTTGCGAAGAACCACGCTGTTCAAGGACTTCATGCCGACGAGATGAGGCACGCTCTCATTGGTGATCTCAGTAAATCCTAGCGATAACTCATTGAGCTTCGGCAGCCGCTGGAGAGATTGAACTCCGTTGTCGGTGATGCCAATGCCGCTGACAGACAATGACTCCAGTGTCAGCACCTGCGATATAGCCAATAGTCCACGGTCCGTAACTTTCGCAAACGGAATTGCCAAGGTGGGGTCGGAGTCAGACGCGACTCCAGCATTAAGCCTTGTCAGACTCTTGAGACGTGCCAGTTGCATTAATCCTTCGTCTCCGACTCTTGTGCTCATAATGTCTAACCCTTTCAGGTTGGGGAAACTCGCGCAAATCACCCCCACGAATTCATCTGTGACATTGGGATTGTAGTCAAACGCGAGCTTTTCCATGTCTACGCGAACGCCGAGTTGTCTGACACCTTCAGTAGTGATTTGGTTGTTTCCAGACAATATCAGAAAGCGAAGATGTCGAATCTTGCCCAGCGAAGCCAGTGACAGATTTGAAAGTCCTTTTGCTGATTTGTGAGGGTATTGAAGCTGAAGTTCCATCAGTCCCGGCATTGTCTCAAATATCAACACACCGACGTCGCTCAGTGAGTGCCCTTGCATGCTAATACTTTCGATATATCGTTGTCCACGAAGCGGACTCAGTTGCACGTCATTCACACCTGGAATCGCCCCTAGGGCATCTCGATTTATGATAAGTCTACGAAGATGAAAAGCTGCCGCTGGGAGATCCGCCACTTTGTTGATGTCCCGCAGAGAATGTCCCTTTTCCTGAATTTGAACCTGTCCCCCCATTTCTTCAATTGCCCACTTAGCCACCTCTGCTTCTGACAAGGCGGGTTCGGGCAGGTTACCCCAGAAAACATCAGCATTGGGGAACTTCTTTTCGATCTCATTCCCACCAATGTCTGTCACACCAGTGCGGGTCAAGTTGATGTCCGTCAGCTTCTCGCAACGCGTCAGTGCGGTTGCTTCTTGGTCGCCGATTGCGGTCCCTTCCAAATCGAGTTCGATCACATTCGGAAAGATCTGCCATAACTGGCGAACTATGGCGGGGCTCACTCCTGAGTCGGTCAGGATCAGTTCCGCGACCTCGGGGATCGCGAGGTCATTGAGCCAGAGTGGTCGCACTCCGTGCAGATCGAGGCGATGCACGCTGAATTGTTCTGGAAGGTCGTCAAAGCTCGCCAGGACGTGTGGCGGCTGACCCTCACTGGAAATTGTCACCTGACCGCCGAGGACCAGAATGTTACGAATGATGTTGCGGCTCGGGTTGTACTCTCCTCCGTAGACTTTGCACGTTGGCAGCTGTGCTTGTAGCCGCTTAACACCCTCGGGTGTGATTTTCGTCCCTTGTACAACCAGATGCTCAAGCCATTTCAACTGGCCCAGTGTGCCGATGCATTTATCGTCTATCAGGGATTTGCTCAATTCCAAAACCCGCAGGTCTTTCAGTCGTGTCAGCGGAATGACGCCATCGTTGTCGACCTGAAATCCCACGGTGAGAAGTGTTGAGAGCTTCGGCGAGTCTTTGTCAATCGAAGCCAGCCCGAAGTTGGTCACTTTGTCGCTTTCCAGGGACAGAGATACCAACTTGTTTAGCCCGGACAGTGATTTGATCCCAGTGTCTGTGACAGCGTATATGCTTGCCTTTGAGGAAGGTGAGGAAGAAGTATTCTCAACGGTCTCCCAGGAAGGTGAGTCTCCATTGACGATGAGATTCTCCAGGTTTGGCATCCGTCCCAGTGACGCTAAGCCCTTATCGGTGATGGGGCACCCTTGTAAATTGAGCAGTCGGAGCGATTGCAGCTCCGGCAGTGTGTCGACACCGGCGTCCGTCACCTTGGTACGCGCCAGTCCGAGTTCTGACATGGCTTTCAGCCCCCACAGCTTCCTGACCTTCTCGTCAGTCACGCCGTCGCGATCATCGAGCGTGACCGTTTCGACGGTAAAGTTTCCTTTCGGCAACTCATCGAGGTGATTTACTATGTAACTGTCTCCTCCTCGCGAATCGCGAACTCGAACCTCACCACCGACAGAGAGAACCCACATCGCAGTCTCCCTGTCGCTGAATGAATCAGGAAGTACGACTACCCGAGGTTCCGGTGGAAGAGGCGGCATTACAGGAGTTCCCTTCCCGCGAGAGAAGCTCACCCATGCGATGGCCAACAGCATGATCACTCCGACACTTATCCCAGACCACAACCAGAGCCGGGGTACTTTCGATTTCTGAGGTCGGGATCGCTTTTTCTTCGATGAATGGCCCGGCTGGCCAGATCGTTTCTGTGGATTGCTATCGGCAGGCATGACGTTAACCCCTCTTTGGACGGATCGCGGGTTCATCTTAGTGGCACGAAAGCCATGTGTCTCTCATGGTGTGAATTCAATCTTGCGGCCCCGATTCTTCTCAATGAAAGCAGACCGCCCAGCTTCTGTTACGCGTGTCTTGTTGAGATTGATTTCTTGAAGTCTTCGCATCTGACCAAGTGCAGCAATCTCAGCATCCCCAACAGTTGTGTTCGAAAGATCGAGGTATATCAGGGAAGGGAGCTGGCGAGAAAGTAGTTCGGCGTCGTGAACCGAGATTGCATATTTAGTGCCGATTAGTCTGGTTGCCTCTTTAAGCTGGAGCAAATCCGGCGAGAGCATTTCCACATTGCTCAGGTCGATTTGTTGTGTTGTAAAGTCGTCGGGCAGGGCCTCGAAGTTCTTGAGATCGATAACCAGTGGCTCCTGACCGAAAGCGGAGATATTCACACTTCCTCCGGCATGCACGATAGCCTTTACCGCATTTCGCTTCGGGCTGTACTCTCCTCCATAGATGGGTTTGTCCTTGAGGTGATCCTCTTCTCTCAATCTCTTCACTCCTTCCGAGTTGATCAGGGTGCCCTGGATGTTGAGTTGCTTCAGTGCCATCAACTTGGCGAGCCCTTCGATCGCTCCGTTATCCAACCCCGTTTTGATGAGACTGAGATTACTTAGGTACTGCAATTTGGAAAGTGACTCGATCGCCGACTCTTTTCCTGTACTTCTCAGCGAAACAAAATCAATCTGCAATTCCACGAGATTCTCAAACTCTGCAACGAGCTTCGACACCCCTGCATCCGTCACCGAGAAACTGGATAGGTAAAGGTATTCCAGCTTCTTAGACTGCTGAAATCCGTCAAGCTCGGTGTCCGTCAGTTTCTGCATGCTGACATCCTGCTGAGCCCCCTCATTCGCAAGCCTCGTGTCGCCGATGCGAAGCGATGTCAGATTCGTGAGAGCACCGACCGTCTTAAATCCATCCACGCCCACAGGACACCCCTGAATATTCAGAACTGTAAGCCATGGAAGATGTTGGAGGTCGGTAGCCCCTTTGTCACTGAGTTTGGTCCATGAAAGATCCAGATCGCTGAGCAATGGCAGCCCACGTAGCCGGATGATAGAAGAATCCATGTCTCCCTGAGAATCCGACAAGTTGATCGAGACAATGCCGAACGGCTGCTCGACATCAAATGCTGGACCGACATCCACCACTTTCCCTTCTCTGAGTGCTGTTGCGGAGCCACCGCTGTCCTGCACCCACTTCAAAGCTTCAACTTCCGTCCATGCCGAGGGTGGCGGAGGTGGCTGGGGCGGAGTCGATCCAATGGGAACTGCGGGGAAAAGAAAACCAAATGCCCAGATCAACAAAGCGATGAGCCCAAAAATGCCAGTCCCCGCCACGATTGGCGAGACGGGAAGGTTTTGGGACATTGGCTCGGAATCATTAGCGACAGCCGACTCGATGCGAGCCAACCGCTGATCCACGCTGCCGATGACATCTCGCAACTCCACGATCTGCTGCTTCAAATGATTTACAATAATCGGTAGCTTCTCGGCGAGGGTCGACAGCGTGGCGACGCTGTCCGTGCGAGCCCACTCGTGGCCACGAGCCTCAATGGCTCGCCGGTGCTGGGCTTGCAGGTGGGCCTCGTCCGGTGATAGATCCTTAGCTGCCGCAATCAGAGCGGGATCGTCGACGAAGATGACGAAGACAGGCTTCTTCAACTCGGAAGCGAAGTCGAACTCCATCTGGGTAAAGCTGCGCCGCACGGGGAGATCGCCCAACGGCCACCACGTCATGCAGGCGGGCTTCCAGAACTCCCCGGCGGGTGTGCGTTCGATGTCCGGATGTGGCACATCGTCGGGCCCGTAGCCAAAACGCGGGCCGACCAGATGGATGACGCAACTTGCATCACGGATCTCGCTCTGCAGCTTCTCGGGCAAAATCATCCCACTCTGCTTGAGATTCCCCCGGTAGCGGCAGTGGCAACCCTGATCATCGATGCAGACCCGTAGCTCATGCAGGAACTTCAGTCCGAAGTCCCCGGTCACGGCACTCAGAAATACGATGGGAGGGGGCATCCAGGCATCGTGACATAGGAGAGTCGGTATGGCAAGAATGCGGACTGAACGACCGTGTGAGGCAAGCCCCTGCTGCGCAGTTCGGGCAGTTGCTCGGCCAGGGCGCGGACGAGACTTCGGTTGAGGTCGCCTCCGCCGAGACTGGGGAAGAGCGTGACGACGCGCCACACCTTCACATGGTCATCGTACGCATGCTGCGTGAGGGCCGCTGCCACTCCGGCCCGGGCGAGCGAACTCTTCCCCGACCCGCTGGCCCCGACGATCACAGTGAAGGCACAGCCGGATTGCTCTTGGTCCCGCAGTCGCTGGAGGACATCGCACGTCTCCTCATCGCGGCCCTGAAAGATCGGAGCGTGCTCGACATCGAAGACCTCCAGCCCGCGATAGGGTTCGTCCAGCCAGCGCGGAGCGACCCCTTCGCCGAGCAGTTCATCGAGGACCTAGTGCAGGTGCGTATGCAGCCGCTGGGCGAAGCTGACCGGTTCGCGGTAGCTGTGGTAGGCCCGGACGTTGTGGCCCTCGGCATCTTTGAATTGCTCGCGGATGAACGACTCGGCGAGTTTGCGTTGGGCGATGCGGTCCTCCAGTTCGCTCCCCGGACATTTCGTTAGCGAGTCGCGAAAGCCGCTTTCGTCCGCGCGGGTGTAGGCCAGGATCACCGGTCGCTGCTGGCCGCTCTGCTCGAACGCGGCGAGCATGACATCGAACTCGCGTTCGGTCCCGCTGCGATAGGCCGACCCGTCCGCCCGCGTGATCGCCGGTCCCAGCGGACTGCCCAGCCGCGACCAGAGAATGAACACCGCCACATCGATCGGCTCTTGCTGCAGGATGAAGTCGATCGTCCCCTGAAACGACGCCGTCGCCGGAAGCGCCAGATCCTCCCACAACACCGGCTGCAGCGTCACGCCGGGGTAG
The DNA here is from genome assembly GCA_043736295.1 of Planctomycetota bacterium. Lineage (GTDB taxonomy): Bacteria > Planctomycetota > Planctomycetia > Planctomycetales > Planctomycetaceae > TH-plancto1. The sequence continues at coordinate 11,326 of JAYTCW010000369.1, read as the reverse complement.
TGCCGCTGGAGCGCGTCGATCACGCGGCGGGCCTTGTCACGCTCCTCCCCCACGTCGCCGGGGGAGGAGATGAAGATGCGGAGTGTTTTTAGGGGATTCATGTGTGGCGGACCAGTTGCGGTGCATCGTCCCTGTTACGAAACTCAAGATCCGAGTTTACCCCTCAACGGACTCTTTCGCATCGGAGACGAGCATTGTGGTTGGCACGATTTTCAGTCCCGCGAGAGCTGCGATGTGGGGATAGTTACGGATTGCATCTCGATCTTTGTCCTTCTCTTTCTCGCTGAGTTTCACGTAGGGAACAAGCAGGTTGTGCTGTTGCAGGCCGTCATTTCGAGAGGTGGATTGGGACCAGCCGTTGGCGTGGTGCCAGTCCATCCAGCCCTCGTGTTCGGCTTCGCCCAGGAGGTCTTGTTGCGACGCCAAGATCGAGGCCACGTTCGCTCGCTCTTCTTCGGTCGCCTGGCCATCGACCAGTTTTAATCCGACCAGCGCCAGAACACCTGGAATGCGGCGGGCTGCTGCACGATTGGTAGCTTGGTCAAATGGAGAGAGATCCGCAAACTCGCGATCATGCTGAGGTTTGATCCAGTGTTCGTCCTGGCCCTTCTTGCGATAAAACTGATGAACGGCACCGGCCAGCTTGTCGCCCCCCAGGCAATTGGCCGCATCCTCATCCCGTTGAAGCAGTTCTTCGAACTCCTTCAGGTCAACCTGCATGGCCAACTGATCTCGTGGCGGTAGTGAGGATGCCCCCAAGGTGGCCTCGGGTGAGTTCTGTCGGAGTGTGCGCAGCGGTTCCACCAGCTTGGTCAGTGAACGGGAACCGTGCTTGTAGCGGGAGAGTTCGAGGAACGCTGTCGCCAGTCCGGGCTGAATTAACAACCGCTCTTTGTCGCACTTGAGTCTCGACCGGATGAACAACGCTCGTCGTACCGGATAGAAGATATCCGGTAACCCGTCCGTCGCCCCAGAACGCGGGTTGGGTCCGACGACGTTCAGGCGGCCATCCAGTCGACTCGCAAAGTCGGGTCCCTTGGCCGCCACGAACTCGCTCTTCTTTTGCGAGTCCTCACCTCTGCCTCGCGACTCGAACTCCTCGAAGGTGTCACTGGTTCCCCCAGCGAAGATGAACAGGCACTTCCCCACGGGGTGGCTGATCTGTCCCTCTTGAAAGCGTCCATCCTGCATGGGGGCCAGCAGGTACTTGAGCCAGTTGAGATTCTGTGAATCAAACTCGTCGAAGAAGGCGACGGGAACCTTCCCCTCCAGTATCTTGTCACGCACCTGATGGAGAGCCCCGATCAGATCGGCAGGACCGTTGAACTGCGACAGATTGAACTCCAGCCATCCCAGACGCTCTTTCAGGAGATCACGGGCCAGTTCTTTCACCGCGAACGATTTTCCGGCTCCCGGTGGACCGAAGACGCCGATCGAGAGCGGCTTGTCAGCCTTGGGAGCATCGACGTAGGCATGCACCAGCTGCCGAAGGCTGCGAAGGGCCTCAATCTCTCCCCGGTCTGCGGTGAAGAAGTCCCCGACCTTCAGTGTCGGAGCGTTAAGTGCACCAGGCCCCTGAACCAGCACGCGGCGGGCGATTCCATTCAGCGGGACGCCGCGTGCGGCAGCGTCACTCGATTCGCGCAGAGCGAGCAGACTCCAACCGGGATGTACCGGGCAATGGCCTTCATCGCAGGTGAACTCGCAGACATGCAGGGCAGCGAGCGGGTCCTTGTCTTTCTCGGAGGCATTGGGCTGGGTCGAATCGACCAACAGTTGTGCTGGGAACCCGGTCCCAGCCTTCGAGGCATTGCCATGTCCCTGCTCGCGCAGTTTTCTCATGGCGACCAAGCCGCGCCGCATGGCACGCTCGAGATCGGGTGTCGTTGGCGACTCGACCAGTTCAGAGGCCACCATCGCGGTCAGACTGGAGAGGTGCCCGAACGCATCTCCCTCGATACTCCGGCGGCGCTCGCCCTCCACAGACTCGGGGTCAAACAGGAATGTCGCCTGATGGGTCGCCCCCTCGTTGCTGAGCCACAACGCTCCCTCACAATCAAAGGTGATGACCAGATGCCGGCACTTCATCAGCGACTGCATTCGGGCATTCGACTGAATCGCGGCGTGCAGATCCTCCAGCGTCTGTTCCCAGGAGAGCCCCTGGCCGATGCGCACATCCGCCCGGCGCAGTTCATTGGCCGATACCACGACCACGAGACGCTCCGCGTGATAGTGCGACAACTCTCGCCACAGATCCCCTTCGCCGACCGGTGCGGACATCTTCAGCACGATCCAGGTTGGCTCTTGCTGCACGGGCAAGACCAAACCGGGGTTCGTTTCGCGATACAGATCCAGTAACCGCTGGTCGGCAATCGGCACGCCCCAGTTCGCGATATTGATTCGGGAGCGAAACCCCATCCCACCATCGGAGATCACCAGCACCTCCGGAGCGGCTGGTCGGTCGAGAACCGGCTGCCAAGGCCAAAGACCGTTCGTGGTGGGGCCTCCGCCAAAGCCCATCGACTCGCCCACCCGCCAGTAAGACGGTTGGTCCTGACCCGGTCGACAAAAGGGCCGCCAGAAGGCGTAAGCATAAAACGGACGGTCCGAACAACCTCCATCGGGACGAATGCAAGGAGCTGCCTGCTGCGGGGCTGTCGATTCGTCGATCCCCAGCACGCTGGTCCAAGGGGCCTCCGGCGGAGCGGTCATCGACAGCAACAGCCGATGAATCAAAGCGGCCCCGCCCAGTTCTTCGGTGACGCACACCCCGGGGCTGGCCTGGTCCCCGAAGTGATGCCGGGTTCCCTGGTAGATGTGATGATCAATCAGAAAATCGCCAGTGACGAGAATCGTTTTCATAGTGGCCACGTGAGTTGTACAGGGGGAGACCTCGGGCAGATCGCCGAAGCGTTGGTTTCAGTCTCGTGAAACGCGATTCCGCTGGCAAGCACCGCAGGGCCATCCCTCAAGCATTTCGTTATCAAATCAAAATCATGACCGATCCGCAGGGCACGATCGACTTTTTTATCAGCTATCGCGGCCCGCAAGCTGCGTGGGCGCGGTGGGTCAATTGGGTAGTACGCACGGCGGGATACTCCACGGTGCTGATGGATGAGTTTCAGGTCGGCACGACTTGGACCGGTAACATGCGCGACGCGGCCCGCGACTGCTGCCGCCTAATCCCGCTCTATTCCGAGGACTACTGGACCTCGGGCGCATGTGTGGAGGAATTCGATGCCTACTGGCGGTTGCACCTGCAGAACGGAGGGGCTCGCTTCCTCCTGCCGCTCGTCGTTCAAGAGTGCGTTGTCCCGGGCATGCACGCCATGCTGCTGGCGGCCCGGCTGTACACTCTTGATCGTGATGCGGCCCATGCGGCCATCCTCAAAGTCCTCGTGGGTATCACCCCGGTCGCATCTTCTCCCGCACCGTACGCACAACCCGAGCCTCCCTTCCCGGGTATTAGCACGACGAGTGGTGCATCCGCAGTGGCCCCACCTGATCCGTTCGTCCCGTTTCCTGCCAGCCAGGTTCCAGTGGATCGCAAGGGCTTCCTGAACTGCATCACAGCATTCGAAGCATTCGAACGGATGCTCACCGCCTCGCCCTCCACTCGCATCCTGTTGGTGCATGGTCATGGCAAACAAGGCAAGAGTACGCTCCTCAGTACGCTCTACAATCACACGCGAGATTTACTCGGCAGGAAAAGCACCGCTCGCGTCGAATTCAAGATCGCGGGCAATACTCCCGAGGAGCATGTCGTATCCATCGCTCGCGCACTGGGGGTCGCCGTTCCCGTCTCCGGAAATATCATTCAGCGAATCGATGGGTTGCTCGATGCCTGTGCCGGGCACCCGGTGGTGATCTTCTTCGACGCCTTTGAGCATGCCGAGCATCAACATCGCCATTGGGTCGGCAGAGTCCTGGAACGCTGCCTAGACGACGATCATCTCCGCTGTGTCGTGGCGGGCCGCGAGTTGCCCCCCGCAAAAAGCCAGCCGTGGGGGAACCTCTCCGTCACCACCGAGTGTGACGCACTCAAAGATAAGGAGGCGTTCGCCGATCACGCCGTGGCGATTGGATACCAAGGCAAACGGGAGGAGATCGCGGTGTTTGTTTCGAGCCTCGTCTTGATGCGTGATCGCTTCGTCAAGGAGGGCCGTCACGACCACGACATCAGCTCTGAAACAGCCCTGGACGAGATCAAGAACCTCTGCTCGCGGGGAGGCACCCTCGCATGAATCTCCAAGAGCGCCTCGCACAAATCGAAGCGGCCGCCGCTCAGCCGGGGGGACTGGCTCTACGCTCCGTCGCACGACTCACGGACGGCCAGCCTGACCTGCGACGAGCGCTCGAAGCGGCCGCCGTGCCCCATTGGTGGGATGCGTCCACATTGGCATTCGTATTGGATCATGATCTGGCTGGTGACGCCTCTGGCTGGTCGGCACGGCTGGGCGAGTTGCCCGTGACCGAACCGTTTCTCGCGGTTTCGGGTGCGTTCAATATTCACGAGGTCACGCGACTCGCTTTGCGAGACAAACTTCATACGGAAGGTCGCCTGCCCGCTCTCTCGGCCCGCGCCCTGCGAGCCGTTAGCCAAACCACGCAAACTGTGACTTCCGATCGGACCATCGAGCAGCTCTACCATCAGTTACTTGCCGAGCCGGAAGCGGGTGCCGAGGCCCTGGAGGCCGCCTGGCGAGATTGGGACAACCAGGGTCGCTGGGCCACGCTGCTCGACCTCGCAGCCATGTTGGAAGAAGTGCTGCCCCATCTGACAGCTCCCGCCCGCGCTCGCGCGCTGCTGCGTCGGGCGACCATCAGAAGCAACCGGAGCGGGACCACGGAAATCAAGGAGCAGGCAACGGAGAGCCTCCTGCTCTTCCAGCAATTGGGAAATGAACGGGCGCAAAGTCAGGCGTTAAATCTGATCGGCGAGCTGGCGACGGCGCAGGGGAATCTGCCCGAGGCCCAGCGGCTCTTCGGCGAGTCGCTCCGCATCCGGCAGCGGCTGGCCGAGTCGGACCCGGCCAACGCGGCGTGGCAGCGGGATCTGTCGGTGTCGCTGAACAAGCTCGGCGAGCTGGCGACGGCGCAGGGGAATCTGCTCGAGGCCCAGCGGCTGTTCGGCGAGTCGCTCCGCATTCGGCAGCGGCTGGCCGAGTCCGACCCGGCGAACGCGGCAAGGCAGCGGGATCTGGCAGTCTCGCATTTCAAGCTGGCGCATCACGCCCGAGCCAGCGGCGACGAGGCCGGGTTCGTGGCGGAACTGCGGGAGTGCTACGTGGTGCTCGACGGAATGCAGCAACGCGACCTGCACTTCGACCCGCCGCTGGCCCAGGTGTACCAGCAACTGGCCGGGATGTTCGGGGAGACGTGACGCCCGGGGTAGCAGAATTCGTCAGAATTCTGCCGTGCCCGGGACGCCATTCGCAGGACAGCAGAAGTCTGACGACTTCTGCTACAGAACACTGCTCCGCTGCGCAAAGCCTTCGCGTCGCAGCTAACCGGGTGGGGGCCAGACCGCAGCGAGCGGGCGGACGTGAGTCCCCCGTGCCCGAGCGACGCTCTCCGACCAAGCGGCGGGCTGGAGAGCGATGCCGCGCCGCCCAACACGGCGGACTTACGTCCAGCCGCTCGCTATCGATCTGCCACTCGGACCAGTCAGGCGGGAGATCGCTCCGCTTCGAAGACTCCGCGTCGCAGCTAAACGGGGGGGGGCAGTGACTTATCCCGTGTAATGTGGCAGAATGATGTGCAGGTCAGCCGCCGACTGGTGGGCCAGGTCCGTCAGCGATCCCAGGGGAACCAACCATGATTCCGGATTTCAACGACAGGGGTTACCTCCCCGCCGGAATTCACCCAGCAAGTCTGGTCGAAATCGAGGCTCGATTCGGATTGGAATCAGAACTGCGTCGCGTCCAGATGGAGTCGTTGCGCTGGATGGTCGACTTGGCGTGGAGAGCAGGTGCCCATAGCATTGTCATCAACGGCAGCTTTGTCACGGACAAGTGGCAGCCCAATGATGTCGACTGCGTGCTGCTGATCGACGACAATGACTATCCACTTGATCGGTCGGCAAATGAGGAACTGCTTGAAGGATTGCCGTTTCTCACGATCGAATTCGCGAATGCCAAGAAGTTCACCGAATTCACACGAGAGTTTTTCGGCACCGACCGGGTCGGCATTCCCAAAGGTCTCATTGAGGTGATGCGATGATCGAGAACGACTTGCAACTGGAAAATACACGCGTCAAACGGGAGATGTTGCAGCGTCTCTGTGATGATTCGCGGGCGGAGCCGGGACAGTCCTACGCCCGCGAGTTGACGATACAGTCGTTGAAGAGACGGATCAATCGGCTCACCGAAGAGATGCTCCGCTACACCGCCCGTCAGAACGTGAAGGCAACTCACTAAGTCTGGCTCGACAATCCGGCGCGTGAGCCGGGGAGTCTGCCCGAGGCCCAGCGGCTCTTCGGCGAGTATCACCGCATCGCGTAGCGGCTGGCGCATCACGCCCGAGCCAGCGGCGATGAGGCCGGGTTCGTGGCGGAACTGCGGGAGTGCTACGTGGTGCTGGACCAAATGCAGGCTCGTAATCTGCACTTCGACCCGGCGCTGGCCCAAGTGTACCAGCAACTGGCCGGGATGTTTGGGGAGACGTAACGCCCGGCGTAGCAGAATTCTGCCGTCCCCAATGGACCGCTGGCTCACACCGCTCCGCTTCGAAGACTTCGCGTCGCAGCGAACCGATCGCGTTGAGGACGACAAAAGTCCGACGACAATTGTGCACTTCTCGGCGGTCATTTAGATCTCATCACCCTGAGCCCACATCTCATGAGCAAGTTCTACCGCTGCTTCCGCCTTCTCAGTGAACGCTGGCTCTGGGGGGCGATGTCGCTGGTTTTCGCCACTCTGGCGACGGGACTCTACGGGTTCGCCCAGGCCGACCCCGCTGCCAGTTGGTCCTCGATCTGTTACCAGACCTTACAGCTGTTCGACCTGGGGGCACCGGCTGATGCGAGGTTCGATACTCCTTGTCTTGACGTGGCTCGCTGGATGGGGGCGCTAGTCTGGTCGTTTACGATTCTGACTCTGCTGTTGGGACTGTTTCGACAGCCGGTGATCCGCTTTCTGGTGCAGGTACTGGCTCGTAATCATGTGGTGATCCTGGCCGATGGAGTCCGCGACAATTTGGTGCCGCTGATCCAGCGGTTGCGAACGCCGACTTCAGCCCAACCTAAACCGCCGAGCGTGGTCATCGTCAGTCACCGCGAAACGCTGACCAGTTGGGACGAGTGCAGGGCGCTGGGGGCGATTTGCATGGAGGCTGGGACGATCGATATCCGGGCACTGACGAACGCCCGCATCGACCGGGCGACCGCGGTCGTGATTCTGGGAGAGAACGATCGCGACAACGCCAACATCGTCGACGATGTGTATCGCATGCTACAGGACTCCGACGCGACCAGACCCACTGACATGCACCCGCTCGCTCCAAACCGTCCGAGCGATGTCAGCTGCATGATGCAGGTCAACCAACCGGAACTGGTCGAGGTGCTGCGGCGGCACATTTACCACGAGAATCCGGCCGACCGATTGCGCTTGCGACTGTTCAACCGCCAGGAAATGGCCGCGCGGGCGATGCTGCGAGAGACCGGTCTGCCCGAGCTGAGGAAAATCCTGGTCGTCGGTTTGGGAGCCGAGGCCCGCTTGGCGGACTCGCTGATCGCGCGGGCCATCAAGGACCAGAAGATCGAGAACCCCGCAGCGGGCCATCTGGAAATCCACGTGATCGACGAAGGAGCCCTGGCGTGGTCTGAGTGCTTTACCCACCGCAATCATTATCTGGGTGATGTCTCCGGGATCATGCCGGTCCAGAGGACCGCAGCGAAGTGCGGGTTCTCGAATATCGACCGCATTCCGGGGCTGGCTCTTGAGAAGTACGACGCGGTCTTTGTCTGCCTGGCGAATGAGTCACTCGCCGTGTCCCAGGCGGTCCGCATCGCCGACGAACTGCGACAGCATCCGGACATGGCGGCGACGCCAGTCGTCGTGGCCGTGCAGGACGAGTCATCAAGCTTCGGCGCGATGCTCAGCATGGACCACGCGGGGGGACTCGGGGCGAATCTTCATCCCGTTGGAATCCAGAGCCGATTGGACGACGTGATCGTCTCCCGACACCCGGTGGCCGAACTGCTGGCCCAAGTGCTGCACCAGGACTACCTCGCTCTGCATCAGCATAAGATCGCCGCAGCCCCCGATAGCGCCGAGCGAACGCGATTGCTCGCCAAGCCTGCGTATCGCCCGTGGCCGAAACTCGAAGAGAAGTTCAAGGAGTCCAACCGCCAACTGGCCTATCGCCTGTCCGGGATGCTGGAGGTACAGAACAATGCGGGTCAGGTCGTCCGCCGCTTCCGGATGGTCTTCGCCCCCTTCGAGCTGATCGAGCCCCAGTCCTCGTACCAATTGAATGCGGACGAACTGGAACGGCTGGCCCGGCAGGAGCACAACAACTGGATGGCCGCCGCCTCCAAACTCGGATGGCGCTTCGGCAACCCACAAACGCAACCCGCCCCCGCAGGGATCACCTACAACCAGAACATGGTCGAATGGGACAAGCTGGACGATGACACCCGCGACTACGACCGCAACATCATCCGCCGATTGCCCTACATCCTGGCGAAGGCGGATTACAAGCTGGTTGAGGTGTAGTGCGGGAGGGTCGATTGATCCTATCGAAGCGTGGCGAGGTCCGCTCTAGCACTTGGCTCCCGGCGATCAGAGGCCGATTTGTAACAACGTGGCCAGCGGCAGAAACAGACGCTGTTCGTCGCTGGCCAAAGTGGTGAATCCGAACTTTTGATAGAAGGCGATCGCATGGGCGTCCTTGGCATCGACAAACAGCCCCGCGATGCCGATCTGGGATGATGTCGCAGCCACCCGTCGAATGGCCTCGACCAACAGCGCGCCGCCATAGCCTTGTCCTTGGAACTCCTGATCCACTGCCAACCGTCCTAGCAGCACGGCGGGAATGTGACGCGGCAGTCGTTTCGCCAATGTGTCCGGCAACTGAGCGGCCAGACCCTCACAGGCTGACAATGTGAAGTATCCCAGAATTTGACCGGGGGGCGTAGCGGCAGGATCAACAAGCACGAACGTGCGCGACACACCCTTCTCTTGGTGTTGCATCGCCGTCGTGCGCAGAAAGGCATTCAGCGGCGCGACTCCACAATCGAAGCCGACGCGATCATGCTGCCGTGCTAAGGGTTGCACCTCAGTCACGGAGCAGTCTCTGATGAGCATCTGCTGCCTTCCGCATCGCGGCATTCGGTGCGGGGGGATTTTCGAGCAGAGCCAAAATCCGCTCGGCGTCTTCGCGGGAAAGCTGAATCAGCCGCTCGTGCTCCAGCACTTCATCGGCGGCCCTGACAGCTGCTTCAATGACAAAACTCCCGACCGGCACACCGCGCCAAGCAGCGGCCTCTTCAATCCTGGCCCAAACCGGTGGAGTCGTATTGGCCGAAATCGAATCGAGGCTCTGCTGTTCCATGGTATGAATCGGCATTTCAGATCGTCCTCTATTCCAAAGGGGCTCACGGGACACCGATCAGTATAACACACCATGTGGGACACACGTCCAACGAAGTAGGATGGGCACTCCTGCCCGTCCCCGATCAACATTCGCTAGTCCACCCGAGTGACATGGGGCGGGGGCGATAGCGAGCGTTGGACGTAAGTCCAACGTGCTGTGCGACGCTCAAGCGCCGGTTCACCCGTGTGGTGTGTTCGCGTCGCCCGGGCACGGGGGACTTACGTCCGCCCGCTCGCTGTCGTTTGGCAAGTCGGACGGTCAGGATTGCCTGACCTACGGAGCGTGGGCACCGGGCCGAGGAGTTCGTCGAGGTGGGGCGAGATCGGTTCGCTGAGCGGCAGAAACCAGACGGGGGGCTTGTTCTGCTCGCGGTACTGCCGGTCGAGTGCCTCGAAGATTACGGCGTTGTGGAAAGTCCCAAAGCTCGGAAGCCCGCTTGCTCGAAGTGGTGGTCAAAGGTCAACGCGGACGACAGACCGGTCGTGTGCATCAGATGGAATGATGCACAATCGACGAGACTCCATTCTTTGTCGCCCCGAGACTCGAACAAACTCAGGGCTGCGTCAAATCCGTCCGGTGTCAGCCAGACCAATTCACAGAGTGGGTCTGTTTGGAATGCTCGGATGGCTTGAGCGGCTTCCGTACGAAAGCGGGAACACAGAGCGTTGCCGAGTTCAAACAAGATCACGTCGGTGATGACCAATGGAGAACCGGCCCACTGCCGAGCCATCTCCTGCGCGCGAACGTGAAACTGGTCACGCCGGTTGATTAGCGCCAAGACGTACGATGTGTCCACAAACAGAGGCTCAAGCACGCTTGACTCCGCTGACATATTGATCGTGGTGCGTCGACAGATCCTCCGGACCATCAATGCTGATCTGTGACAGCCGAGTCAGTACCGAGTCTGCACGTTCGGGCACCGGTCGCTCGGTCGAACGTCGCGCATCCACAAAGGTGCGAATCACCGGATACAGCGCCCGCAACCCCGCTTCGTCCAAACGAGTTAACTCCGATTGAATCAGTTCTTGTGTGCTCATGACCTACTCCCCATACCTTGCGCGACGCGGCGTGTTGGAACAGTGAGGATTCTGTCCGAAAAGGATCGTGCAAAGCAACAGTAAATTCGGATGGGCACTCCTGCCCGTCCCCGCTCGACGTTTGCATACCCACACGGGTGACATGGGTCGCCAGCGACCCACTTGAGGTTCCACGCCGCATGAATCGGTCATGCGTCGCAGCGACCGAGGCTGTGTTGGCACGCGGCGAATCGGAGCCTCGGGGAGATGCGGCCCCAAGCGGAGCTAGCGAGAGCTTGGGACCGAGATGTCAAAGAAGCGTCCGGGCCACCCCGCCGAGAACGGTTACTTCGTCGCATCAATAGTTTTGTCGCGTAGTGCTTTATTGTTCGAATCAGGCTCTTCAATCTTCTTGATCATGTCAGAAACTGGAATGTCATTCAACATCGGCTCAGCTGCATGGTTCAATACGTACCCTCGAATCCAAGCGTACAGCGAATCGCGATCGAAGAGCAACTCAGCATTTGTTGTTGCCAGACCAAACACCTCATCGACGCCTACTAAAAGTACGGCTCCGACTCTTGCCGCTTCAGGAGGGTATACGGCATTGATCTTTGTGACTGAAGTTTTGCATTTCACCCGATCCCCAGTCTCACCATCACGCGATCGACGGTTTGGCCATGTTCTGTGACTTGGCTGAAGGCCCATTCCAG
>JAYTCW010000368.1:0-10514 GCA_043736295.1 Planctomycetota bacterium | reverse complement strand
TGACGGAACGCCAAGTCGGCCGCACGCCCTACGGCGACTTTGCCTCTACCCGGTAAACACCATCGCCATGTTGTGGTAGCAGGTCTTCGCCGTCTGGAGCGGGTCGTAGCCAGCTTGCATGGAGAGTTGCGAACTAACCTCGCAGCAGAAGTCGCCCGCGTAGCCACTGGCTTTCAGGGCTCGCACGATGGCCGCCTGATTGAACACTTCTGTCTCTCCGGGGAGAGCGAAGGTCACCTTCTCTCCGGTTTGAATGGCGTCCTTCATAGCGACATAGGCCACCAGCCCACGAGCTTGCTCGATCGTCGCGGTCACGGTCAGGTCGCGGAAGGCGTAGTGGCTGTAGTCATAGACGATCCGGATGCGCGGCGTATCCCCCAGTTGCTGGATCAACCACGCCGCCTGCTCCGGAGTCGACATCGCCCCGAACCGATGCGGCTTGATGCACACGGTGGCATCATGCTCCTCAGCCATCTTCGCCCAGTCGCCCACCCGATCAAGGAACATGGCCTTAACCTCGTCCCACTTGCCGCCGCCGAGGACGGTCTGCACCAATGGCCGTTGACCAGGAACCAGATCGCGTCCGAGCGTGATCGCCGCCTTGAGTCGCTCCACCCCGAACCCGTGCTGCTGGTCATCCGCGCTCGGCGGCAGATTCTCCATCACCGCTACCAGTCGCAGCTCAGTCTCCTTGAGCAACGAACCCACAGCCTTCCGCCGCTCGACCCCCATCTTGGCGGGCGTGCTATCCCATTCTGGGATCGCACACAGTTCGAACCCGTCGTACCCGATTTCGGCAATGGCCTGGATCGCCTCTTCAGTGGTCAGGGACTTCATCCCGTAGTTGCCGATGGCGAGGTGCTTGACGTTTTTGGCGGGTGAACTCTCTTGAGCCCACACGGCACTGGCGAGTGACCCTGCCAGCAAGGCCAGAGCACTCCGCCGACCTAACTGATGTCGAATGTGGTTCATAAACAGCCCCTCCTGTCAGCTGACGCTACCTGCTCGCCACGGGCGGTGTCAACGAAAACAGCCGCCCCCGGGGGACGGCTGTGGGAATCGCTGATGTCAAATCAGGCAATTACTGGGCAGCGGGAGCTGTGGTGCCCAGCTTTTGCTTCTGCTGCTTCACGAGCCGGGACTTGGTCCGAGCCGCAGCGTTGCGGTGGATCAGGCCCTTGGCAGCTGCGCGGTCGAGCCGCTTGACAGCTGCTTTCAGGTTGGTTTCCAGAACCTGAACATCTGGAGCCGGGTCGGCCAGAGCGACGCGGACCTTCTTGATCGCGGTACGCAAGGTCGAGGTCGCCGCACGATTGCGCAGGCGACGCTTGATGTTCTGACGGAGTGCCTTTTCGGCATTGACGTTGTTGGGCATCTCGTAACTTCTTGCCTGGCAACAGGTTCTGCGGCGATGACGGTGTCTCGTCGAGACATACTTTCCTGGACGCTCCGGGAAAGGACTCGGAAGCATAAGGGCTGGAAGTCGGACATGCCAGCGTTCGGGGGCGGAATTATTGGTTCGCCAGTTTGCGAAACTGGGAGTTGTGGCAAACACACCAGCCCTGCCCAGTGCCCACGCTAGGCGATTGGACAGGTTTCCCATGTGTGAATACACTGGGAGAGTGCGTGGATGGGTGGGGTCGAGGAGGGTTGCCATGTTGCGGTACAAGGCGGGTTACAAGTATGTCACCACGGGTGTCCACGCACAGGTACTCGATTTCCCGGCCGCAATTACGTGGGGAGCCGACTTGGATGAGGCTCGGCATTCATTAGCACTCGCGCTGGTCGACAGCGCCGAAGCGGCGGTGGAGTTGGGGCAACCACTCCCCATCCCGGACCCCACCGCGACGGATCTTGAAATGGACATTGAGGAACCAATCTACCTGCACCTCGGTGCCAGTAGTGAAGTGCGTGAAATTCCTGCGGGCGTGGTGGTATGAAACGCCAGGACTTGGTCCGGCACCCTCGCCAGCACGGTTGTGAGCTGCTTCGGGAGGGGAGGAGTCACTCGGTCTGGCAGAACTCGGCGATCAACCGCCAATCGACCATTCCGCGTCACCGCGAGGTGGATGACTACACGGCACGGGCGATTTGCCGTCAACTCGGCGTTCCGGAGCCGTAGAGTTCGCTAGATACACTGACGACAGCATCTCACAATCCCATCGCCACGCGACGGACGTATTGAATCGCCTTGAGGCAGTCGCCGACACGATCGTCGCCCGTGGTGCGGCGGACGGTCCCCCAGAGCGAAAACCGCATTTCGTCGAGCAGGGCGAGGGTCTCGTCCCATTTGACTTGCCCGCGACCGAGGGGCACCTCGACGCCCACCCCGTCGACATCTCGGCGACCATCGCGGAACTGGATATGCTGGACGTGTTCATGCAGGTCGCGCAGTGCCTGGACCGGGTCGCGGCGGGTCATCACCGTGCCCGCCGGATCAAAGTCGATACCCAGAAGTCCATCGGTCACCGATCGGCAAACATCGATCAGCGTCTGCGAGGCGTCTTCGCTCGGTGTCATACACGGCACCACGCCGATGCGGTTCCCCAGGCGAGCGAGATCGCGGAGCACCTCGACCATGCGGACATGCTCGGCTGAGGTCGCTTCATCCGGGATACGACCGACTCGAATCGTCAGCTGGCGGAGCTTCAGGCGGGCGGCAAGTTCCATGGCCTCGGTCAGGGCGTGGACACGGGTATCGATGTCCTCGAAGTCATAGAGCGGTCGGACGAGTGAAAACGTCGCGGTCGCCACCTTGAGGTTCCGCTCCTCGACATAATGCACGAGCTGCTTGAGAGCCGTCGTGCCGAACTCAGTGGGAGTCACCTCGCGAGCGAGATCGAACTGAATCCCTTCCGCCCCGATCTGGGCCGCCGTGCTGATGGCCTCTTTGAGGGGCAGGCGGAATGGAGCTGTGGCGACAGCGATGCGAAAGCGGGGCATGGAGGTGTTCAACCGGTGTGGGATGATGTTGCGTCTGCCCGATCATAACCGGTCTGGCGTGCGGGTCTATTGGTTTTCCCCTCAAGTAGGAAGGCGTGGGATTGCGGGGCGCCGATTGACTCGGACCACCCGCGTCGAGCATCGGCACATGACCGGGCGGTGTAGTCACTCGTACGAGCGGATTAAACCGAAAGTCAGGCATGTTCACCGACCTCAAAGGGTGATACCATCGAGTGATTCCTTAGCCTTCTGGCTGCCCGCCCCCCCCGTGCAGCAACCGAGAATGAAAGGCTTGTTCATGCTCATGCACCTCGTCCCGCTCGATGGCGGGCCCGCAATTGCCATTGATAAGCCCATCCTCTTCTTCGGACGCCAACCCGAATGCGACGTGATCTTACTCAACAGTCGCAAGGTGTCACGGAAGCATTGTTGTATTGCTCAAATCGATGACCACTACGTCCTGCGTGACCTGGGCAGCATGAACGGAGTTCGCGTCAACGAGAAGCCCGTTTCCAAGGAATGCCGAATCGCAGCCGGGGATGTCATCCACATCGGTGACGTGGGATACCGCCTGGAAATACGGGTCCCGGTGAAGAAGCCAGCTCCACAGTTGCAAAAAAAGAAAGCATCCGCAACTCCCTCTAAAGCCCCAGCCGCCAAAGCCCCCGAAGGCCGGCCCGCCCGGCGCGTCGACCCGAGATTCTTGAGTCAGGATTTACCAGTGGCGATCCCGGACGAAGAAGGAGACTTTGCCGTCGAAGAAACTCAGCGGAAGCTCCATCCCGCTCGGTCGAAGCGTCCACGAGAAGACGAAGTCTTGGAGTTAGATGACATTGATATCATTGAGGATTAAGCGGCAGGAGAGGCTGACCTGAACAAAAAGGCACTTTTGTTCAAATGTGTCACAGCCTTCGCTCGCGAATTCCCCCTAGAGTTCGCTAAACTGCTGCCCGATCAACAACGGGGCTGGTGCGCACTGATGTCACGTGGCGTACCTCAATCACTGAAGAGGGATGAAGTTCCCTTTCGGTGTGATGCGACCTCTAGTTCATCTTGTCACTCTGACCGCCCCCACACAAACACCGCCAAACTTGGCCACAGATCTACCCGGCCATAAGGATGATCATCCATGACGGACGCACGTTCCGCAGGAGAAGATTCGTTTGATCTCGACAAGCTGCAACAGCTGGTTGAGATGATGGAAAAGCACGACCTGCGTGAAGTGCAATTGCGTCGGGGCGACCAGCAATGGAAGCTGAAGCGTGGCCCGCAAGAGGTCGTGCAGGCGATGCCGATGGGTGGGCATTTTGCTCCGCCGCCGATGGCTCATGCTCCTGCGTCGTCCGTGACGGCCCCTGCCGCGACTGCACTCGCCAAGTCGGGCGATGACGGGTTGTTGCAGGTCAAGAGCCCGATGGTGGGCAGTTATTACTCTTCGCCTCAGCCGGGTGAGCCCGCCTTTGTGAAAGTTGGGGATCGGGTGAAGAACGATATGGTGGTCTGCCTGATTGAGGCGATGAAGTTCTTCAATCCCGTGAAATCGGACTGCGCGGGACTCATCGCCAAAATCCTGGTGAAGGATGGCGATGCGGTCGAGTACGGACAGGTGCTGTTCCTCGTTCAGCCATAGTGTGAGCAATGCCCCGTGGTAGCAACCACTGGGCTTTTTATTGCTGTCGTTTCCACTCGTGTGTCACTTCTTTCAAGTTGCCTCATGTTCCAACGCATCCTGATCGCCAATCGCGGTGAAATCGCCCTGCGGGTCATTCGGGCCTGCCGCGAAATGGGCATCGGCACTGTGGCCGTGTTCAGCGAAGCCGACCGTGGGGCGGCGTACCTCGATCTGGCCGATGAGAAGTTCTGCATCGGGCCTGCTTCCGCCACGGATAGCTATCTGAAGATCGAGCGGATCATCAGCGCGGCTGAGGTCGGGAACGCGGATGCGATTCATCCGGGGTACGGGTTCCTGTCGGAGAACCATGACTTCGCGGAAATGTGCCGAGCCTCGAAGATCGAGTTTATCGGGCCTCCCCACCAGGCCATGGCCGCCCTCGGGGATAAGGTCGCCGCGCGTCGGATTGCTCGCGAAGCGAAGGTGCCCACAGTGCCCGGCAGCGAAGGACTCGTCGCCAACGAAGACGAAGCCGCCAAGGTCGCTGCCGAGATCGGTTACCCCGTCCTCATCAAGGCTACTGCCGGTGGCGGAGGCAAGGGAATCCGCGCGGCTCACAATGAAGCTCAGCTGCGAACAGAATTGAAAGCGGCTTCGAACGAGGCCGAGAAGGCCTTTAAGAACGGCGGCGTCTACGTCGAGAAATTCATCCAGAAGCCTCGGCATGTCGAGGTCCAGTTGCTCGGCGACATGCACGGGAATGTGGTCCACCTCTGGGAACGCGACTGCACCATGCAGCGGAAGCACCAGAAGCTGATCGAGGAAAGCCCCGCTCCCAACCTGCCGAAGAAAGTGCGTGAGGAACTCTGCACAGCCGCTGTGCGACTGGCCAAGACAGCCGGTTACTACAATGCCGGAACGTGCGAGTTCATCGTCGACCAGGACAACAAGTTCTACTTCATCGAAGTGAATGCCCGTATTCAGGTCGAGCATCCCGTGACCGAGCAGGTGACCGGTATCGACTTAATTAAGCAGCAGATTCTCGTGGCTTCGGGGGAGAAGCTGGCGTTCACGCAGAAGGACATCCCCTGCAACGGCCACGCGATGGAAGTCCGCATCAACGCCGAAGACACCGAAAACGGGTTCCGCGGCTGTCCCGGCACGATCACCAAGTTCCGACCGCCGGGCGGGATGGGGGTGCGGTTCGATTCGCACGCGTATGAAGGCTACAAGATTTCGCCGTACTACGATTCGATGATCGGCAAGCTCATCATCCATCGCCCCAACCGCGAGGAGACATTGAAGACCCTCCGCCGCGCCCTCGACGAGTTCGTCGTCGAAGGGATCAAGACCACCATCCCCCTCGCCCGCCGCATTATCGACCACCCCACCTTCATCAACGGCGAAGGCGACACGGGCTTCGTGGAACGCTCGATGTTCTAGGTGAGCGGCACGGCGTCAGCCTGCCGAGGCCCTCGCCAAGCTCATTGCTCCTCGGTCCCAAGCTCCCAGCTTGGGGCCGCAGATCCCCGAAGCTCCGCTTCGCCCGCGTGCCAACACGCTCTCCCCGCCTCGGCAGGCTGACGCCATGCCGCTCTTGGTGACCCGGAGTCGTCGCCGGTTTGCAGGCTTGACCTGCACCCTCAATCCAAATCATGGCACGAAAACTCCATCGCACCAGTGGCCTCCACCGAAACGATGCACACTCTGCCGACATCAAGCGGCATGAATGACATGGACTGTGGTCACTGGACTAGGAACGGTTTCCCCGTGACGGCGCAGCGAATCGAGATGCAGCGCCACTGCCTCTCCAATCAGAACTCGCACTTCTTGCTCCGAGTCGCCACTCGTGACACATCCCGGCAAATCGGGCACGTAGGCCGAGAACGACCCGTCTCCGGCCCTTTCAATCACCACGACATAATCCATCACAAACCTCACTTCATTCCCGCTTGTTTGAGGAGACTGTTTAACGTTCCAATTGGAACATCGTGCCCCAGCTTTCCCCCGCCGGGCACAGTCACGGTTCCAGGCTTCTGGAGATGCCGATACTGCAAGTGGCTCCCAGCTGTTCGTTCCAGAAACCAGCCATCAGCCTCCAGCAATTTGATCGCATCTCGGTATTTCATTCAATCGTCCGTTCTCTCGTCGCAACGGTCGAGCCGAGCTCATTCTCGTGAAGGATGGATGGGGCAGGCGACACTCAGGATGAGATGATGGTGGAGTATTCTCTCGACTCGCAAGGGGACGGGCAAGAGTTCCACCCAAAATCTGGTTTCGCACGTATGGGCATCAGGAAAGTCGGCAGCGGCCAGTTTCTGCCCCCTCTCCCCCACAATCGATTTGGCCCTCGGAGTGAACACGACTGTGGGGGAGAGGGATGGGGTGAGGGGGCCACATCGCCCACCATAGCCCCCTCACCCCGGCCCTCTCCCCACAGCCAAGTCCTCACCGAAAGCCGCGTCGCCAGTGGGGAGAGGGGGCAGAAGACGCGGGCTGCCCACTTTTCAGATGCACACACGTTTCGCACCTCGGTCCCAAGCTCCCAGCTGGGGATCGCAAATCCCCTCCGCTCCGTTTCGTAGCGTGCCCAAACGTTCTCTCCACCTTGGCAGGCTGACGCCATGCCGCTCTTATTCCCCCGGAATCGTCGCCGGTTTGCAGGCTTGCTAGAATCGGGAGCAGCTCAAACCTCCCCCACCAGCGAGACCGCGCGATGTATCTTCGAATGGCCAAGCGGATTCTCTTCGAGACCGACAAGCGGCTGCTGTGGAAGCTGGCCTGGAACATGGGCGTCAAGGGGGGCCTCTCAGTCCAGCGCTACAAGAACCGGCTGAAGCAGGGGCAAGTCTTCCCGCCGTTTCTGTATATCTCGGTCATCAACAGCTGCAATCTCCGCTGCCAGGGGTGCTGGGTCGATGTCGCGGCCAAGCAGCAGATCATCGACGCCGATGCGATGCGGAAGCTGATCAACGAGGCCAAGGCGGCGGGCAACGTCTTCTTTGGCATCGTGGGCGGCGAGCCGTTTATGCACCCGAATCTGCTCGACATTCTGGCGGAGCATCCGGAGTGCTACTTCCAGATCTTCACCAACGGGCACTTCATCACCGATGAGGTCGCCAAACGTATCCGCCAGCTCGGCAACGTGACCCCCCTCATCAGCGTCGAGGGCTCAGAGATCGTCAGCGACGAGCGACGCGGTCGCGCGGGCGTACTCTCCAAGACGATGCAGGGGGTCGAGAACTGCCTCAAGAACAAAGTCTTTACTGGCGTCTGCACCAGCGTGTGTAAAACGAACCTCGACGATCTGGTCACCGAGAAGTGGGTCGATCGCCTGATCGAAATGGGCGTCTTCTACACCTGGTTCCACGTCTATCGCCCGATGGGCCCCGAGGCCAACGAACAGCTGTGTCTGTCTCCCGAGGAGATGCTGCGGATCCGTAAGTTCGTCGTCGAGATGCGAGTCAAAAAGCCGATCGTGTTCGTCGATGCCTACTACGACCACGCGGGCCAAGCCCTGTGCCCGGCAGCCACCGGAATCTCGCACCACATCAACCCATGGGGCGGCATCGAGCCGTGCCCGATCGTGCAGTTCGTCACCGACTCGATTCATGACGACAAGAAGACCCTCGTCGAAAAGTTCGAGTCGCCATTCCTGAAAGACTTCCGCGAGCTGGCCCGCGACACGACGCGCGGGTGCATCGTGCTGGAGCGGCCCGACCTGCTGGCGAACCTGGTGACGAAGCACTCGGCGAAAGACGGCACCGTACGGGCGACTGCGATGGCGGAACTCAACGCGATGAAAGTCCGTCCCTCGCAGTACAACCCAGCAGGGGCCGTGCCCGAAAAGAGCTGGGCGTACTGGATTGCCAAGAAGCTGTTCTTCAACGACTTCGATGTCTACAACGGGCGGGATCATTCGAAGCAGTCAGCCCCGTCGTTGCTCGCACGGGGTGAGGTCGGGACGGTGGAGGTGGTGGAACCGACGCTGGTGCCGTTGGACTTGGGTCGTGGAAGCGTTCGAGATTGAGGTGTGCCGACGAATCAGAGATCGACCAATCTCGGGTCGTCAGATAGAATTCGTTCAGCACTCAACGAAGGGAGGAGCCAAAATGTCCCAACTCATGATTACTGAAGAGCAGCAACGCTTCCTCGACGAATCGCGCGAGCCCGTTGACGTTGTGGACCGCTCCGGTCGCCTGCTGACCAAACTCAAGGTCAGACACGGGTTTAGTGAGTCTCAATTGGACGAAGCGGTTCAGGTTGCTAAGAATTTCGTGCCTGCCGGGACGCTGGAGGCACTTTTGCAACGCCTCAAGGCAACATGTGTTGCTCAATGAAGGTCTCTGATTACCGCCTCAAAGCATTTGTTCAATGCCGGGCGCAAGTCCACCCAGACTGCCCAGAGTGCGAGCTGGCCCTGACTTGGCGTTCATCTGCTGACAACCCGCGGCGTTCAAGGCCAACAGAATGCACAAAATAACGTAGTAGGTGAAGTAGAGAACTCGCGTACGAGAAAACAACGCGGCCACAGTCAATGCGATGTAAGGAAGCCAGTAGACTGTAATGTAATCACTGTCGTGGTTCCAGCCGACTGCCTCCAACAAACCCCAGGGAAAGAACCATGCGTAAATGATCAACATCGGTCTGGGAAATCCAGCAGCGATGAGTCCGACGGCCCACGCAATCAGCCAGAGCTTCCATCGTCGCGGAAATGGGATTTCAGTCATGGCGTATGCAGCGGCCTAACGACACCAATCACGCGGTTGCGGCGAGTGACCTGACCATTGGAAAACGCGTGACCCGCAACTCGCGTGCATTGGATTGTTCTGCGATTATTCTTGATCTTGGATGGGCCGATCTGTCCTCATAAGCTGCTGGAGCATCGCAAAGTTGAGAGCCATAACAATTAGTCCTGGGATGGTCCTCAGGTAGCGATCATACAGAATTAACTCGTCGATCAACTCCGTGGATTGCGTGACGGCCAGTTTCTCCTGGATAGGGATCGCCAAGGCGAGTGTAGCGATGAAAATCACAAGCGTGAGCACCGCTGCGACCATACGCAGCTTGCGTGAGATCGCCGGGTGCCCGAACCAGATCATCAAGACACTGATCGGGACGCTGAGAAAGAAGATCGGAACGAAGAACAGAAAAATTCGACCATCAACGGACTGGTGGAAGGTAGGAAACTCGGCCGGACCAATGAGCTTCCACGCGGGGTAGTTCATCACGCCTTGCATCACACCTCCGCCGAACGCATACACGCTCGTCAAAAAATAGAGGGATGTCAGTGCGTTTCTGAAAGTCTTCACTACTCTTCAATTTCGTTGAGGGCTTCAAGCAGAACAGTCTTATTGAGCAGCGTGCAGCCTATCGTCGGCTCGGCACTGGAAGCTGCTCATCCCCGTTGGCGTTCAACTTCGCACAAAAAATCGCCGGTTGCAAGACATTCCCCTTAAGAATATTGGAAATGTCAGTAGCGTGTTAGGCAGCGTGCAGCCTAACTCCAATAGCACTGCGTGCAGCCTATCGCGATATCCTTGCAGTGGAGGGCGGAAAACATGGCAAGCCTAGCAGACGGGGAAGGCACACGAATGGGGAGCCATGACTCCCCTTTGGAGTTGGCGAAGCGCATGGTCGCGCCAATGTGCCGTCAACCGAAGGAGGCGCACTGGCTCGGCGTGCGAATGGAAAACTTTCTGCGAGCCTACGGGAAAAGGATCGAAGCGGTCGGAGTCGAGGATGTCTCCGACTCCTTGGAAGGGTTGATACGGAAAGAGCGGTCGAGTCGCAGGTCGGGCTGCACCTGGGGCCGGTTTCCCTGATTCTCGTGGCGATCATTGTCGCCCTGTTCGCTTACTTCTACTGTCCGGTTTAGGTTCTGAACTGGTTCCTCAGTGGCGGCAAGAGGTTACGGGATTTGTAGCGGTAGGCCCTCGCGAGTTCATTGCGTTGGAGC
>JAYTCW010000367.1:0-10480 GCA_043736295.1 Planctomycetota bacterium | reverse complement strand
CTCGCGTTGCTCCAGTCGCGCGAGCGGAATCCCCTCGTTCAGGGTCAGGGCCGGAATCGTCCAAGCAGGCTGGGCGAGATCCCCCTCGACGAGGAACGGGTCATACGACCGACCGAGCCAGCCTCCGTATTGCCCCGGTGCCTTGCCACCGGGAGCTGCGGGATGCGAGGCGATCCACGGCATGGTCACGAAGGGCGGCAAACCGGCGGGAGCGTTTCTCAATCGCGCGAGAACGGCTCCCAGATGCGGGGTGTCCCGCGCACTGGGCGGCACATCGTCGCTCTTGTTCACCGGGGGCAAATGACCGGTCAGGATCGTATGAGCACTCGACAAGTGAGCCGGGTCATCATGTGTCAGCGACCGAATCACCGCCACCCGGTCCATCAGTGGGGCCAGGTGCCGAAAGTGCTCGCAGACCTGAATTCCCCCAGCTGAGGTCGCAATCGGCTGAAAGGGCCCGCGAATCTCGGGAGGGGCATCCGGCTTCATATCGAACGTGTCGATGTGACTCGGCCCGCCCCACATGAACAGAAAAATCAGCCGTTTCGCCTTGCCGAACCCAGTGGGGCCGCCTGCCGCCGCCACTGGATTGGCAATCGCATGCGTACCACCGGTGTTCATGCCCAAGAGCCCGAGCGCGCCCGCCTGTAGCAGCACTCGCCTGGAGGGATTGCTGGAAGGTGCGAAACGGGGCCACTGAGAGGCATGACTCATCCCTTGAACATATCGAAAGCCTTGGATGCGAGTCAAGCGGTACATGGCGAGAGCTCCGGAGCTGGGGAGCTGGGGAGCTGGCAAGCAGGCAGCACGTTGACGGGTGAGTTGATCTTCTCACTCGGATCATCCATACTATTCGATTCGGCTGACCACGGTGTGTGGCAGCCATTCATTGTGCCGGTTCTGCTCCTCGCTGCGAGGCGTGTGGGACCTTGATCGAAGGATCAATCCATGGCCTATACGCCCAATACCACGAATCCGATGACCAAGACAGACGTTCGCAAGCTTCGCAAGAAGCGGCAACGTCTGAAGAAGAAGCTGAAGTGCCGGTTCGCTCCGGACGGGGTCATTCCGCGTCCTGTCTACGTCGATTACAAGGATGTGAAGCTGCTGAAGGGCTTGGTCGACCGCGAAGGTCGGATTCAGCCTCGTCGCCGCAGTGGCACGTCAGCCATCTTCCAGCGGGCGGTTCGCGAGGCCGTCATGCGGGCTCGATTCATCGGTCTGCTGCCTTACGTCGCTGACGAGTAACCGAATCGCTTCTGCGTCTTGATGCAAGCAACCACACTGTGATCAAAACAGGCACGGTAAGCAGTGAGCTTACCGTGCCTGTTTTCATTGTGTGCCCGTGACAGATCGGGTTCCAGCGATGGCACTCTCTTGCAGCTCACAAGATACGTACCCGTCCAAGTCATGCGGCCATCGTACTCATGTCACCCCCCATGTCCGATCACCAGGGACTCGTCTTCCCCGCACCGCGGGCGTGTTACATCCACGTCCCGTTCTGCTCGCATCGCTGTGGGTATTGCGACTTCACGTTGATTGCCCGGCGAGGGGATCTGGTCGAGGACTACTTGCGGGCGATGGAGATCGAGCTGGCGACGCTTGAGGGGTCGCCGGAGATCGACACGTTGTTTCTGGGAGGGGGCACGCCGACCTACCTGTCCGCCGATCAACTCGACCGGCTCTGCTCACTGCTGAAGCAGAGGTTTCGGCTGGCCCTTGGATACGAATGGAGTATCGAGGCGAACCCCACCGGGCTGACCGATGACAAGCTGGAGGTGCTGCGGAATGCGGGGGTCAATCGGGTCAGCTTGGGGGTGCAGACGTTCGACGCGGATCTATTAAAGTTGCTCGAACGCGATCATGATGGCGAGATTGCCACGGATGCGGTGCGGCGATTGAAGGAGAACTTCTCGAACGTCTCGGTCGATTTGATCTTCGGCATCCCTGGCCAGACGCTCGCGCACTGGATCGACACGATCGACCGAGCGACCCGTCTTGATGTGCAGCACATTTCGACCTATGGACTGACGTTCGAAGCTGGGACGGCGTTTTGGTCCCGGAGGTTGAAAGGCCAGTTGAGTCAGCTCCCGGACGACCTCGAACGGGACATGTACGAGGCTGTGATGGACCGCCTCCCCGCAGCTGGCTACCCGCAGTACGAGATCTCCAACTTCGCCCGCCCCGGGTTCGAATGCCGCCACAACCAGGTCTACTGGCGGGCCGAACCGTTCTTCGGCTTCGGGCCGGGAGCAGCGGCGTATGTGGATGGCGTCCGCCGCACCAATCACCGCAGCGTGACGACCTGGCTGAAGCGGACGCTGGCCGGTGAACTCGCCATGGGCGAGAGTGAACAACTCGACCGGGAAGGCTCCGCCCGCGAGGCGGTGATGCTCGGGTTCCGCCCGTGTATCGGCATCTCCCGCACCGCGTTTCGCGAGCGGTACGGCGTCGAATTGGAGTCCCTGGCCGGGGAGGCGTTCCCCCGCTTCATCGCCGACGGGCTAATCGAACTCGCTGGCGATCATGTGCGTCTAACCCGCGCCGGTCGTTGCCTGGCCGATCACGTCATCGTCGAGTTCATGGGCCACAGCGAGTGAAGTAGAACGGAATTTATTCCATTCCTCAATTGCTCACGCCATGACAATCACCAAAACGCAGTGCAGCGTCAATGCTTGATTCTGAGATTCACGTCAGTCGGGAGGGCGAGGCTCCTGCCGAGCCGCAAGTGCGAGAAAACGTCGTCCCTGACTCGCGGCTCAGCAGGAGCTTCGCCCTCCCTCTCGGCGGACACGCCTTTCTGGAAAGACTTTACGGCGCTGTCGACTACGACCGCAAGAACGGAATAAATTCCGTTCTACTTCAGGAGTCCACCAAACCTCGCAGCACATGCCCATGCACATCGGTCAACCGCCGATTCGCCCCGTTGTGCCGGAACGTGAGCCTCTCGTGATCGATCCCGAGCAGGTGCAGCACCGTCGCGTGGAAGTCATACGTCGTGAGCTTCGACTCCCCGGTCCTCCACGACCACGGGTCGCTGTCGCCGACGGAGGCCCCCGCCTGCACCCCGGCCCCGGCCATCCAACTCGTAAACGTCCCCCCGTTGTGATCGCGACCCGTGGCTCCCTGGGTAAACGGCATGCGGCCGAACTCAGTGCTCCACAGCACGAGCGTCTCCTCTAACATCCCGCGCGCCTTCAAGTCGACCAACAAAGCGGCGATCGGTTTGTCGGTTGCATTGGCCATCTTCGGCAGCTCATTGATGATGTCGGTGTGGTTATCCCAATTGTTGCTCGCCCCCCCGGCTCCGCTCCAGATCTGCACGAACCGCACCCCGCGCTCCACCAGTCTTCGCGCGGTCAGGCACCGCTTCCCGAAGTCCGCCGTCACCGGGTCATCGATCCCGTACAGCTGTTGCGTCGGCTGGCTCTCTCGCGTGAGGTCGAACGCCTCGGGAGCGGCCAGCTGCATCTTGGCAGCGAGTTCGTAGCTGGAGATGCGGGCTTCGAGTCGGGTGTCGCCGGGATGTTCGGCGAGGTGTCGCGAGTTGAACTCCCGCAGTAGGTCCAGCCCGTCGCGCTCACTCGCGGAGGTAATCTGCTTGGCTTCGACCGGTGGTAACAGATCATTGATCGGCGAGGCGGCACTCAAGTTGAGGGAAGTCCCCGTGTGCGCGACCGGCAGGAACCCTGCACTAAAATTCCCCTTCTGGTTGTACGGCAGTCCGCGCGGATCGGGCAGCACCACGAACGTCGGCAGATCGTCCGTCAGCCGACCCAGCCCATACGACACCCACGACCCCAGACACGGAAACCCCGGCAGCAAGAAGCCCGTGTTCATCAGGTAACTCGCCGGCCCATGCACGTTGGTCCGCGACTGCATCGACATCACAAACGCCAAGTCATCGACATGCCGGGCCACCTGCGGGAACATGCTGCTGACCCAGCGTCCGCACTCGCCGTACTGCTGAAACGGAAACGGCGACTTCATCACCTTGCCGGGGACGCTGGTGGCCGCTTCCACATGCTGACCATTTCCGGGATCGAACGACTGGCCATGCAGCCGGTCGAGTTCCGGCTTGTAGTCGAACGTGTCCATCTGGCTCGCCCCGCCGTTCATGAACAGCTGAATGACGTATTTTGCTTTGGCGGGATGATGGAGTCCGACGGATCGCATCCGGGGAGCATCGTCCGCGAGCAGACGTTCCTGGGCAAGCAGGCTCGCGAGGGCGATCCCTCCGAACCCGCCGCCGATCTGCCACAGCGCCTCGCGGCGATTCGGTTTCGTAGCGTGGGCTTTAGCCCACGCGAAATCGCTTTTGTCCCTGAAACGTGGGTTAAAGCCCACGCGACTCTGTCTTTGTTCGGACATGTCACCCCTCCTCTTTCTGCTTGAGGTACATCGTCCGACCCGCACGATGCTCCCCCGAAGTCGGCTCTGCATGGTGTGCCGCCTCGGCCTCCGCAGCCTCGGGATTCTGCTGCGCAAACAGCCACTTCAAGTACCCCACGCACCACCCGCACCCCGTCCCCGCGCCACTGCACTCGCTCAGCTGGCTCGCCCGCCGCATGCGGGCTTTATTGATCCGCATGTAACTCAGCAGCTTGCGCTTGCTGACATGGAAACAAAGACAGACTTCGTCATCGAGTTCCATGAGGTGTCCATTGGGAGTGGAGAGGGCACATCGATTGTCCCTCGTTCGGAGAGTGAACACAACTGCCGCAACGTCGCAGAAGTCGTGAGCCTGTGTGCATCTCAATCGACAGTGCATCGAGAATTCGCCAGGACATCGCCCCCCGACGGGGGCTCGCCTCGTCACCCAGGGTCGGACGCGCAGCGGAAGACCCTGGGGGACACATTTCAGCGTCGCCACGTTTCGCCAGAACGTGGACGAATTGGATCGCGGGCCCGCCCCTCTGGCGAGGGGCAGCGACGATTCATTTCGCCCCGCGTGAAGTATCACCATCATGGGCCGCTCGCCTTGCAGGAACACGGTCTCGATTGTCCAGCGCTGCTGAGACAGGTCGGTCCCCTGCACCGCGTGGACTTCGCGCGCCGTCAGGTTCGTCAGATTGTGCAGCTCGGTCGAGCGATCGCGCGTC
Organism: Planctomycetota bacterium; assembly: GCA_043736295.1. Lineage (GTDB taxonomy): Bacteria > Planctomycetota > Planctomycetia > Planctomycetales > Planctomycetaceae > TH-plancto1. The sequence continues at coordinate 5,378 of JAYTCW010000367.1, read as the reverse complement.
GGCTGGTGGAGCTTCACCGTCATGCGAGTCACGTGGCGATCGCAGCCCTCGAACGTGATCTGCAAGGCGTGTTCGTCGACCTGCTCGCCGCGCTCGGTGGTTTCTTTCAGACGCAGATTTCCCAGCAATTGATCTTTGAACTGACCATGTCGCCGTACCACAAACCGCGTGTCCTTGGCCCAGATGCCGAACAGAAACTTCAGCGTGCAGAAGTTGCGATCCCGCGCTGTGAACTCCCGTGATCTCACCTCTTGGAAGCCCTCGCCTCTCGACGACAAGCAGCGTAGCGAGTTCGGACCCCGCCCCGACGCGAGTCAATGACTTCCTGATCGAATTGCACGCTCTGCGCGGTTTGTGCATACTTCATCACAGACATCCGTGAGACATGCGGCCCGAGGGTCTAACCCGTGGTGCTGCACCAACAGCGAAGGGCACATAATGGCACGTTACGAAGAAGATGACGATGAGGATGATCGTCCACGTCGGAAGAAGGGCAAGAGCAGCAGCAGTGGGATGTCCACAGGGACCATCCTGTTGATTGTGGGCGGCGTGCTATTTGGGTTTCTCATCGTTTGTGGCGGCATTGGCACCGCGCTCCTGCTGCCCGCTGTGCAGCAGGGCCGCGAGGCCGCTCGCCGGGCGACGGATAAGAACAACCTGAAGCAGATCGGGTTGGCGATGCACAATTATCATGAGGTGTACAACTTGCTTCCTCCCGGCGGGATCGTTCGGGAAGATGGCACCGAGATGATGAGCTGGGCGGCGAGTATGCTTCCGTTCCTGGATCAGGCTCCGCTCTACACCCGGATCAACGCTGACTTCGGGTGGAAGAGCCCTCAGAATCAGGCGATCTTTTCGCAATCGATCGTCACATTGACAAATCCTGGGATCACGGAGCCGACCGGCCCGGGAGCCTGCCACTATGCCGGGAACTCGCACCTGTTTGAGATCAACAAGTGCTGGAGGTTCCGGGACGTTACGGATGGATTGTCCAACACGATCGCTTTCGGAGATGTCTCCGCCGGCTTTAAACAGTGGGGAGACCCGACCAACGTCCGCGATCCCGGCTTGGGAATTGGCAAGGCCCCCGACAAGTTCGGCAGCCCCTATCGCGGGGGAACCCACTTTCTAATGACGGATGGAGCGGTGCGGTTCGTGTCCGAGACGGTCGACCCCAGCGTTCTCAAGGCATTAGCCACGCCCAATGGCGGCGAGCAGGTCGGGGAGTTCTAGGCCGACCGCTGCCACGTCGCTCGGAACCGACCGGCCTACTTCGGCATACTGCCCGCGAGGATTTCGGCGGGCGTGAACACCTCAATGCCCGTGAACCGCTCAAAGTCGGGCTTGTTGAATGTCAACAGATTCGTCAGCCCGTGCCGCAACATGGCGGCAGCGATGCGGGCATCATGGGCGACTTTGCCCTTGATGGAATGAGTGGCCACAAGTTCGTGCCAGCGGGTGAACACGCCACGTTCGTCTTTGAGGAGCGAATAGTCGTCTAGCAAGGCCAGTAGCAATCTGTCGACTTCGGAGGGAGCCAGTCCGAGACCGTTCACGGGGATTGGTCGTGTAGCCACGACCCAATACTCATAGAGAATCTGCGGCACGAGACACAACTCGAATCCCGTTTCCTCCAACAGCAACAGTACTGAGTGAGCTTCCGATTGTTGCGGGTTGGATGCTTGGGCGAGGCGCAACAGGACGTTCGCGTCGACGAGGATCTTCATTCACCCCGACCCTCATAAATCGATTCCCGGCTGTCGTCGACCGGATGGTCCAACACGGGATGACGCGCGATCCAAGCGTCGAGACGTTCAGCAAATGTTCCTCGTCTGGTAGCACGCTTCTTGCGAGTCTCGACCTCGTCGGCCAAGCTCTCGGTCACGAGGTCTTTGACATAGGCGTCGACATCGCGACCGTGGGCAGCGGCTTGCTGCTGCAGGGCTTGCTCATACTCGACGGACAAGTTGAGTTGAATGTTCATGCGGAGTCTCCTCGACTGAACTGCATTCTACCGCCGTCGACGAGAATGGTCATCCTCGGGATTTCCAAAGACTTGCCGACGCGTGCCAGATGACTCGATCTGGTGGCCGGAAATGCTCCGCTTCGAAGACTCCGCGTCGCAGCTAAACGGGAGAGTTGTCTGACATCTCCTACGCCGACCGCTGCCAAGTCGCCCGGAACCTTCCGCGCAGAGCGTCCCACAGCGCTCCGGTCGTCGTCGTGTTAAGCGACACGAACATCAGCGGCAGTCCGAACAGCGACGACTTCTTCCCCTGCCGCTGGAAGAGATATCCGACCCCCGCAGCTGCGTAGAAGCAGAACTGCAAAGTCAGCATGAAGCAGTACAGCGGCTGTCCCGCAAGGGCGATGTTCGTCCCAGCGGCGACGAGCAGTAGTGCTGGCGAACAGAGGCGCGCGATCTTGTGCGACAAGAACTCGATCCAGATCGGGTTCTTCCACGGCAGCAGCCAGCGCGGCTGGTTGATGATGAGCTGAGCCGCCCCGGCGATGGTGCGACGCTTGCGGACCGACTCCTGCTGCGTCGATTGCGACGGCGTGTCGTAGGCGATCGCCCCCGGCTCGATCAGGCAGCGGTAGCCCTGCTCGATGGCCTGCATCGGAATCACGACATCATCGAGCAGCGTCTGCTGTGGAATCGGGCGGAACAGCGACTTGCGGATCGCGTAGAGAGCCCCCGTGGCTCCCGGCACCGACCGAAATCGTGACTCGCTCTTGCGGATGAACTTCTCGTACTTCCAGTAGGCTCCGATTCCCTCGGCAGCTGTGCTGTCGGCGTTCGCGGAGCGGAAGACGAGTTCGCCGGAGACGACGCCGACTCGCTCATCCGCGAAGCAGGCGGCGAGTCGGGAGAGGGCGGAGGGTTCGAGGGCCTGCCGGGCGTCCATGAGCATCACGAGTTCGGTGCGGCACTGCGGGACCAAATCGTTGAGGACCGCGGGCTTGCCGCGCCGCTCGGTGAAGGTCACCAGGCGAACTCGGGGGTCGCCGTAGGTGGCGATGACTTCGGTGGTGTTGTCGTCGGAGCCGTCGGAGCCAATCAACACCTCCTCAATCTGGGAGGCACAGTCCGAGGCGAACAGGCTCTCGAGCTTCCTGGCCAGCCGACCGCCCTCGTTGTACCCGGCGATCACGACCGACATCCGCCCGGAATAAGTCTCTCGTCGCAGAGTCAACGGGCGCACCCGCCCCAACAGCCAGACCAGCAGCGGATACCCGGCGTAGATGTACGCCAGCAGAGCCAGCGACAACCAAAAGATCAGAGCCACAGGGGACACGCAGCACTCCGCAAGGATGGTACAGTGGGAGAGGCTTCCAGCCCGTCGAAATGGTGTGCAGATGACAGACTGGAAGCCTCTCCCACGAAAAGTTAGCACGGGGCACTGTCCGGGGTTTCAGTTGCGCCCCCCTCCCCCAGGGAAAACGGTTCCTGTGATGCCGTTGACAGCGGTTGCAACGAGACTGGGCGATTCCGACTGTCAGAACTCATCTGGTCAGCATTTCTTGGTCAACCAGCACCACTCCAGCTTTCCTGAGCGACATAAACCCTCATTATCTCGATTCTTCCTCGCGGTTTTCCGCTTCCCCCCTTGAAGGAATGAAGTCAAGGGGGGTAGAGTTTTCAGAGATCGGTTCTGCGACCCCAGGTTCGCGGGCTGGAGTCACGCGCGCCTCACGCCGAGTGCCGTGGATGGGAAGGCCCGTTGAGTCGGGTGGGACGGATAGAGCATGCTGAGGAACCGCTGGTCCACGCTACTGTTGATCTTCGCGACTGTGCTAGGTCTGTGGACTCCTCGCGCACATGCTGAGCCACTGGATGACTACAACTCGGCGCTGAAATTCTATGAGCAGAAGCGGTGGGACTTTGCCTCAGCTGGGTTTGAAGAGTTCCTCAAGAAAGCCCCGACGCATCCGAAGGTGCCGCTGGCTCAGCTGTACATGGGGCAGGCACTGACCCACTCGCAGAAGTATGATGCCGCGCGGGCGGTGTTCCGCAAGTTCCTCACCGCTCATCCCCAGCATACCGACGCCCCGCTGGCTGCTTACCGCATTGGGGAGAGCAGTTATTTTCTGGGCGATTTCAAGGCGGCGGGCACAGAGCTGGAGTCGTTCGTCAAGACCTACCCGAACCATGATCTGGCCGTGTGGGGCTGGCAGTATCTCGGTGAGACTCGACTCCAGCTGAAAGATCCAAGCGGAGCGGTCCAAGCGTTCGAAGTCGTCTTGAAGCTCAAGACCGACGTTGCCGAACAGATCGAAGCCAAGTTTTATCTCGCCCAGGCGTACGAGGCCCTCCAGGAGGATGCGAAGGCGGCGACTCTCTATCAAGAGGTTTCCGCCGCGAACCATCCCCGAGCCGCCGAAGTACTCTTTGGTACGGCGGAGAAGGAACACAAAGCCGGTCGCTTTGAGTCGGCGGCGAAGATCTTTGAGGAGCTCATCACTCGGTTTCCCAAACACTCGCTAGTACCCACTGCCGAGCTCAACGCGGGGTATTCGCGTTGGCTGTTCCAGGATTTCGTCGGTTCCGAGAGCCACTTTGATCGCGCGATCCAGACCCCCGCCCTCGCGCTGACGGCCACTTTCTGGAAAGGAATGTCTCGCAAGTCCCGACTAGACTATGCCGGGGCAATTGAGGTCTTTGCGACACTGACTGCCAAGATGCCGCCGAATGAACTGGCCGAGAAGACGAACTATCACTGGGCTGACTGCGAATCACACCGGGACAATTACGAGGAGGCGCAGAAGCTCTTTCTGGCACTCGTTGAGAAGTGGCCCAGTTCCGCCCTCGCGGACGACAGCTTCTACTCCGCGGCCGACTCGGCGCTGCGGGGGAAGAAGGTGGCCGAGGCCATTCGACTCGCCGAGCAGTTTCCCACTCAGTTCGGGAATAGTCCGCTGCGACCACTCAACGAGATGCTGTTGGGGAGGGCCTTGGTCGCTCGTGGAGATGAAACCCTGGCAGTGGACCTTGCCAAATCGGAGGCCGATTTTCGGAAGGCGGCCCAACTCTTCCAGAACGTGGTCGCCACCAGCACGACCCCGCGCACCACCTGGCAGGCCCGCATCCAGTTGGCCCGCGCGGAGAAACGTCTCAACCATTCGGACAAAGTAATCGAGGCACTCACCCCCCTCGCGGAGGCGATTCGCAAGGGCGATGCGGGCAGCGGCGACTATGCCGATTCCCTGCCGATGCTGGGTGAGGCACTCCTTGATGTCGGGAAGGTCGGCGAAGCGGAAGCTGTGCTGACTCAAGCTCTGCAGAGTCTCCCGGCCACAGCCGATCGGCGGCCCACCCTCATGAAGATCGCCGAAGTCCAAGCGGCCCAGGATCACTGGCCCGAGATGTTTGAGAC
>JAYTCW010000366.1:0-25016 GCA_043736295.1 Planctomycetota bacterium | reverse complement strand
GTGCTGATGATTCACCCCTACTGGGATATGGCACTCTTGCGAGTCAAGGGGCTGCCCGTATCGATTAAGCCGTTGCGACTCAGCGTGCGCTCCCCGGAGGAACTGGCCAAGATCGAGGTCGTCGCGATCGGCTACCCGGCCTTCGATCCTCGCAATGACTTTGAGGAGCAGAAGCGGATCTTCGGGGAAGTCTATAACGTGAAGCGACTGCTGCCCGGCAAGCTGCTCGGACGGATGACAACCCGCAGCTACGGCAACCAGGTGGGCGCGTTGGCTCATGATTGCACGACCTTGGGAGGGGCATCCGGCTCAGCGTTGATTGATGTCGAGACCCGTAATGAGGCATTAGGCGAGGTCGTCGGCTTGCACTTCGCGGGGGTCTACCTCTCGGCGAACTATTCCGTTCCGACGTACGAGTTGGCACGTGACAGCCGGGTGGTCGATGCGGGAGTGAAGTTCACCGGATCGGTCGCACCAACAACCGACTGGGCACACATTTGGACCGCTGCCGACCAACTGGGAAGAGAGTCCACCGACACAACATCGCCGACCGTGTCGGCTCCGGTGACCGGCCACGGAGGAATCGCCGTCTCTGGGGGCAGTGGTGGGCAAGGTGTCACACTGACGATCCCTCTCCACATCACCGTCACGCTGGGGACTCCGGCCCCCGCTGCAATGGGAACGACAACCGCCGACGACTCTTCGAGCCTCGATACCGTCGAGAAGGTTCCGCTGATCTACCCCGACCTGCAGAAACGCAAAGGGTACGATCCGAACTTCCTCGGCCTCGCGGGCAGCGTGACCGTCCCGATGCCAGAGCTGACGGCCAAGGGCTTGAAACTCGCCGCCAAGCTGGAAGACGGCTCGCCGCATCTCAAGTACCACAAGTTCACGGTCGTGATCCACAAGCAGCGTCGGTTGGCACTCTTCACAGCTGCGAATGTCGATTGGCGTCCGCAGTCGCGATTGATCGACGGCAAGAAGCCCAGCCGCAAAGAACTAAACGGCTTTGAGAAGGACACTTCCGAGGACTGGGTGACCGATCCTCGCATCCCGTTCGACCATCAGCTGCCGGATTACTTCTACACGAAGGACGGCCAAGCCTTCGACAAGGGGCATCTGGTGCGGCGCGACGACATCGCCTGGGGCAAGACGTTCGAGGAGATGCAGAAGGGGAACGGCGACACGTTCCACACGACCAACTGCTCGCCGCAGACCTCGCGATTCAATCAGTCGAAGTTCAAAGACTTCAACTGGGGCGAGCTGGAAAACATGGTCGAGAAGCAGACCTCGGCGGAAAAAGTCTGCACCATCTCCGGCCCGGTCCTCGACTCCGGCGACAAGTTCTTCCACGGACTGGTCAAGAGCCGGGTGGAGGTATCGATCCAGATCCCGTCACGGTTTTGGAAGATCATCGTCACCAACATGGGTGGCAAGCCGCAGGCCTTCGGATTCGTACTGGATCAGAATCTGACTGAGGTCGAGCTGCACGAAGAACTGATCGTCCCGGACGCCTGGAAGAAATTCATGCGTCCGATCAAGGAGATCGAGGGGTTTCTGAACGGGTGGGCCAGCCTGGGGCCGATCAAGGATTGGGATCGGATGGGCCATGTGTAGTTGGAAATCCACCGGGTGAGGCATAGCATCCGTTCGCTGTGCCTCTCTTGCTGTTTCGTGGGAGCCTGAAAGCGATGCCAATTCCTCCGTGGTCGACGTGTCATACCAACCTGCGTGAGATCCTGCTGGGCCTCTACGATGAGAAGCCTCTCGCCAAGCAGATCGCCAAGGAGGCCGGTCTGGACTGGGTGAGCATTAATACCGATGGACCGATCCGCTCGGTCTGGCATGCGGTCGTGGATGAGGCCCTCAAACAGGGACGCATCGACGCCATCATCGCGATTGCCGCCAAGCAATACCCGCAGCAGGCCGACGAACTCCAGCAGGCAATGCAGGCCGACCGGCCCAGCGTCGAGTCGCCGCACAACATTCGTGAAACGCCGTGGAAGTCCGAAGTCCCCTCCGACCAACAGGAGCGGATCATCGGCAAGCAGAGCACGCTGCTGCCGATCGGGTTCCTCGAACTGGGGTTGCAGCGGGCAAGGTCGGTGGCGCGGATCGTCACCGCCAATAGAGAGTCGGGCACCGGGTTCCTCGTGGCCGGGAACCTGATCGTGACGAACAACCACGTCTTACGCGACGAGGCCGTTGCAGCCACGGCCACGGCCCAGTTCAACTTCGAACGATCCGTCGGCGGTCTCGACAAGCCGGTCGAGTCGGTCAAGTGCCGCCCGGATCTGGGGTTCCTGACCTCAAAGGAACATGACTGGACCATTGTGCGGCTGGAGGGGGATGTCAACGCGAAATGGGGAACGATCCCGCTGGCCCCCGCGACGATCGCCAAGGAGGACCGCGTCATCATCATCCAGCACCCCGGCGGCGGGCAGAAGCAGATCGCCCTGGCTCACAACATGGTGACATATGTCAATGACCAGATCGTGCAGTACCTCACCGACACCATGCCCGGTTCCTCCGGCTCTCCCGTGTTCAACGAAGCCTGGCAAGTCATCGCCCTGCACCACAGCGGCGGCTGGCTCCGCGAACCGGGGGGTAAGGAACAGCTGTTCCGCAACGAAGGCATCGCCATCGGGCAGGTGCTGAGCGGGGCCAAGGAACTACTCGGGGTGTGAGGCGGAACCCGTGAGATCTCGGGTGAGTGCCCCGTCAAGGCTCAGGCTTGGGGTTGAGCCAAGCCCGCCGGGAGGGCGAAGCTCCCTGCTGAGCCGCGAGCCAGGGGACGCGCTGTCTGGTGGATGCGGCTCGGCAGGAGCCTCGCCCTCCCGATGGAGGCGGACCCAAAAATCTAGCCTTGACGGGGCAATAGAGCGGTTTCAGATTCGGTCTTGCCCCGCTTCGTCAACAGCTCCCGGATCGTCACCAGCGGAATTCCTCGGTTGTACAGGTACTTCCCCGGTGCGGGCCAGTCCTTGCCGCCCGCGTGGTGCAGGGCGCACAGCTGCAGCTTGTTGGTCATGATCGGCGAGCCGGATGAGCCGGGGCGGGTGTTGATGTCGTACCAGACCCGCGAGTGGTTGGGGTTGCCGCCGAGCAATCCGGGTTTGTTCCAGTCGACCTGCTGGGGCAGGCTCTGGCCGTTCTCGTAGGGATGCTGGAAGCACCAGATCGCCGAATCGAGCGAGGTCGGCACCTCGATCGCCTCACTCAGCGACAGGCACCCGCGCGGTTCGGCATTCTCGGAGGGCTTGGCTCCGACCGGCTTGTTCCCCGGTTCTCCGGCGACCCGCAACACGGCATAGTCGAGATGCTCCGGGTTCCGGTCGAGCGCCTTCTCCTCATCAATCGTCCGAATCTGCTTGTCCAGGGGGTCATACGGCGAGTGATCGAGCAGCCAATCGGTATCACTGTCGACGAGCCGGTATTCAACGGGCTGTGACAACGTGACCCCATCCGGCCCGGTACGGTAGTCAAACTTCAGCGTCACATCCTTCCGATTCGCCGCCGTGACCAGCTCCATCACATGCCAGTTCGTCAGCACAGTGCTGTGCCCGATCAGAAACCCCGTGCCGTAGTTGACCTTGTCACCCACGGGATAGCTGATCTGACAAACGCTGTTGACGACCCGCCCGAGTTGCCGCAGCGTCTGCCCCACAAAGACGACTGCAAAATGTGATCTTCTTAGACTACGACTGACGTTCAATACCCGTATAAATGCCAGTTTCGAGTGTTCTCAAACCTGATGGATGCGACGCGACTTACTTAGTTCAGGCCACGTTTACGCTCAAGTATCAGATCGCCTGCCGGTTGTGACAATTGCATCGGATATCCCGGCAAGCTGCAATATTTTCTTGCTAGGACTGACCGAATTACTGGAAAAGACTACTCAGATGCCGCAGAGCGGGTATCTTGCCAACGTTCGCAACACCACTCCGTTTTCACAAGGGTCCACCAATGAAGAGTCTTCTGTTTGCCGTCGCCACATTCACATCCTTCTTCGCTGCCGACGCAGCTGAAGCAGGAGGTAACCGCCGAGCATGCCGCAGGCCTGTACGCTGTGGAACCTATGCATGTCAACCCATGTGCAATCCCTGCCAAACGTATTGTTATCCTAGTGATACCAACTGCGTTCCGGGATCTACACATTGCGGTTCGCCTCATCAGCAGCAGACTTATGGCGGACCGGCTTCAGCCGAAGATCCCAACCTGACTGTTCTCAAAAACATCAACACGAATACCATGGAGGTTGCCAAGGCTATCAAGGCTCTGCAGGATAAAGTTGAATCGATCGAAAAGAAATTGCCAACGCCTCCAACAAAATAGATATCCGGCTTCTGCGACGAGTGGCATTGCGATTCTCGCGATGCCACTCATTCATTTTATTTCTTCAATTGTCGCATGTTTTACGTCAACTTCAACGCCCAAGATCGTCTTGGACGGGTATCCCACGATGCCCTTCACTCGGACTCTTTTTGAAACATACTTCCTCAATAACACTGGTCCTTGATCCGAATAGCATCGCACCTCGTATTTACATTCTAAAGGACGGTCACCTTGATCCTCATGAGGAACTTGCAGCACCACGTACTCACCGTCAGAAGAGATTTCGCTAATTAACCCGCTCCACTCAATTGACTCGCCGTACAAGGTTGTGTCATAATCATCCTTGCAGATGTTTCTCAATGCCTCCACTAGGTGGATCTTATTCGGTACAATCGGGGGCTTAGAAAATACATAGACAGACCAGCCCACAAGAAATGCAGCTAGCGTTTTCAGCGGCAGAACGGAGAGCACGCTTAGCAGCCATGATGGTGGAGGAGCAACCTCCTCCCACTTGGATGGGACGAAGACTCCATCTTGAAACCAAGGCTTCCAGAAAGTGCGGACGAACTCTTCCGTGAAAAAGTCACTGTGGACATAATTGTGACCTCGGTCGATGACGTATGCCCCACGTCCGAAGCCATGTCGCCCGGTGTCTCCGTAAAACCAACTCAGGCTCTTTGCCAATACTGGCCAAATGTCACGAGTGCCATAGTCATTCAGGACATCCGTGGCCAGTTTCTGTCGCACATACTCCCATCGATACGACCTTGGGACGATTGAACCGGACAGAACCATTCTATGGAATTTCAGGACGGGATCGTCAAGCAAAATCTGTGATATCGCATATGTGCCGAAGCTATGAGCGATAACGGAGATATTGGCGTCTGGGTGCGCCACTTTGGCATTCTGAATCTCGTGGCGAATATCATCAATGGAAGCCTGTCGTGTCCAAAACGGAAACCAAAACCTAAGGATGTCCAGATATCCAAATTTGATTCCTACAACCTCAAAATTGGGTATCTCTCCCAAAACTCTTTTCACCATTGGTTGCCAATTTGCAAAAGTCCGAATACCATGCAGTAAAAGAACAATCTCTTTTTTGCGGGGCGGGGATGCTTGGGATTGCAGGCCGCTACCAGAGGAGGCGATTGCCTCGTTACTTGGCGTGAAACCAGGGACCACTAGTTCCTTGAGAATGTCGAGGAGCCCCCTTTGTTTCAAGCTGGCAACAATTGCCAAAATTGGAATTCCGTGATTATTGACTCCCGCTTGGCCATGGTGATGCAAGCCGACGAGTTCAAAATTCGCATTTAAAACCGGCGACCCCGAAGACCCAGGGCTTGTCTGGGCTGTGTACGCGATTCGACTTGCTTGATCATTGATGTCTCGGATCATCCCCCAAGAATACTGAAGCCCCAAGGCCCTCGAACCATTCACCGGGTGTCCGATTATCGTAATTGAGCTTTTATCATTCAAGTGGTCAGTACATGCGGAGAAATACCCTCGGTCTGACTCAACATCTGAATTCAGTTGCAGCACTGCGTAGTCTAAGTCGTTTACATCATCCATCGGTGTTGCTGCTGCGAGATCAATGTTCCTTCTTGGCAATTTGTCGTACGCCTGATCACCTGTATGGTCAAAGACGGCACAGATGTTGCCAGCATTTCGACGTAAAGCTTCGTCCAGCACATGTCGATTAGTTAAAATATGACGAGGACCAATAAGAAAACCTGTCCCTATCGATTGACCTGGGACTTCGATTACGCAAATTCGTCTACTTGCTTCGTGTAACTTCCTCGTCGCGGCCTCAAGGGAGATCGTTTGGTCACCCATTGAGGCTGTAGCAACAACACTCGTTTGCAATCCCATTGCCCTCGGGAGTGATGCAACGGAAGACGCAATCTCTTCTTTTCCTTGCCCTTTGAGCTCCTCGACCGCCTTCGAGTGGGCTGTTACGATCTCGTCCGCCTTCGATTGGGCTGTTACGATCTCGAAGTTGGATTGCAGATCAACAAACGCTACGTTTTCCGGACGCGACTTGATCGCAGCGCGCAGAAGTTCTGGCAGCCTGTTGCGGCGCTCAAGTGCCTCAATTACGTCGTCGAACTCCGTCTCGCGTTTCCCCGGTGTCACAAGGTCAGTATAGATCACCTCCAGTTCGTCTTTGATCAGAAGTGCAAACTCATCACGATTGAACGTATCGAACAAAAGCTTGCGAAGTTTGTTGCGGAAATTGAGAGGTGTGGGCATGAATCAGCGACCTGACTGGGTGGCCTTGGAACTCTGGTCGGACATGATTCTGCCAAAGCGCGGCATCTTTGCAAGCCTCCTATGACCATGAGTTTGATCAACTTGGTTTCCATGCCCGGTAATCCCTAAAATGACCTGTACAGGTCATGACAGTCGATTTGATCCTCTTTATCCTTCAGCCGGAACTGTTGGAGTCTTCACGTTGAATGACAAGGAGACGACGACAATCCGCAATCAGTTGACTACCCAAATGTCAGGCAACTTCAAAGGACTCTCCCATGGATCGTGTACAGCATTTAGAGCGGTTGCGGACGATGTTGCGGCAGGTGGTCCCAGGAGCGGATGAATCCGCACCAGCGACAGCCTTGGAATCGACCCGCGGGCGGGTGGAAGCGATTGAGGGGGTGCCGGAGGAGAAGCGGGCGGCGGCGCTGGAGGGGCTGCGGCGGTTGAGTGCGGTGGAGGTTTTGCGGGACGACACGATAGACGGGGATCAGCAGCACGCACTGGAGGCGATCATTCTCCCCAAGGAACGGCCCGCAGTGCTGGTGGTGGGCGACACGTTCTCGCCACCGCCGTTTCCTTGGGAGCATCTGGGGTCGACCGATTTCAAGACGCGGATCGACAAGGTGATTCCCTTGATCGGACGGATCGAGGTGCCCAAGCATCCGTCGGTGCCATACGGCGGAACGGGGTTTGTGGTCGGGCCGAATCTGTTGATGACGAATCGGCATGTGGCCGAGATTTTCACCTCGGGGCTGGGGCAGCGGACCTTGATGTTCCGGACAGCTGCGGTCGATTTCAAGCGTGAGATCATGCCCACTCCGCCGCAGCTATTGACTGTGACCAAGGTGGTGATGATCCATCCCTATTGGGACATGGCATTGCTGGAGGTGAGCGGGCTATCAGGCGGGCGGGCAGCATTGCAGGTCTCAACCAAGGCACCCGCTGAACTGAACAATCGAGAAGTGGTTGTCATTGGTTACCCCGCTCGAGATTGGCGAAACAACGTCGATGTCCAGAACGAAGTCTTTGGCGGGATATTCGAAGTCAAGCGGATGCAGCCGGGCCGACTGAAAGCGGTTCGCACGATGGAGAGCTTCGGCCACAACGTGACGGCGATCACGCACGATGCTTCGACCTTGGGCGGTAATTCTGGTTCGGCGGTCATTGATGTTCTAACCGGTGAGGTCGTCGCGTTGCACTTCGCGGGGCTGTATCTCGACGCGAACTTTGGAGTTCCGATGTATGAGCTGGCGAGAGATTCGCGAGTGGTGCAAGCGGGGCTGAACTTCCAAGGCAGCGTCGCCCCGACGACCGATTGGGCCGCCGTTTGGAAACTCGCCGATCAAGGTGCCGAGGCTCCCGCGCCACAGCCCAATGCGGGTGGTGGCGGAGGTGGCGGGATCACCGTTGTTGCTGGTGGAGGAGCGAACGGACCGCAGCCGCCGAGCGGCAACTCGGTGAGCGTGACCGTTCCCTTGAACATCACGGTGTCGCTGGGTGCGCCCACAGTCGGTGGGGGCGCGCCATCTCAGGTGATCACTGCCGCTCCAACCGCTCCCGCTGGACCAACTGCCCGAGAGGCGATTGCGACTCAAGAATCGGCTCTGGAAGGCGTGGCCGAAGACGCCGTCATCCAGGCGTACCAGAAGTTCGATGCCGCCTCACTCAAGCCGAGTACGTTCAGCTGGAAGGCTTCGATCACGACAGCTGTGTGTAGCCATTTGGCCTACGAAAAGTCTGCGATTATTGAAACGACGATGCGTCAACGATACCAGATGCAGTCTTGTGAGTTCGTCCAGAACGACGATACCGAGTGCTTCGTCGCCGCCAACGCCGACACGATCATCGTGGCCTTCCGAGGGACCGCTGGGACAGCCGACTGGATTGGCAATCTGAAATTCATCAACACCTCGGCCAGCTACGGTGAACTGCATCGCGGATTCTACTTCGCCTTCCAGGCGGTCAAGGCGAACCTGGAGCAGTTGATCCTCGCAGCTGGCTCAACGTCCCTCAAACTGGTCATCACCGGGCACAGCTTGGGCGGAGCATTGGCGACCGTGGCCGCCGCTGAATGGCAGGGCGTCTTCAATGTGGCCAGTGTGCATACGTTCGGCCAGCCACGAGTCGGTCAACCGAACTTCGTCGCTCACATTCAACAACACTACGGGTCGAAGTTCTTCCGCATGGTGAACGACGATGACATCGTCACTCGCGTCCCACCGTGGTACGGCCATGTCGGCATCCTTCGCCATTTCGGTCCGACGGGGAACGTCAGCAACGAGTCGTTGGCTCAACCAGCGGCAGAAGTCCTTTCCACGGAATCACCCGCGTTGGGCGAAACAGAGTTCGCCCTGTTGCAAGCATCCTTGCAATTGCCCGCCATGGGGCCAGCAACCGAAGGTGTCGGCCTGGAAGGATTCTTCTCCCCCTTCTCCGATCACAAGATTGCCAACTACATGACAAAGATTCTGAAGCAGCCCGGAGTGTGAGCAACCCTCCCGGCCATTCCACAGGAATGGCCAGCAGTCATCGCGTCGTTCGTCTTTCCCAAGCCCACAAACAGGAGGTCGGTCATGAATCTCAATCGACGATGTCTCTGGTCACTTCTGGTCATTCTGCTGCATGCACCATTGCGAGCTGCTGACAATCCTCGGCACGTCGATCTCGGCCCCGGGATCACTACGGTGAAGACGCTGTCGCAGAACTGGTCCGACGAGGAGTCGAACTGGTTTTACAATGTCCCCCAGGGGTCGCGGCTGGTGCCCTATGACTGGTTTCTGCACCTGGAACAGGCCGGAGCCGCCGAACCATTCCGAAGTGCAAAGCACATCCGTGACCTCGGCTACATTCCTCGGACGCCCGATCCGAAGAACCCCGACGGATTGCCGATTGGCTTTATCGAGGATGCTCCCTACGAGGATGGCACTCGCGGGCTGGGAATGACCTGCGCGGCGTGTCACACCACCCAGATCAACCGCAACGGCACGGCGTATCTGATAGATGGAGGCCCGGCGATGGGTGACTTTGAGCGGTTCCAGAAGGAACTCGCCGCAGCCCTCCAGGCGACAGCCGACGACGATGCGAAGTTTGAGCGATTTGCAGCGGCAGTCTTACCACCGGGATCACCCGTCGATGACAAGAATGCGTTGCGAGCCACGGTTCTGTCGATCGCGAGTCAGCGAGAGCGATACAACAAACGCAACCTGCCTCAGCACCCACAGAGCCCATTCGGTCCCGGACGTGTGGACGCCTTCGGGGCAATCTTCAACGAGGTAACGGTCTCCTTTCTGGGCATTCCAGGGAACGTGAAGCCCGCGAATGCTCCGGTGAGTTACCCCTGTCTGTGGGATGCCCCTCAACATAACAAAGTCCAGTGGAACGGAGCTGCGGAGAACAAGGTGACTCCACTGGGCGAGCTTCTGTTTGGAACCACGCAGGTCGGGGCTCTCGGGCGGAACTCCGGCGAGGTGCTGGGGGTCTTCGGAAGTGTCGACATCAACGCCCACGAGTTGATTCCTCGACACTACGCGTCGACGGTGAACCAATCGAACCTGATACAGATTGAAAAAACGTTGACGACGCTTTGGTCTCCCGAGTGGCCAGCGGCGGAACTGGGGCAGATCGAAGAGGATCAGAAAAACAAAGGCGAACTGCTGTTTCAAACCCACTGTATTAAGTGCCACGAACCGATTGTCCGCATGGATCCCAATCGCAAGGTCATCGCCCAGATGTCCAATGTCGGGACCGACCTCAACATGATTCGGAACTTCGGACGGACGGCCAAGACCGGTCGACTCCAGGGGCGACGCAAAACCCTGTTGGGCCGGGAACGGATTGCCGAGAGCGAGCCCATCGGCGTGATTCTCAAGCATGTGGTCGAGCGCGTGATTCTTAATCCAGACCTCAGTGTGGCCGCCGTTAAGAATGCGTTGGCAGGGGCTGTGAATGCACATAATCTGACGGAATCCGTCGATGCACTCAATCCCGGTTATCGAATGACTGCGACCATCGAAGTCGGAGAAAAGAAGCTCGTCGGACGATTCGACTCCCTGGATGTCCTGGATGGTCTGAAAGTGAAAATTGGCGGAGGCAGTTTCCGCATGTTCGACAAGAATAGCGATGCCAATACAGAGAACGTCGGTGGAGTCGTTGTCGATCTGCGTAGCCTGGAGAGCGCGAGGGCGGCGGTCGGCCAACTGGAAAGCATCGTCGGTGCCGAGATTACCGAGGGTCTCGAAAATGCCCTCGAACAGTCCACCACCACGCTGAACGACGCGACCGTCCAGATCGCCTATAAGGCCAGGCCACTCAACGGCATCTGGGCCACAGCTCCCTACCTGCACAACGGGTCGGTGCCCACTCTGGCAGATCTTCTCAAGCCCGCTGCTCAGCGCCTGAAAACATTCCATGTCGGGAGTCGGGAGTACGACCCGGTCCAAGTGGGATTCAAAGACGACTCCAGTCAGCCGGTGTTCGACACGGACGCCGATGGAAACTCGAACGCCGGACACGAATATGGCTCGCAGCTGACTCCAGAAGAGCGGCTCCAGTTGCTGGAGTACCTGAAGTCGTTGTAACCAGGAAACGACACCGTCCCCCTTGCTCAGTCCCTGACACAGGTGCCACAGACCATGCTTGAGAACATCCCCGTCGACGAAGCGAAGCAGATCCAGAACATCGTCGCCTTGACGATCCAACAGTTGCAGCATCGCTACCCCGGCAACAAGCGGGTTCTGCGAGGGGTTCACGCGAAGGACCACGGGTGCGTCACCGCGACGTTTGCTGTTCTGCCGGGCATTGCGGAGAACCTGCGGCAGGGGGTCTTGGCCACTCCGGGCAAGACGTACTCTGCACTCGTTCGGTTCTCGAATGCGGCCACTCTGGTGACTCCCGATTCCACCCCCGGCACTGGCGGGGGACCACCCGCGCACGGCAGTCGGGGAATGGCGATCAAGCTGTTGGGAGTGGAGGGGCCGACGCTGGGGCCGATTCACGGGCCGGTCGCGACGCAAGACTGGCTGCTGGTCAATCAACCGGCTTTCGCCTTTGCCAATGTGGAGGACTATGAGGTTCTGAGCCGCGTGCTGGTGGATCACAACGACGATGCCCGACCGTTCTTCGCCCAGCGACTTCCGCCTCCCGGAACCACAGCTCCCACAGCGTCACAACAACGTGCGCTGGAGACGGCGGGGCTGGTGGCCCGCATCCGATCGGCCAGCGTGACGGCAGTACCGCCCGCGTTTCAACCGCCCCCCGCCAGTCCAGTCGACAACGACTATTTCAGTGCCGCACCGTTCCTGCTGGGGCCGGATCAGGTCATGCGATTCCGCATGCGTCCCACGACCCGCTCGACCGCCGATCCGAATGTCGCCGACCCCGATTATCTGCGCACAGCCTTGGTCAAACGCCTGCAAGACCAAGCGGCGGGAGATGTCGTGTTTCATTTCGAGGTCCAGATTCGCCCCGCCGATTCGATCAATCCGGATGTCGACATCGAGAATGCTTCGCACACCTGGCCCGAGACTTTCTCCTTTGAGCATGTCGCCACGCTGACGATCCCGTTGCAAGAGTTCAACACTCCTGAACTCCGTGAGCTCAGTGAACGCCTGGTCTTCACCCCCTTGCACGGCCTCGAAGCCCACCGCCCTCTGGGAGGCATCAACCGCCTCCGGCGGGCGGTCTACGAAGCCTCAGCCATGTTCCGAAACCTGCCCAAGGAACCGGCTGGCTGAACGAGTGGTTTCCGACATCACTAGCACCGCTCGATCAATGCAGACGCAGGATTCCAGCTGCGACTTCCGCCAAGCAAGACAATTCCTCTCATCGCCGACTCTGGCGACACTTTGATCTACCTGCGGTGCGAGATGATGAAAAATCGGAGAATGACCTGAACAGGTCATGCAAACCAATTCAGAGATGTCAGGATATCAACCAGCGATGCCTTATCGCCATGTGAAATTCGAAGCCAGCATCTGGACATCTTTGGACTGACAATGCCCTCACTGGTTTTGAGGCGTAAGAGCTAGGCCGCTTCAAATCGAATCACCCCCACACAAATTGGAGACGTTTCATGAGACCTAAACCAGTCGCCCTTCCTCGTCCTTCACGAGTCGAAGTGGCTGTGGCGGAAGCCGAAAATGTTGCCGATGGAAAGCTGTTGTTGGAGGAGGCGCTGCGCCGCCGCGAGGCCATGGCCCACGAGTTGGAGTTGATCGACGCCGATGTGGAACGACTGGCGATCGAGAGTATCTGCGGGGCCACGGACGATACGCAGGAGGTGGAAACCTACGATGGCACGCGCGGCGTGACTCGGCAATTTGTCGACTCACACCAACGCCCCATCGGGCAATTGCAATGGTTCGACGATTTGCCACAGAGGTTTGCCGGGCCGGGCGAGTCTCCGGGGGATGTCACCGGCGTGCGCTGGGGAAGCGGCGGGCTGATCGCCAATGACCTGTTCATCACCGCCGGTCACTGTTTCGACAACACGGGGGGCGGCTGGGTCCGGCCCCTGCGCAATGGGGTGACGATCGCCCCCAGTGAAGTCGCGACCCTCATGCGGATCAACTTCATCTATCAGGTGGACGGAGTCACCGGACAGATTCGTCCGGGTGAACAATTCCCCGTGAGTGCGTTGCTGGAACATCGAATCGGTGGATTGGACTTTGCAATCGTCCGTGTGGGGCGGAATGCCGCCGGACAACTTCCCGGTGAGGTGTACGGGGTATTGCCTATCGCCTCGACCGACTTGGTCACAGCGGGTGCCACGCTGTGCATGATTCAACATCCCTCGGGTCGCCCCAAGCGGATCGATGCCGGGCCGTTGCTCAAGAACATTGGGGGCAAGCTGGAATACAACACCCTGGACACGGAAGGCGGGTCGTCGGGGGCTCCCCTGCTCTCGACAGCGGGAGAGCTCGTGGGTGTTCACACCAATGGGGGATGCACACTCTTCAGCGGAGCGAATTTTGGTGTCGCCATCAATGCCATCCGCACCGCGTCCAGCCTGGTCAATTGACCTGCCAGGGTCGCAGGCAGTCTGTTCATCCATGTCATCATCCCAAGACGAAGGAACTTATTCATGGACCTCGCGAAAACCCATCACATCCATCTTCAAAACGGGAAGTTCGCAGGCACGAGCCCTGATGATCTGCTGCAGGCGTTTGTCCAATTCGCAGCTGCACCGCCCCCTCAAGGGTGGGTCGTCCACTTTCATGGGGGGCTCGTATCGCGGGCCTCGGCAGTCACGACCGCCGAACTCCTGTTGCCCAAGTACGAGGCAGCGGGGGCCTACCCATTCTTCTTTGTCTGGGAATCGGGCCCCTGGGAGACCATCCGCAACAATCTGCGGGACATCTCTCAGGAGCCGTTCTTTCAGCAACTGTTGATCCGACTCAAGCAGTATCTGCTCCCGAAGTTGGGCGTCTCTCCGGGGGCAGAGGAATCCCTGGCATCAACGGTCGAGGCGATGGGGCAACCGGAGTTTCTGGCAGGAGAGGATGTTCCCTTTGATGAACTTCCCGTTCCCCCGGCGGGACTGAGCACAACTGACATTTCCGAGGCAGAACTTGAGCGAGAGTTGGCAAACGACCCCGCCATGAAACGGGCGTATGACGAGTTGCAGGCCAGAGTGGCCGCTGCCCAGCGTGGCACGATGACGGAGGCGGTAATCGAGGGAATTCCGGAGCCAGGGGTGTTGCCATCCCCCGCGTCGCAATCTGACCTGTTTGGACCTCAATCGCAAGGGAATGCCGCCAATGAGTCTCTGGGAATCGGATGGGCGGCTCGGACCGCACTTGTGGCTGTTCGCGTAGGACGCCGAGTCATTTCACGATTCATCAAACAGCGCGATCATGGCTGGTACACCACCATCGTCGAAGAGCTGCTACGGGAACTGTATGTGGACTCCATCGGCTCCACATTCTTCTGGAAACAGATGAAGAAGGATACGGCGGATGCGTTTGGAGGTGATCCCCTGCAACAGGGTGGTTCGGCGTTTCTGGACCAATTGCAGAAGTTGGTGCCGAGCGGAACCACTCCACCGCGTGTGACGTTGGTGGGGCATAGTGCCGGTGCGACCTTCGTGTCCCAGTTCCTGCTTGCGGCCCACCGCGTTCTGCCGAAGGAGTTCCTGTTTGATGTGGTGCTACTGGCCCCGGCGGTCGATTGCGAACTGTTCTCGGCAGCCATTGACACGAATCGCATTCGGAACATTCGAGTGTTCGGGATGTCGGATTCACTGGAGTCCCAAGACGCCCTGCTGCGACCGCTCTCAGCCAACTTGCGTGCTGTGTATCCTCGTTCATTGCTGTACTTCGTGTCCGGACTCCTGGAAACGGTCGTGGATTTGCCGCTGGTCGGAATGCAGAGGTTCTATGACAAGAGTCATTATGCCAGTGACAGCTTCCCGGCCTTGAAAAAGGTCCGGGGGTTTCTGCTGCATGCTCCCGACCGACAAGTCTGGTCTGTGGCGGACAATGGTGCGGGACGGCAATGCACGGCGACCCACCACGGGGCGTTCGATGACGAGGATGCGGCGACGCTGGCGAGTGTGATGCACATTGTCCGCCAGGGGTTTTCGAGCATTCCCGCAGGACTGGAGATCTCTCGCGAATCGCTGGAAGCCTCCCTGTCGGGATTATCAGCGGACGATCTGGACCTCGTTGTGATGGCGCTTCCCCAGTCCTGCCAGGAGCGATTCCCCCTGCGGGTCGGTTATGGCGAGAGCAGTTTCGAGTCGGTGGGTGGATCGCAGGATTCCCCCTCGGAGTCCCGGACCGGCAGTGTCCACGACCTGCTGGAAACCGCCCAACAATTGCCGGGGGGATTCACGCAATTGCTGCTCTCCGCTCATCGCGCGAAACCCGAGGCCCAGCTCCTGCAACAGCACCTCAAGAGCAGCAGCCGAACTCCCCGAGTGCAGAAGTCGGATATCGTCTTGCAGCAGGCGTTCCAGTCATCCGGCACTGTCGAGGAGTTCAACCCGGCGAGTGAGTCCACGGTGGATGGCCCTTCAGTCGAGGTGACTCAACCCGTCTTGATCGGTCTACGAGATGCCCAGGACTCTCTCGAGGGGATTGAAGGGCTGGAAGTGATTTCCCGCGTCGGAAGTATCGTCGCCGCTAAAGCGACGCAGGCCACTGTCGAGCGACTTAATGATGATGAACGGGTGCTGTCGGTGGAATTGAGTTCCCAGAATAGCCAGGTCGACTGTAAGGATTCGATGGCGTTCATTGGTGCCATCGAACCGGTCACCAGTGTGAGATTGGCCGAGCAGGGTGACCAGTGCCTGATTGGGATCATTGATGCCGACATTGATGTCTTGCATGCGGCATTTCGGGAGCCAGATCAGTTCGATGCGGCGGGCACCCTGCTCCAGAAGGGAGCGACCCGACTGATCGCAGTCTGGGATCAACGAGATCCCACAGGCCCGGCACCGGCAGGGCTGGCAGGCATCGGGGGGACGTTGCATACGGCAATTGACATCAAAGGGTACCTCGACGCGGGGCGGGTGGGCAAGAATCTGAAACGTCCTTTCAACGGGCACGGGACGCACGTCTCCAGTATTGCTGCGGGAACCCCGCTCCCCCAATCCGAATTTCCCGGCGGAGTCGCGCCGCTGGCCAAGCTGGTCGTGGTCATCACGGGAGGAGGACAATTCGAGAGCGGATCGCCCCCCAGCATTGGCTACTCCTTGAGCCACAATGCGGCACTCCAGTTCATTGAACAAACTGCGAACCAACTGGGGCTCCCTGTGGTGGTCAATCTGAGTCAGGGCATGAATTCCGGGGCTCACGACGGATCGTCATTGGTGGAACGCATGTTCGATAACTTTTCGCTGGGGGGAGGAGTTCCGGGGCGGGTCATCGTGAAGTCGGCGGGCAATGATCGCCAAGACGCGGGTCATGCTTTTGTCACGCTCAACAGCAACGCCATCGAATTCCTGAAATGGGAGTCACGGACGCCTGATCCGATTATTCTCGGCCCGCAGCGTCATCTGGATGTCATGGAGCTGTGGTTTGACTCCCTCAACGAATTGACCTTTCGCCTCGTGAATCCCAGTGGGGAGAAAAGTGAACGGGTCAACTGGCAGAAGCTCAGTGCTGCCGACACCTTCACCTCCGGGAATACGTATGCATTGCGCTACGAGCGAATCTGTAAGGACAATGGAGCCAGTCGCCTGCGGGTGGAGATTCAAAAGGGATCGGCGATGGCCATTGAGGCCGGACCGAAAGGGGCTCCGGCCCCGCGCGATCCCTGGATACTGGAGATCACTTCGGGGGTCTTGATCGTTCCGGCGAAAATCGATGCCTGGATTGACCGGACCGATCTGTTACTCGCACGTTATACCACTCACGTCAGCGAAGACCGGACATTGAGTGTGCCAGGCACAGCCCGTAGCGTGATTGCCGTGGGCGCAATTGGGTCTGCGCCCCCGTTGCAAGTGGGGCCATTCTCAGCCTACGGGATGACGTGGGATGATCGAAAGAAACCCGAGGTGTCCGCCCCGGGGATCGGGATTATGGCGGCTGCCAGCAATTCCAATCACAACATGCGCCCCAGCAGTGGCACCAGCATGGCTGCTCCCCACGTCACGGGCGCGATTGCCCTCGTCCTCTCGGCCTGCCAGAAGACGCAGACCCTTCCCAACACCGTACAAATTGTCGCGGTGATGCGGACCGGTCTGTGGGACCGCGGAATTGGTTACGGCAAGCTGGACACAGCCGCCCTGCTGAGAGCCTTCGTAGGTGGGGGACCACCACCTCCATCACCTCCCCTACTTCCCGCGCTCGCCGCATTGCCTGCCGCTGCCGCGCCCATTCAACCCCCTGTCTAGGAGTTCCATCATGGGACAACTTTGCTTCCGTTTTGCGTGCCTGTTGTGCTTCGCAACCTTGATGTATTCTCGACCAGTCCAGGCTCAGCCGGATCCTTACACTCCGATTCCGCCGGGCTTTGATTTCCCAGCGGACAATGCCACCTTGGAGCGATTCCGTCAGAAGGAAAACGTGGCCGAGATGCGCCGACACGCCTGGCTCCTGTGGGCAGGCATCAACCAGGATGCCCACTCCGGCGGGCCGGTCTGGGAAACTTGGTATCCAGCGGACTTTGTCTTTCGTCCGGATGACCTCAACGAGGCGACAGCCGCGCCGCGTCGTCGGCCTCACTTCGAACCACCTCGTCAGCACCTCGACAAGAACGCACCAGAAGCAGCCGGACAATCCGTGCTGTCGTTCGTGCTGTTCAGCAAGGATTCCCTGGAGCACATCCGGTCGAACAAGCTGCATCTCCAGTCGACGCTGGATCAGCTCAACACCGGATTCCCTGCAGGCACTCCCTTGCCAGATCGCAAGATCCTCGATTTTCCGAGAGAGGGAGTGACATTGAAGCTCGTGTGGCAGCTCGTCAAGCAAACGGGGCTGACGGAACAGCCGATCTGGGACTTCGAACCAATTCCCCCGAATAATCAGGTAAATCCCCCGAGTACCTGGAAGCGCAAAGTCTTGATCGATCCCTCTCGCGAGGTGATCCCTGCAAACGAAACTCAAGGCGGATCTCATGTTGTTCCCTTGGACAGCTTCTATCACATCAAACTGGATACTCCCGCCCTGGTCGCCTCGGCCAGAGGGGCCGTCTTGAATGACTACGCCGTGATGGTGTGTATGCACCTGACCACCAAGGAAATCGATGACTGGGTGTGGGCGACATTCTGGTGGCATGATCGCCCCGACAATGGGCCCTTTGCTGCGGACCGACATCACGATGTTCCGGGTGTCTTTCGGAATTATCTCATGGATGTGTCCTATGACTCGAACACACCGCGTGAATTTGATGGAAGTCCGAATGCTTGTATGAATCCGTGGCTGGAGGCTAGGTTCCCTTCGGGAATGTCTTCCAACTGCATGACGTGTCATCAGCGTGCAACCTGGCCGCTGGTTGATTTTCTGCCAGTGACTCGCGGCAGCCTGACTCCAACCGACCCCTTCTTTGGTGACAAGACGAAGTTGGACTTTTTATGGTCCATTGGGTTCCGCGCGAACCCGTGAGACATGTCGTGGCTCGACCGCCGCATCGCTCGTGTGACGCACTGCGGTGAGTCGGGTTCTCGATCTTCTTCCGTCATCCCCCTCTCGTAATTCGGTGTTCCATGTCTCTGGATCGAAAGCTCCCCCTGAATCGCCTGAAACGTGTTCCGCGCTCGGGACCTGACTTTGCGTTGGAAGGCGTGGACATCGAATTGACTGAGGAAAACTCAGTCACCGTCATCGCCAAGCCGGAGGATTTCTCGTGGCGCAGCTGGGCGGTGTTCCTGTTGCATACGGGAGCCGAAGTCGAGCACTCGCTGCTGGTGCAGTACCTGTATGCGGCCTATTCCATTCGCCCCAGCGCGCCAGCCGACCCGCCACCGAATCGTACTACATGGATTAGGGCGCTGGTCAAGATTGCCCAGGAGGAGATGGGACATCTGCTCACGGTTCAGAACATCCTGCGCGCCCTCCGCGCCCCGCTCAATCTCGAACGAGAAGACTTTCCATTCCGCAGCAAGCTCTACCCGTTCCCATATCGGCTGGAGCGACTGACTCGGATGTCTCTGGCCAAGTATGTCCTTGCCGAAATGCCACCCGAGGGAGTTCCCGAAGACGTGCTACCGGCCACCGAGAAGGAGCAACTGGTCCAACTGGCTTCGCTCGACAACGGAGGAGACGGCATCAATCAGGTCGGGCTGTTGTACGACACGATCCGCCACGCCTTGACTCAGCTCACGCCCGATCAGTTTCACGCAGACCCAGCGGGTGGACCAGCGTTCCAGTCGGGCGCGAACGACTGGCAAGGCAGCACCAGCGAAGACCCGACCAACGTGACGGGAATCAAAACGATCCCCGTGACTGACCAGCCGTCGGCACTGTCGGCCGTGGATGTCATTGCCCGACAGGGAGAAGGTGCGGGGGGAGCCGATCTGGCGAACGCCCATTTCAAACGCTTCCTCGACATCTATCGCCAGTTTCCTCCGGAGAACGCCGGAGACAGCCCGACGTTTCCGGCCCCCACCGACCCGAACACCGCCTTTCCACCCAATTCGTCCACGATCATCCATCCCGTGACACGGCGCTGGGCGTCACTGTTCAACCTGCGCTATGGGATGCTCCTCTCAGCACTGAGTCATGCACTCCATACTCCTGTTTCCACGGACAGAGATCTGTTGATGACTTGGGTCTTCGAAGAAATGATTCAGTCTCAGGGATCGATCAAGGATTTGTGCGGCAAGCTGCTCTCGCTCGACATGGATGAATTGACCGGTCGCAAGGCGGGTGGCCCCTTTGAACTCCCTCCCTCGATGAGTTGGCCCGATCGAGAACAGGATTGGTGGCTGTTGCATCTGGATGCCATCAATTGTTCTCGGCAGTTGATCGATCTGATCGCCGAGCCGACCGACGCTCTGCTGATCGGCATCTTGGATCGCGATGGCCGAACGCCCACGGAGGGGCGACGCAAGGAGATCGGGGATCGGCTGGCGGGATTCCCGTAACTCAGACGCTGTCGTGTCATGCGCCCGCAGCCGGTGCTTGACCTTTGCTTCTCTCGTTTCCAACCACATCTACGAAGGACTCTTCACATGGCTGATTTCAACCGTGTCAAACAGATTCTCGACGAGTCCGTCAACGGCGAAACGTTCGCCGCTCACGGTCCCTTCTGGCGCAGCCTGACTCGTGACCAGTTTGTCGCCAAGATTGTCTTCGGAAAGAAGTTGATCCATAAGAATGCCGATGGGACGTTTGATGCCCACGAGTCGAACCTCGTCAGGGCTCTGGAAGGCCGCGCACCCTTCGGCAATGACATGGTGCCGCCTGCTCCAGGAGCCCTCTGGCCTCGAATGCCGTTTGACTATCCCCCCGTTCCCGATGATCGAATCCTCGAAATCCGCCACTGGATTACGGCTGGTTGTCCCGAATCGATCTCCCCGCCACCGACCTTAATCGATTCCGAAGCTGGCGGAGCGTTGGCGGACCCCACGCTCCATAATGCGTTCTTTCGAGACTTCGACAATTGGGCCATGTTTATGGCAGATCCCCAAACAGTCGACGACATCAATGCCTACTTCGCCGCAGCGGACGAGTACTTCGCCTTTGCGACAGACCCGGGAGCTGAACCAGACTGGGCGACAGCGCTGCTGAATTCGGATGTAGTCGCAGCTGTGCAAAGGCTGGAGCAGCGTCAGCGAGAGACCGTTATCTCCCACTACGGTAGTCCCGTGCCACTTCTGACTTTGCTGGATGCATATATTCGCTTTGGCGACAACTCGCTACCCGATGACCCACTGCGTCCCGTAGATGTTCGACACAATATGAATGGACAAAGCATGTGGTTCTTCTGGGCCGGGTTTGGTGATGCTTGCGTGCGACTGAGCCTCACGACCGGGATTTCCTCGGAGTTCTGGTTCGGCATGAGCCGTGCAATTCTCGTGGGACTCCTCAATGATGGCCTGTTCCGAGGCCGGTTCACTGTCACAGGCTTCACGCCAGATGCAGATGGAAAGGCAGCCGTACTCAACCATGTTCAGGGCATCTCTGACTCCGACCTCCAGAATGAGTTGATCTCACGTCTGCGCGATTCAGGGATTTTGAGTTGACTGCCAACAATGTGATTTGGCAAGTCGCTTTCTCAAGAACAAAACGAATAGACGCCGATCCCGCACCTCCGATCCCGCACCTCCGAGATCGCGTCAACGGTCTTGCTCCGGGCTCGCAAATCAATGCCTTCTCGCATCAATGAAAGTGGTCTGTTCGCAAAGACAGGCTGAGTTGTGACATGAACGACCAAGGTCAAGGATCGGCGATCAAATGACATGCACTACGAATAATTTGCCGTGAGGTGGCCCGGACACTGCTTCGAGTGTTTGGGCGACTCCGCCGAGTCTGTACCGACTAAACCACCCGGACTGGAATTCTCAGGGCAGCGACGGGACCAATCGCAGCGACGGGGTAGCTCGCCGTGGAGACCAGATCCCCCTGTTGGGTGGACAGGCTACCGTTTCGGGAGACGTGGACTCTGACGCTGAGAGATTGGCTGCGGTTTTGTTCCGGAACGGGGAGTTCAAACGCCAGCATGGTCCCGGGGCCAACCGTCACATCTTGGAGTTCGGTCGCCGCCACAACAATTGATGGAGCATCCGCAACGGAGACATCGCGCACCTCAACACGAATCCGAGGGTATTCTCCCGTCGGAGTGTTTTCAGGCAGCACGATCGTCCCTTGAAGAATGCGATTCATGAATGAATTGTATGCGGGATGGGGGCAATCTCCAGTGGAAAATGATCGACTTCGCGTGGGCGTTCACAACTCGTCAAGGCGTGTTGAGATCCGACAGTAAATCAGCGACGGCCTGAGAGATCGGAAGTCCCGTCAATCGCTCGACAAAGAGCCATTGTCCAGCGGGATTGACCTCCAGGAAAATGAAGTCACCCGAATCAGTCAATTTCATATCGATGGCACCGTACGTCAAATTCAGAGCACGCATCAATCGATGAATCTGATCGCAGATCGTCTGCGGAAGTTCAAAGGCGGATGTTTTGGCCTCCCCAATGACCATCCGCATATCGATCGGGTAGCTGGTCTCGCGAGCGTCAATTTGAACCGTGAAGATACGTTCACCAACGACAATGATCCGCAGGTCTATTCCTTCGACGTACTCCTGGAAGATGACCGGTGCGAAGCGTACATCCTCCAACTGATCGCAATCTTGAGTCGTCACCAAACGAGTTTCCCGCCAGGATTCCACCAGAGCGATAAAGGCCTTGCACACAGCCTTCCGAGGAGCCAGTTGCTCCAGAAAATCCTTGGCTTGAGCCGGATCG
This sequence comes from Planctomycetota bacterium, assembly GCA_043736295.1. Taxonomy (GTDB): domain Bacteria; phylum Planctomycetota; class Planctomycetia; order Planctomycetales; family Planctomycetaceae; genus TH-plancto1. The sequence continues at coordinate 2,572 of JAYTCW010000366.1, read as the reverse complement.
TTGGTGACCAGCGTTCGCGGGATGGCGATCCCCAGCTGGCGGGCGAGCGTGAGTTGGTACGGCTTGCGGTGGGCTGACTCATCCGACAGACGAGGATTGATCCACGTGCAGGGCAGCGAGTCCAGTACCCCCTGGACGGCCTGCGACGTTTCATTCTGAGCAAATGCCTGCCAGCGCGGGTTCGTCAGTTGAGGCGAGACCGTGTGTGGCCGAATTCGTCGCCACCACCCCACGCGGATCTCGCTCAAGTCCACTTCCTGCTCGTTCCACGCATATTGAAACGTCGAAGGCGATTCGACGGACCACTTCGCGGTCAAGCTGGCCATTGCAGGGAGCGAGGCCAGATCCAACAACGTAAACCTCTGGCGGCGTGCCACCAAGTGGGGCATCACCGCCAGAGTGTGATCTTCATCAGGGTAGGAAACAATGAGGATCACTCAAACGTTCCCCGCCGAGATCTGCTGCGCCAGGATCTGCACAGCGTTTGCCAGTTGCACGGATTGCTGCTGCATAGCATTCGCAGCCTCATTCAGCGCCGCCAGCTGAGAGTACAGGTCGGAGCCCGTCTCCGTGGGTTGCTCGGCGAATTGACTGGGTGAACCCATAATGAAGGGAGTGCCACCCGGCGAGCCAATGGTCTCAAAGATCGTTCCGCCCGGATCGCGAGCGACCTCTTTGATTGTGGGCAGGGGATCGCGAGCCACCTCCTTAATCGTCGGAATGGGGTCACGAGCCACCTCCTTGATGGTGGGGATGGGATCACGCACGGGATCTTTGGCCAGTTCCTTGCGGGTGGGAGGATCAAAGATCGGATCCTTGGCGAGCTCTTTACGAGTCGTTGTCAACGGATACATCTGGTGGACGCCATTGACATCTCCTGTGGATAGCGATGAGCGCTGCCCGATGGCCACCCCGCCAGGGACAGTCTGCAAGGTGACGATTGTCGGCTGCCCGTTCACGGAGAACGCTGTCAGTGGATAGTGCATGATCGAACCGTAGTCATACGGTCCCAGGTCATCCCCATCCGCGATGTGCTGATCGAAGTTGTGCTCCATGCCGGACGTAATATTCGCCCACTGAATCCGAACGAACGTGTCACGATCCTCGCGGCTCTGCTCATGCCACAAGCCAATGGTGTGACCAATTTCGTGAATCGCATTTCCGGTGGAACAGCCGGTCCCCAGCGTGATAATCTGGCGACCACCACGATGACCGATCTGGGAGGAGCAGCCGCTGCCCCCCACGAATTCCACATAGTCTGGAAACTGGGTCGCGTTGGCAGGTGTTCGCAGCACAAACCGAATCCGCGTCCGGGATTCCCAGTGTGCGATGGCATCGGTCACGCGATTGGGGGAGGTCAGACTGCTGGCAATCTGATACGGAATGCGGCCATTCGGCCAGCGATTCACCCGATTCACTCCCGCCGAGATTCCGATGGACTCCAGGACCGGTCCCGCGTCGTGGACGACTCCACCGGCATCGAGAATCGCCTTGACGGCATCCGCTCCCGCCTGCAATGCGGCTTCCACCTCTTCGACCGTCCCCAGGATGATGTCGCCTTCAAAGATCGCTAGCCCATCGACGTTGGCATAGTTCAGAGCCTTCCGGCCGATCCCATCTCCGGTGAGTACTGCAGTCCCCGCAATGGGTCCTGAACGATGTTCACAGACATCATCGCTCTCGTGTTCGTCAGAAGAATCAGAGTGCATCGGTTTCTTGGCCATGGCTGTTTCCTCTCAATGGAATCGGTGATCGAGAATCGGATGTCCGGTCTTCCGTTATCCAAACGTACTCGATTTTACAGACCGTCCGGCCAACCGCATGACCTGTTCAGGTCATTGTGTCGTGATTTTCACGGCCAGAGGTGTGGCACATCAATGCCTGCCATCGGAAACGAAATCGTGAGTTGAAAGTGATCATGGAGTACTCGGTCGGGAAGCCTCTTCACTGTGCCAGGCATGATCAAAACTGTCACGCCGAGACGCAAAGGCGGCAGGGCATCTATCCATGCGGATCGCTTGAATTAACTGTTCCACGTATGCTCGTAGGATCGGTTCTCGCGGCTGCATGGGAGTAACCATCAGGTCTGCTTGGCATAAGACCTCCTCCAAGGCGGGCAGAAAATTCAAATCGTTTTCTCGCATCAGGATTGTCAACGGGAGATCGGCCAGTGTCGCGTGCTGGTGGAACCGCTCCGCTTGTTCCGTGAGTGGTGGCCGAGCGACAAGTGTTTGCGTTCCAGGTTGCAGCTGGCGAAGGACTCGCCATTCTCGCGGCGGGTAGCGGGGAGAGGTGCGTATTGAAGCATTCTGAATCCCGTTCGCCATCCAATAGACCGAAGTCAACTCGAACCGACGATTCTAGAGAAAACACTGGGCGTCACGCGTTCACCAGAACAGAGACACTTTCAGAAGAGGGTTGGTTCCGGTTCACTGTTTCACTTTTTCGAACTCCCAGTAACCCACGGGTTCACTCAGCGGGGTGTTTTGGTATCAATTCAGAGTGGCGTCGTATCCGCCATTCCCGCAGATGTTGCGATGACGATCGCTCTGGCCGAGACCTCTCGGTCATT
>JAYTCW010000365.1:0-5257 GCA_043736295.1 Planctomycetota bacterium | reverse complement strand
ATGTTCGTTCTCCTAGAGCTTGAGGTCTGGACTTGTGAAACCATCCATACCTTATCTCCCGGAGAACCTTCTTTCAGAACATCAGACATCGCTTTGGATATCTGGGTGACGCAGGAACAAGAGGGTTCGAAAGGTGAGCGTCTCCTCTATCACCTCTTGTTGTTGCACAACCCAGACACTCAAAGCAGTGTCTGGGCCACCCCGCCGCCTCGCTGCGAGTCAAGACCCGGCGGACTTCCGGTCGCTCACTGGACCGGACGATCGCCGACGTGAACCGCACGCTGCGCGGCTGGTTCGCGTCTTTCGACGAAGTCGAAGAACCAACAATGCCAGCACAGAACCCGTCGATCGGTCTATAAAGACCTCGACGGCTGGCTCCGGATGCGTCTGCGCAGCCTGCTGCGCCGCCAACAAGGCGGTCACGGCGTGGCTCGCGATGCCCGCGCCAGCTTCACCTGGCCGAACCGCTTCTTCGCTGCTCACGGGCTGTTCAGTCTGGCCATCGCCCATGCCGCAGCCTGTCAATCCTCACTGAGGTGAACCACCCACCGGAGAGCCGGATGCGGGAGACCCGCCCGTCCGGTTCGGAGGGAGGGGGGACTCAACCCAATGAGTCCTCCCTACCCCTATTTCTGGTTGCGAGAGCTGCCCGTGTGATGACCTCTGGTGCCTCTGGCACACCGGGTGGCCCAAAGCGGCCAACCGGTGCGACCCCGCTCATCGCGAGTCCATTTCGGTGTCTTTCGATTTCGGTTAGCAGCAGACGTATTGCGAGGCGTGCCAGCAGAAGCGAACCGCTGGAGATCAGGGCTCCTGTTTCCGCGGTTCATGCGGCTTGCAGGCCGCACGTTTGGGGCTTAGCCTGTCTGACATTTGGACAGTTTGTCGGAGGAGACCTCATGCAAAATGACGAGATAGAGCTTCCACAGATGATGGCAGATCTCGTGCCGAACACCGACTATCCCGATGAGGATGACTTCAAGACTCCCGACGACACCACATTCATTCGCGTGCGTGATCAGGACGACACTGTACGCGACATCGAGCTCTTGTCCGGGAAGTTGCGATACAAGGAGGTCGAGTTGCATGATCGGGCCACACTGAAAGAAGTGCGGAGGTTTCTCAAGTCGGAGAACCACCCACTGCGGCGAACGAGTGGCTGGGAGATGGCTTCGACTGTGTGTCCTTGGGCATCAACCTTGCATGTCATCAAGATGTCGGTGGCGACGACGACGGGATGGGATGGGTGATTCTGAGTCGTAACTTCAAAGACGCCGAACAAGGCGATGCTGCAGACAGTAGGGCCAAGTAGGCTTTTTCAGTACGATGCGACAGCACATACAGGTCGTGATCCAGCGGCTGGCTGCGGAGGAGAGCAGGAGATGAAGCCACATCGATATCGCTGTGCATTCCTCGCGAGTGTCATCACAGCTGTCTTCCTGCATTGGGGTAGCGGGGTTCATGCCAGCGAAGAGGTCAAGTGGTTTGAATCGAAGATCGCTCCGGTGTTGTCTGCGAAGTGTGTGGCTTGCCATCACTCCGGGAATGCGAAAGGGGGATTCGATCTGACAACGCGCGAGGGGATTCTGCGTGGCGGAGATGGCGGGGCGGGCGTCGTTCCAGGCAAGCCGGATGAGAGCCCGGCCTACACCCGCGCGATGCCGCATGATGGGCAGAAGCCTGAGATGCCGGAAAAGGGGGAACCGCTGACCGAGCCCGAAGCGGCAGCGCTGCGTGAATGGATCGAGCAGGGGGCCGTGTGGCCTTCGACTTTGGTGCTGCAACAGAAGTCTAAAGCGGATGCGTCGTTCTGGTCGCTGCAACCAGGGAAGGACGCCGCGCCGCCCGCTGCGACTGATGCTCCACCAGGCTGGTCTCAACACCCGATCGACCGGTTCATCTGGGCCAAGTTGCGTGAGCAAGGATTGAAGCCCAATTCGCCAGCCGAACCGCGAACTTTCTTACGTCGAGCGACATTTGACCTGTGGGGACTGCCGCCATCGTTTGACGAGGTTCAGGCATTTGAACGCGACTGCCGAGAGAGTCGTACCAATCCCGATGAGCTACTTCCTGCACTTGTGGTGGAACGGCTGCTCGATCGTCTGTTGCAAAGCCCGCACTATGGCGAACGCTGGGGTCGGCACTGGCTCGACATTGCCCATTACGCGGACACGCATGGTTTCGAACGCGATCAAATTCGACCGAATGCGTGGCGGTATCGCGACTACGTGATCGAGTCGCTGAACGCCGACAAGCCATACGACCAGTTCCTGCGTGAGCAGATCGCGGGGGACGTGATTGACCCGGACAACCGCGAGGCCGTGATTGCCACGGGATTCCTCGCAGCCGGTCCGTGGGATTTTGTCGGGCAGGTGGAGACCGGGAGCGATGTACTGAAGCGAGCCTCGCGGGCCGGTGATCTGGATGACATGCTCACTCAGGTGATGACCGCGACCATGGGCCTGACCATCAATTGTGCCCGCTGTCACGACCACAAGCTCGATCCGATCACTCAGGAAGAGTACTACCAGCTGACGGCAGTCTTTGTAGGCGTGAAACGCGGTGAACGCGATGTCTCTCCCACCAAGACCCAGCAGTGGGTGCAACAGAAACAGGATCTTTCGGCTCAACTCACCCGAGTGCGTGGCCAGATCGCGAAGCTCTCTGGAGCAGGCTGGAATCTCGCCGATATCGTGGGAGGCGGCGATGGTCGCGGGTCTGGCACAAAGGATCAGGGGATTGACTTACGCAGCGGCAAAGCGATCGCCGAGAAGCTCGGCTATCACCGCGATCTTGTGGTCAATCAATTGCAGAAGGTCACTGATCCCGAGACGGTGAAGGACTCGCGGCCAATTGTGAAATGGGTCTTCATTCCGGATGGTCGCGGCACTGTGCTGATTGATGAACAGCTCGAAGTCGAGGGCGTCCCCGCCACGAGCGGGCATGCCTGGGACGCGATTCGGAATGGTCCCCTGAACTCCCAAGTATCGACGACCTTGAATGGCGTTGACTATGCGAGCGCTGGGCATTCGATTCTGGGGCTGCATGCGAATAGCGGGATGACGTTCGATCTCTCACGGTTGCGGAACCAAGATGCGACAGCGGGCTTCACGTTCACGGGTGTCATCGGCTTTGGCTCGGGACCAGGCGGAGCAGGCACCGTGGCCGACTTCAGTGTCCTTGTCGATCAAAAGCTCCAGTTCCAGAAGCTGAAGCTGAAGAAGGACGAGTCAGCGGCCTTCGACATCACGATTCCCGCTGAGGCTTCCACATTGACGCTGATCGCCACAGAGGGTGGCGATGGCATCGGGCATGATCTCCTCTTCCTCGGAGACGCGAAGCTCAGTCTGGTCAAGGCAGAGACAGCACAGTCGGCGGCAGACAAACAGCGTCTCATGGAACTACGAGAGGAAGCCGCGCGGATCGAGAAAACGATGGCGGGGGTGCCAGCTGCGGAAATGGTCTACGCCGTGACTCCAGAGACACCTCCCGAAGTGCGTGTGCTGCGACGGGGCAATCCGGAAGATCCGCAGCAAGTGGTATCGCCCGGCGTTCCGGGTTGCGTGACCCATGCGGCGTTGGACTTCGGTGACGGAGCGATGACGGAGGGGGAACGGCGGCGGCGTTTAGCGGAGTGGATCACACATCCGGAGAATCCGCTGACGCGCCGCGTGCTGGTCAATCGGCTCTGGCATCATCACTTTGGCCAGGGAATCGTCAACACGCCGAGCGACTTTGGCTATGGCGGCGACCGACCCTCGCATCCCGAACTGCTTGACTGGCTGGCCGCCGAAGTGTTGCGGTCCGGCTGGTCGCTGAAGACATTACATAAGACGATCATGCGGACCGCGACCTATCAGCAGAGTTCTTCGTTTGTGCCAGAGCGAGCGCAGCTCGACAGCAACAACCGGTTGTTGTGGCGGCAGAACTCAAGGCGACTGGACGCCGAATCGCTGCGGGACGCCGTGCTGCGTGTCTCGGGCCAGTTGAACCTCGACCGGGGCGGGCCCGGTTATCGCGACTTCATGTACACGGAAGCGTATGCCCCGATCTATGAGTACGTAACGCCCGACTCGCCCGAACTCTGGCGGCGAAGTGTTTACCGATTCGTCGTTCGGACCACGCCACATCAGTTCATGTCGACGCTGGACTGTCCCGACCCGGCGAATCTCACTCCGGCCCGCGTCACGACCACGACGGCATTGCAGGCCCTGGCACTCAGCAACAACGAGTTCATGTTGCAACAGGCCGAGTTCCTGGCCAGCCGTGTGAAGTCCGATGCGAGCGACCCTAACACTGAGTTCGTCCGAGCCTTTCAGTTCGCGTTTCAACGGGAACCGACCGAACCGGAACTGATCGCAACTCAACAGCTTGTGGAAGGGCAAAGGCTGTTCGCCCTTTGCCGGGCTTTGCTGAATGCCAATGAGTTCGTGTACCTCGATTGAGATCCGCATCCCCGCTGAGTGAGGAGTGTCTGTATGGCATCTCGACGAGACTTCCTACACCGACTGGGCGATGGCTTTGGGGGCATGGCGCTGGCAGCGTTATTAAACGACGCTGCGCAAGCGGAGAGCCCCCTCGCGGCCAAGGCCACTCATCATCCCGCGAGGGCCAAAGCGGTCATTCAGATCTTCTGCCCCGGAGGGCTGAGTCACGTTGACACTTGGGACTACCGTCCTGTGCTGGCAGAACGACAAGGCAAACCGTTTGATCCCGATGGGAAGCTGCAGTTCTTTGCCTCGAAGCCGGGCGACTGCCAAGGGAGCTACTTCCCGTTTCGGCAGCACGGCGAGTGCGGACGGTGGATCAGCGATCTCTTCCCGAAGCTGGCGACATGCGTCGACGACATGGCGTTCATCCACTCGATGCAGAGCAAGTCAGCCCTGCATGGTCCGGCGATGTTCATGGCCAATAGCGGGTTCATCCTGCCCGGGTTTCCTAGCATGGGGGCCTGGGTCACTTATGGTCTGGGAAGCGAGTGCGACGATCTCCCGGCGTTTGTGGTGCTGCCTGATCCGCGAGGGCTCCCTCCCGGAGGCGTCATCAATTGGGGTGCGGGGTTCCTCCCGGCGATCCATCAAGGAACCACGCTGAACGCTGCTCCGAGTGCAGGCCAGCCACCAATCGCCGATCTGTTTCCGCCCCAGTCGTTCGCTCATCTGAAAGGCCAGAGCGAGCAAGAGAGCCGCGAGTTTCTCAAACTGCTGAATCGACAACATGCCGTGGAGCGAGCGGGCAATACCGATCTCGAAGCCCG
>JAYTCW010000364.1:0-3197 GCA_043736295.1 Planctomycetota bacterium | reverse complement strand
GCTGTCGCGACGTGACATGAGTTACCTCGACTGCGGAATGACATCCAGTCGAATGCGAGCCTATTTCTCAGGAATTCAACAGGTTTCTCCCATGTCCGACGAACCCCGCATCAACCCGCTGGCACTCTCCATCCCCGACGCAGCACGTCTGTTATCGAAAGCCGGAGGACACCCGATCTCGTTGGAACAGATCGAGTCGGACATCACCAGCGGTGCGCCGCTCAATGGAGACGGCACGATCAACCTGATCACGTATGCGGCATGGCTGGCACTAAATGTGTCTCAGGAGCGTGGACATGGCATTTGACCCGAGACATCTGCGACCGAGCGAGATGGTGCAGCTGCTCAACTCCACCCCGCTGGGCGAGGTGACGAGCGAGCGGCAACTCTATCGCGATCGCCAGCGGGCGGGGTTCCGTATCGGGGATGGGAAGCATCTCGACCTCGTGCGGTACGTGGCCTGGCTCGCCTGGGAGCGGCATCACCCGAAGCCCACACAGCCCGACGAGTCGTATGCGCAGCACAAGGATCGCACCGCGCGGCGCGGGGCCGATCTGTCGGCCAGTGGTCGCGACATTGGGGATCTGCCTCGCGTGGAGGTCATGGAGCGACGGGCGAAGGCGGCGGTGAACTTTCAGTTCTTCTGCGAGTCGTATTTCCCGCAGTCGTTCCATTTGGAGTGGTCGGAGGACCATCTGAAGGTGCTGCGGAAGATCGAGCACGCGGTGCTGCACGGCGGACTGTTCGCGATGGCCATGCCGCGCGGGAGCGGGAAGACGACCATCTGTGAATGTGGCTGCATCTGGGCGGTCCTCAACGGCCATCGCGAGTTTGTGTGCCTGATCGGGTCGGACGAGGGGCATGCGATGGACATGCTGGAGTCGATCAAGACCGAACTCGATGCGAATGATTTGCTCTTGGCCGACTACCCAGAGATCTGCCATCCGATCCAATCACTCGACGGCATCGCCAACCGCTGCAACGGCCAGCTGTACCAGGGGGAACGCACGCACATCGGCTGGACCGCGAAGCACATCGTGTTGCCGACGATCCTGCCCAAAGGCTGGGACGAAGATGAAGCACTGGCTCCGTTCGTGCGCGAGGATGGCCGCTCGCGCGGCAGCGGAGCGATCATCAAGGTCGCCGGGATCACGGGTCGTATTCGCGGAATGAAGTTCAAACGCCCGGATGGCAAGAGCGTTCGACCCGGTTTGGTCGTGCTGGATGACCCTCAAACCGACGAATCGGCGCGATCGATTTCGCAGTGCCAGCAGCGCGAGAGTATTCTGGCGGGTGCGGTCCTCGGACTCGCCGGACCGGGGCAAAAGATCTCAGGGATCATGCCTTGCACGGTAATCCGTCCGGGGGACATGGCGGACCGGATTCTGAACCGCGACCACCATCCGCAGTGGCAGGGGCAACGCACCCGGATGGTGTATGCGTTCCCCGCCGACACGAAGCTGTGGGACCGGTATGCGGAGATCCGGGCCGAGGGGCTGCGGAACGAAGATGGTGGGGCCGGGGCGACCGCGTTCTACCGTCAGCATCAGTTGGAGATGGATGCGGGGTCGGTGATCGCCTGGCCGGTGCGGTTCAACTACGACGAGCTGTCGGCGATCCAGCACGCGATGAATCTCAAGCTTCAAGACGAGGCCGCGTTCTGGGCGGAGTACCAGAACGAGCCGCTGCCGGAGGTGCAGGCGGATGAGAACGAACTGACGGCGGATCAGATCGCCGCGAAGCTGAACGGGTTGCCGAAGGGGCGGGTGCCGCTGGGGTGCCAGCACCTGACGATGTTCATCGACGTGCAGCAGAAGGTGCTGTTCTACGTGATCTGTGCGTGGGCCGAAGAGTTCAGCGGAACGGTGCTGGAGTACGGAGCCTGGCCCGATCCCCAGCGCTCGTACTTCTCACTGCGAGATATCACCAAGACGTTGGCCAGTGTGACGCCGGGGACCGGCCTGGAAGGGGCGATCTATGCCGGGCTGCAGGCTCTCACCGAGCGGCAACTCGCCCGTGAGTGGCACCGGGAGGATGGGGCGTCACTGCGAATCGAGCGCTGCCTGATCGACGCCAACTGGGGCACGTCGACGGATGTGGTCTATCAGTTTTGCCGCCAGTCGCCGCATGCCGCGCTGCTGCTGCCCAGTCACGGGCGGTTCGTCGGAGCTTCCAGTCTTCCGTTCGCCGAACACAAGCGCAGGCCCGGCGACCGTGTCGGCCTCAACTGGCGCATCCCCAGCGTCATGGGCAAGCGTGCTGTCCGTCACGTGTCGTTTGACACCAACTTCTGGAAGTCGTTTGTGTTCGCCCGCCTCGCCGTGGCAATGGCGGACAAAGGCTCCCTGGCCCTGTTCGGCCAGAAGCCGGAGCCGCATCGCCTGTTCGCGGAACACCTCACCGCCGAGTACCGCGTCCGCACAGAGGGTCGCGGACGAACCGTCGATGAATGGAAACCCCGACTGGGGCATCCGGATAACCATTGGCTCGACGGGATCGTCGGGTGTGCCGTGGCAGCGGCGATTTTGGGTGTGAAGTTGCTGGGAGATGGGGGGGCGTCACAACCTCAATCAGGGGTTCGAATTCGGCTGTCGGAATTGAAGCGGAATCGACGAAGCTAAGCCGACTCCGAGAAATCTTTCAGAAAGCTCCGCCGCCCCCAGCAAAAAAGCGGTAGATCAATAATAGAGGGACACAAAATGTCACTTCCTGACAACTCGCTCGAACAAGCCATCCGCGACAACGCATCGGGACCCGCTGAGGCCCACGGCGACTCAGGGGGAGTGAAACAGCACTCCCTCAAAGACCAGATCGAAGCGGACCGCTTCCTGGCCTCGAAGCAGGCTGCGAGATCGAAATCTCGCGGCATCCGGTTTTCCAGATTCGCTCCCCCAGGGGCTTCCTGACATTGCTCACATGGCTCAAATCACTCTGGACTCCGAGTACGCCCTCGAATCAACCGCATGTGGCTCAAGCCCTACGATTGATCCGGGCTCGCTACGACGCCGCCGGGACGAACGACGAGAACCGGCGGCACTGGGCCAATGCCGACAACCTGTCGGCGAATGCGGCCAACAGCCCACTGGTGCGGCGACTCTTGCGGAACCGGGCCCGCTATGAGGTCGCGAACAACAGCTATGCCAGAGGGATCGTGTTGACTCTGGCCAACGACATGATTGGCTCCGGTCCCAGGCTGC
>JAYTCW010000363.1:0-2784 GCA_043736295.1 Planctomycetota bacterium | reverse complement strand
TCAACCATAGCTTTTTCCTTGGGTTACGTCAGCGCTGCTTTTCGGATAGCCTCTCAGTGTGCCAGCCCGGAACGCCGTCACCGCGCGGATCACATCATCCGCTCCGTTCACCCAGCCGGGGCCGTCCGTGGCCCCCTTCGTATACAACAGGCTGGCCGTCTCCGCTTCGCAATGCGGGTGCAGCCAGTCAAGTAATGAGATTCGATCAGGCGGTAATGCAAGCGTCAACGCGGGCCTCCTCTCGTTGGTCAGCTTCCCAAGTCGCTCGCAGCCAGGCTGTCAGAGCACGGACGCGAACGTCGTCATTGGGCGGTTCGTCAGATTGAGCAATGGTGAACAGGAACTTGCCGACACGCACTGCGGTGTCATCCGACGCAGCTGGAGCAGCAGGTTCCAAGGCGGGAGTAGTCAAATCAGGTTCCTCCAAGGGAAACGAAGTTGGGACCGGGCACGACAAGGCCTGAGCCGATGTGTGTTGGTGGATACCGGGAATCGAGCTACCGGGAATGAGCGAATGTCATTGGCGTGCTCCTCTATTATTGATCTACCGATTTTCGAGGGAGGGCGGCGGAGGTTTTTTGAGAAATGTTGCAGATGACGGTTCCTGCCTGGACGAGTGCATTTCGGTGTTCCCCCTATTATGGAGCTACCAACGAGGGGCGGGGGGTGGCTAAGAAATCCGGAAAGATTCCTGAAATCGATTGCCACCGCATCCTGACGACAGCTTCGATGAGTGCATTTCGATGTCCCCTATTATGGAGCTACCGGCGTGGGGGGTGTCGGAAAAATCCGTGGAGATTCTCGAAGTTGTTCCATCGGCGAACTCCCCGATTGGGGGCCATCGTGGCTGAAGTGGAGCGTGGTTCATGCATGACGAAAACGAGTCCCCCTACTGTTAGGCTTTCCGGTCCAGCCCAGTGTGGGTGGGAAGTTCTCGGAAAGATTCCGAAATTCTCGAGGCGAGCGAACGCTTCCCGCTGAGTCCCTCGCCCGAAGATCGCGTTTCGATGCCCCTCTATTATGGAGCTACCAACGAGGGGCGGGGGGTGGCTAAGAATTCCGGAAAGATTCTCGAAATCGTCGCATCGACAAACCCCTGCGATCAGAGCGCCCGGACGCCGAGAACGAGTCCCCCTATTCTTAGGCTTCCCTTTTTTTGCCCAAGTGGGCGACAAAGAATCCGGAAAGATTTCGAAATTGTTCGGATGCCATGTCCGAGCGACTCCCTGGCCCACGGTGTCATTTGTGTCCCCCTCTATTATTGATCTACAAAATTTTGGACGGCGGTGGCGGTGAGATTTCCAGAAAAATCTCAAAATCGTCGTCGGGCCAGTCTTCTCGCACAATCGTGAGGTCTTCGAAACCGTTGTCGACGAACGCCACCGTTTCGCGTCAGGGCCGTCCGGTCGTTCCGATTGGCCAACCGTTCAATCCGCCGCCCGTTGGCCCCGTAGGCGAAATCTCGGGGCTACGGGCGTAGCCGCGAAACCTACGGGATCTGCCAGACCTTGCCGTAGTGCCATGTGAAGCTGATCTTCTCCACACGGGTGAAGTGCCTTTCAAGCACAACCAAACCGGGTCGGACGCTCTTGCCATCCGGGCGTTTGAACTTCATTCCGCGAATGCGGCCAGTGATCCCGGCGACCTTGATAATCGCTCCGCTGCCGCGCGAGCGACCATCCTCTCGCACAAACGGAGCCAGCGCCTCGCCCTCGTCCCAGCCTTTGGGGAGAATCGTCGGCAGCACGATCTGCTTGGCCGTCCAGCCGATGTGCGTGCGTTCCCCCTGGTACAGCTGCCCGTTGCAGCGGTTCGCGATCCCATCGAGAGCCTGGATCGGATGGCAGATCTCCGGATAGTCGGCGAGCAAAAGGTCATTGGCATCGAGTTCGGTCTTGATCGACTCCAGCATGTCCATCGCATGCCCCTCATCCGACCCGATCAGGCACACGAACTCGCGATGACCATTGAGGACCGCCCAAATGCAGGCACATTCGCAGATCGTCGTCTTGCCGCTCCCGCGCGGCATCGCCATCGCGAACAGGCCACCCTGCAGCACCGCCTGCTCGATCTTTCGCAGCACCTTCAGATGGTCGTCCGACCACTCCAGATGGAACGACTGGGGGAAGTACGCCTCGCAGAAGTACTGAAAGTTCACCGCCGCCTTGGCCCGTCGCTCGATGACCTCGACGCGGGGCAACTCGCCAATGTCGCGACCACTGGCCGACAGATCCGCCCCGCGCCGCGCGGTTCGGTCCTTGTGCTGCGCATACGACTCTTCGTGCTGCGCGGGCTTCGGATGATGCCGCTCCCAGGCTAGCCAGGCCACGTACCGTACGAGGTCGAGGTGCTTCCCATCCCCGATGCGGAACCCCGCCCGCTGCCGGTCGCGATACAGCTGCCGCTCGCAGGTCACCTCGCCCAGCGGGGTGGAGTTGAGCAGCTGCACCATCTCGCTGGGACGGAGATGTCTCGGGTCAAACGCCATGTCCACGCTCCTGCGACACATGTTGTGACAACCACGCCGCATACGTGACGAGGTTGATCGTGCAGTCCCCGTTCTGCGGCGCACCGGCGACCACGTCCGCCTCGATCTGCTCCAGCGAGATCAGGCGTCCTCCCGCCTTCGACAGCAGACGTGCCGCGTCGGGGATCGAGAGTGCCAGCGGGTTGATGCGGGGTTCATCGGACATGGGAGAAACCTGTTGAATTCCTGAGAAATAGGCTCGCATTCGACTGGATGTCATTCCGCAGTCGAGGTAACTCATGTCACGTCGCGACAGC
>JAYTCW010000362.1:0-2350 GCA_043736295.1 Planctomycetota bacterium | reverse complement strand
ATTAACCATCGAGGACAAGCTGAGCGGTCGGTTCGCAACTCAGACGCTCGGGTTCACGGTTCGTTAGGTGAGCGGCCAATGGAAACTGACCGCCAGACTGCCGAAGTCTTCGGAGACTTCGTAAGTCTGTGGGGACGCGCGAACGCTGTCTCGACTTCGCCCACCTTCTGGCGAAGGTGGCTACGACATCGGGAGAGTCATGTCGCTCATCGCCAAACGCTACGACACCGGCCTCCCGGTGCGAATCGAACTCTCCGGCGACCGCATCGCCAGTGTAACCCCGGCGTATGGGTACTCCCGCGAGGACGACCTGCCGTTCGTCGCGCCCGGGTTCTTTGATCTGCAAATCAACGGGTACGGCGGTGTCTGGTTCAGCGACCCGCACCTGACCGAAGACGCGGTACTCAAGGTACTCCACCAGTACCTCTCCCACGGCGTCACGCGGCTTTGTCCCACGCTCATCACGAACTCGCGCGAGGCGCTGTGTGCGGGTCTGTCCGCAATCCGCCGGGCGTGTGAGCGCGAGGCATGGGCTCACCTCATGGTCCCTGGCTGCCACGTCGAAGGCCCATTCATCTCCGCGGAGGACGGCCCGCGCGGTGCCCATCCCCGCGAACATGTTCGCCCCTGCCACTGGAGCGAACTCGAAGCCTGGCAGGCAGCCTCCGGCGGACGGGTCTGCCTCGTCACGCTCGCTGCCGAAGCCGTCGGAGCCGAGCAGTTCATCCGCCTCGCGACCCTCAGCGGTCTGACCATCGCCCTCGGTCACTCTGCAGCCAACACCGCTCAAATCTCAACTGCGGTGAGTGCCGGGGCGAGGCTCAGTACGCACCTCGGCAATGGGGCCAGCCCGATGCTCCCCCGGCACCCGAACCTGCTCTGGGATCAACTCGGAGAGAGCCGACTGGCGGCGAGTCTCATTACCGACGGCCACCACATCCCGGCCAGCTTCGTGCGTTCGGTGATCCGGGCCAAGGGGCTGCGCGAGTGCGTGATCACGTGCGATGCGTCGGGCTTGGCGGGCTGTCCGCCGGGAGAGTACGAATCGTATGGCCAAGTGTTTGAGGTGCTGCCGAACGGCAAGATCGTCGTCGCTGGTCAGCGAACCCTCCTCGCCGGGTCGGCTCAGACCACCGAGCAGTGCGTGGCCATGTGCATGCACCTGGCCGGGGTGAGTGTAGGGGCCGCTTGCGATATGGCCGGAGACAACCCGGCCCGTATCCTCCGCCGCGAGCGAATCTGTTTATCAGCAGGCCACCGCGCCGATCTGGTGATCTTCCGTCACCACACCGGCGAGACGCCGAGGCTGGAGATCGTCGAGACGATGCTAGCCGGAAGTCGTAGAACGGAATCTATTCCGTTCTCGACGCAAACATAGGTCGGAACCAGCCTACGATTACTCATGCTTGATAGTCATGTGGGATACGACCTATCTCCTCCACCGCGACTGACCAACGATCGCAAATAGAGCGGAGAGGGTCAATAGAATCGTCCTCGAATGCCTCGACAGTCTCCCGCTCCTCTGGCGACAGGGAGAGAACTTGGAATATGCACTCGCATGATGAAATGAAGTCGCGACAAAACGGGCAGAGTTCGCGATTGCAGAATGGCTCGTGCAATTGCCCGATTGCGGCACCGCAGCTTCGACACTCGTCTGACATAGTCATTTGAACCGCCGATCGCCCCAGCTAAGCTGCCGGGGCCACCTCGGAAGACACGGCCTCTGGAGAACTGGAATGGTGGCCCAGGTCAGCTTCAGCAGTTGGTTCGGCTCGCTTCTTCGGATGCACTAGTCTTCCGCCTAGCGCAGCCTGACGCTGTCGAAGGCCCGCGAAGAATGCCGTGATGTCAAAGTGGCATTCAGCGGCTAGCTTTTCGCGGATTCGATGGACTTCCGCCACGATCGGATCTTCCCACGTCATGTTATGCTCCCATGAGTTCTTCGGGCGTGCAGATGATGGGCATCCCATACCCCAGCTTATCACACACAACGGCTATTCTCCTCGCAATCTGGGCATTTGCCAAGTGCTTGCAATTCCAGGTCAGCAGATATTCAATCCCGTGTACCGCAGACACTGCCACATGGGCGGCATCCGGAAATGCGTGCGGCGGAAGCATGCCAGCCGCCATGATGGCCCGCGTCAACGCCTCGGAGTCCTCGGTGACATCAAGTGACGGCAGGTCGCTGATCATGGCGAGACGCTTTTGGACCTCTGCGGGATCGCCCAGGGAGACTTCCTCAATGACAACCTGAGAGACCGAGCACTCAAACTCGCTCCGTCGATTCGCCCACCATTCCAGGGTCGTCTGTTGATGCCCCGCGACAATCAAGTCGCGACTGGGACAAGCG
>JAYTCW010000361.1:0-6735 GCA_043736295.1 Planctomycetota bacterium | reverse complement strand
GACCGCCCGCACCGGTCAAATTGGCGACGGCAAGATCTTCGTCACCAGCGTTCCGGAAGTGATTCGAATTCGAACTGGCGAAACGGACGAAAGTTCGCTGTAGCCCACCGGGTGTTGCGGAGGCCCAGCGCCCCGCCTGCCCGGCAACTCTTCCCACACCATACCGGTTCTCACGAGCCGCTCAGAACACAGGACCAGACTCATGAAGAAAATCGAAGCAGTGATCCGGCACTTTAAGTTGGAGGAAGTCAAGAATGCCCTGACCGCCGCCAACATTGTCGGCATGACCGTCACCGAAGTGCGGGGATTCGGACGCCAGCGAGGTCACAAGGAACAATACCGTGGGGCCGAGTACACGGTCGACTTCCTGCCCAAGTTGAAGATGGAACTGGTTGTGGAAGATGACACGGTCGACAAGGCGGTGAAGATCATCATTGAGGCCGCCCGCACCGGGAAGGTCGGCGACGGCAAGATCTTCATCACGTCGATCGAAGAAGTCATCCGCATCCGCACCGGCGAGACCGGCAACACCGCGATCTAGTGCGCACTTTGGCTGAACGGCCGAGTCTCGGGGAGATGTTCCCGAGCCTCGGCATTTTGTCATTTGGTGAGACTCCCGATTGTCGGCGATTTCTCCGAAATCGCTGGCTCGACGCCAGCCGTCGAGAACCGCTAGTTCACGCATAATGGCTCGACCACGATTCGTGAATGTCCCTAGTGAATCGAGAGCCGAATCAGCGATTTCGGAGAAATCGCCGACAATCCAGATGTCCCCCCGTGGCACCCTTATGGCATTTACCATTGACAATGCGGTCCCCTACCGCCAGCGAATTGCCGAGATTCGCGAGCAGGGGCGTCGCCTGTTTCTGGCCGGTGCACCCGGCATTCAAACAGCCACAAACCTGTGCCAGAGCTTCGAAACTCTCACGCTCGCTCTCTGGCACAGAATCCTGCTAGACACTCCGCCCAATCGCATCGACAAGATCCAAAAGACCTGTGCGGTGATTGCCGTCGGAGGGACGGGACGCGGGGAGATTTGCCCCTATTCAGACATCGATCTCCTGTTTCTGGATGACGGAAACCTCAGCACGGGATTTGGCGAGGTGCAGTCCCGGATGTCGCAGGCCTGTAACGATTCTTGGCTCGATCTGGGGGCCAGCATTCGCACGATTTCCCAGTGTGTCGAGTTCGCGAAAGACGATTCGAAATTTGGCTCCTCCTTAGTCGAGGCCCGCTTACTCTGGGGATCGAAGTCCCAGTATGACTCACTGGTCCGGACCTTCAAGCAGCAGGGGATTCAGCGCCGTTTGAGACCGTTCATGGACGACTGCGTCGAAGCGCGGGAATCGGAGTGGAAAGACGGGCGCGCGGTCCAGGAACTCGAGCCGGACATCAAGAACTCCTCGGGGGGGCTGCGCGACCTGCACCTGATTCGCTGGATCGGGTATGCCACGCACGGTGTGGTGGACATCGACTCGTTGCGAATGAAGGGGGCACTCGACAAGGACGAAGCCCATGTCCTGAAACTGGCGTGGGAGTTTCTGACCTGGCTGCGCATCAATTTGCACTACCACAACAACCAGGCCGAAGAGAAATTCAGTCGGGACGAACAGCTGCGCATCGCGGAGGAGCGTGGATATCACGACACGGAAACGCAGCGCGGGGTGGAGCGTCTGATGCAGGAGTATTTCCAGCACACGACGCAGGTGGCATCGATCGCCCGGAGATTCGTGGCTCGCAATCGGCCCCATCCGATCTTATCGCATGTGAAAAATTATCTGGTCAGCCATCGGGCCGAGGGAGTGCTGCAAGTCGGGGAAAACGTCGATTGCTCGCAACGTGGATTGGCGGTCGTGACGCGGAACTTGGCCAGTATCCTGCGGGTCTATCGGCTGTGTGCCTCTCAAGGACTGCTCCCCAGCCAGGTCCTCGAAGATGGGCTGAAACGTGCGGCCCCGAAGTTCAAGGGGGCGACGCTCTCGTCGATCGAGGCGGGGTACTTCATGGACATCCTGAAGTACGGTCGGGAGCTGCCGCAGATTCTCCGCAGCATGGTCGAGACGGAAGTGCTCGATATTGTGTTGCCGGAGTTCACGCGGATTCGCTGCCTGATGCAGTTCAATCCGTATCATCATTTCACGGTCGATGAGCACACGTTGCGGGCGATCGCTGTGGCGACGAACTATCCGCCCGACAGCGGTCCGCTCGTGCAGCAGGTCTACCAGGAGATGCAGCATAAGAATCTGCTGCACTTGGCTCTACTACTGCATGACATCGGTAAAGGATTCGTCGAGGATCACTGCCTGGTGGGAGAACGCATCGCTGTCGATGTCGGCAGTCGGTTGCAGTTGCCGCAAGCGCAGATCGACACCCTCAAATTCCTGATCCGCTGGCATCTCGAAATGGCCGACATCGCCTTTCGTCGTGACCACACGGACGAGGGCGAGATCGTCCGCTTTTCCCAGCGGTGTGAGACCCCCGAGCGATTGCAACTGCTGTATGCTCTGACCGTCGCGGATGTCACCGCTGTCGGGCCCGGGACATGGAGTCACTGGAAAGCCCTCCAACTGGGCGAGTTCTACGACCGCTGCTTCGTGGTGCTGAGTGGTCGGCACTACGGAGAGTACGAGGCCGCTCGCCTGCGGAAGACGACGGCCGAGGTCGGAGCAATCCTCGCGCAGTCGGCTCCGGAAATCGCCTCGGAGTGGATCGAAGCTCAGCTGGCGGGACTCTCCTCGTACTACTTCACCTGTACCGAGGCCGCGCGAGTGGCCGCTGATCTGCGGATCCTGCATCGGCTTTCGGCGGACGAAGTGATCGTCGACAGTGTCTATGAGCCCGTCACAAAGACCGTGGAGTACCGCATTTTCACCCGCAACCCGACGGCAGCTGTCGGCTGCTTCCACCGGCTAGCGGGCGTGCTGACCGCATTACGTCACTCGATCCTGTCTGCGGAAATCACGACGACGCAAGCGGGAGCGATCATCGACAGCTTCCATGTTCACGACCTAGATTTCGCGGGCGAGCCTCACTCGGATCGCAAGGCGTCGGTCGCTCGGGCGATGAAAGACATGCTGCTTCAACAGCAGGCGGTCGAGGATCTGTTTCGCAAGAACCGGCGTTACGGGGCCAGTCGTCCCGCTCCAGCGGGGTCCGAAATCCCGAACCGTGTTCGCATCGATACCGCGTCGTCTGAGTCGCGGACCATTATCGAGGTCTTCGCTCACGACCGCACGGGGCTGTTGTACAGTGTGTCCCAAGCGATCTTCGACCTGCGGCTCTCGGTCGAGTTGGCCAAGATTGCGACACACCTGGATCAAGTGCTGGACGTGTTTTACGTCCGTGAACTCGACGGGAAACCGGTGACTGGAGAAGCCCGTCTGGCCGAAATTCAGTCGACGCTGGAAACCCGGCTGGTCAAGTTTGAAACCAAGGGCTGGCGAGATTTCGCGTAATTTACAAACGGGTGTTCGAGGGCCGGACAAGTGGTCCGCTCGCGTTTCCGCGAGCCCACAAAACTCGATCCACGATCATCGAGCGGCCCAGGCCGTAAACCGCTACTTCGAGAGCGGAATAACTACGTTCTTATGCTGCTTCACGGGGCCACTTGCCGACCCCATGCGTCCGGACCCCAACATCGGGGCCGCACCCGTTCCGTCGTCGACACCCACCTTGAAGCGGTGCAGCACAGGACTGATCGGATTAAGGAACGTATCATACCCGCCCCCCGCAAACAAAATTCCCACGGGGCGACGGTCAGCCAGAGACACGACCAGCGAACCGGAATCTCCGGGCGATCCAAAGGAGGGTGTGCGAAACTGGGTTTGAATGTCGATGCAGTTGCGGAAGCGAGCGAACCCCGGTTCGTACTTAACGACGGCTTCGACATTGATCGAAAAGACCTTCCCCTTGGTGAACCCCGAGGTACGTCCTTGTTTCTGAACCCCCATCCCCACGAACAGGTTTTCCTGGGGCGAGCGAGCCGGAATCCCATAGGCTTCAATCGGAGTCGTCACATCCACCATCCCCAACGGAGTAACGGCCACTGCGGCGTCCATAATGTTCACCGGGGCCGTGGAGACAGCGGTAATGGGAGTGAAAAACTGCAGTTTTTGAAAATCAGAGAGCGTGGCAATCACGTCGCCAGGAATGATGGCACAAATCACATCCCCTTGACTCGGCTGGCAGATCGGATCGCCTAATGTCCCCGAATTCTGTTCCGCCAGGACATGATTATTACTCAGAACATACAGCTTGCCATCTCGCCCGATACAGCGGCAACCGAGAGTTCCGGATGCGCAAACATCGGTCTGGTTAATCGCGGACACTCCGATCGGAACGGGGCGAGTAAATCGTCGAGTCGGCGGGCCCACCTGTGCAGCCCGAGGAGTGGCCGTCGCAGCACTGGCCAGACTGGGTGTCGCCGTCTGAGCGGCTGGTGCCGATGAAATGTCTGGCTTGGGGGCACCTGGCAACTCTGCCTTCCCATTGTTGATGGTCACCCGTGACAGTGCTGGCCCCCCCTTGATGGCCCCGGTCACAGTCAACTCGACGGGTACGCCCTCGATGCTCCCCGGCAGTTTGCGGGACATGCCTCCCTGCGCGGCAAAGACGCGAATGACAAGATTGCCATCGGCATCCTCGGAAGTCCCCGTTCCCAGAATCGCTCCGTCATGCTTCTCAATCAGAGCCACGGTCGCCTGGCCCTGAATGCCCATGACCCGCCGCATCTCGCCCCAAGTGTACCCCTTGCCCGGAACCTGCTTCTCGTCAGCGGGTGGGTCGTTATTCAGGTCCGCTGGCTGAGTCAGCGTGAACGCCCGCCAACGCAGCGAGGCGGAATCCAACTTCATCTCCGCCGTCGATTCTGCGGTAGTCAGAATCAGCGACTTCACCGGGGTTTCCTTCCCGGCATCCAGAACCCGCTTCACCGGGAGCATCTGCAAGTACGGGGTCGTCTCGGTGAACTGTCCATGAGGGGCATGCAGTTCGGTTCCCTCGATCGAAGAGCCATCGACGACCAGGACCAGCTTGCCAGGGATGTCCGTCTCCGACTTGTTCTTCAACAGCACACGAGCGGACAGCGTCTTATCGCCCGCAGCTGCTATCTTTTTCTCAAAGACCAGTTCGACACGATCAGTGACTTCCCACGGACCACGATCCTCCTCGACGATGGACTCTGGCACGGGCTCGGTCTCTGGTTCATCGACGGGTGTCGGTTCCGCATTCTCCACCGGAGCCGGATTCGACTTTGATGGTTTTTGGGGATCAGCTGCGAAGGCGCTAATGATCAGCAAGCCGCAGGAGAAAACGGCAACACTCAATGTCATTTGTGGACGAGACATGCGAAACCTCACCAAACTCAAGCGACTGGCACTGCGTGACGAACCATCAAGGGTGACCGTACTCATTACTTCGGTCGATTGACCTCTCCAGTTGCCTTCACGGTACTCTTCCTGTGCTGGGGGGTCAAGAACCTGACTCTGGAATCGATAGAAACAGTGCAACCGGAAGAGTGCCCCCGCTTCGGATCAGTTGACCCAATCGCCAAACTCCCCGGATCAGAACCCGAATGACTCCCGCAACACGTCATGATTCACCCGACCGAATACGAACACCTTCCCCGTGTCGATGTTGTGGATCACCACCTCGGCGGGACTGAACAGCAGTGGGTCGATCTTGTAGAAGTCTTTTCCCGCCGCCTCGAAAATCTTCAAGAACGGCTGGCCATACGCCGCTGAGGCACTCGACGGCACCTTCGGCCCCAGAGTCAGCAGGTCTTCGTCGTCGCCGTTGACCCACAGCGTGACCCGCCCGCCATACAGAATCGCATCATTCGTGCGACCAATCCCCTGCATATCGTCCGCTGCCACCGGCGGAATCGGAGCAGTGCCGCTGCCGCATTCAACTCTCGAGATATCAAAGCCGAGCGAGTGCAGCTTATGCAGGGCGGTCTCCACGCTGCGGGCCACCACTTGCATGTTGCCCGCCAAGCTCGCCGTCGGGGCGACCAGCAGAGCAACCTGCCCGGGCTCGACGCCGCACTTCTTGGCGATCTCGGCGACGACCGCTTTTGTGGGGAATTTGCTCGATTCCAGGACACCGACGACAGCGTCCGCTGCCTCGCGGTAGTCGAGTTCCTTAAAGATCTCCTCATGGGCATAGGCCGCCCGCATGGGCCCCGACCCCATCGCGAAATACTTCCCGACTGAGACCTTCCATCCCGCATACTGACTGAGCAGGCACGCCTCCAGCGGAGCATCGGTCTGCACAAATAAGTGCGGCCACCCAACCCCCGCGACCTCCCCCGGATGGATCGAGACCTCAGCCAAACTGGCCAGACAGACCTCCGCCAAGGCCAGCCCCGCCCCGATCGACCCCGGAGCCTCGACCCCAAAGTCGAGGATGCACGCCCCGCTGTCGTTGTCGACCGGCTCGATTCGCAGGTCATCCGCGGCGTTCAACGCCTGCTGCACGAGGTCCCACGCCAGCTCATTCAGCGTCGGCGGCAGTTCTTCGTTCTCGTCCATCTCATCAGTCATCGGACCATCCAGCGCGGGCAGTGTCTCAACAGCCTCGCATGCTACGCGGTCGCGAAGGACTTGTCAGGTGACTCACCCGGCATCGTGCCACACTCTGTACTGCAAACCATTCAAGTTTGCGTGTGGTGAGAGAATTTTACACGACGAGTTCGTTGAGGCGTTGCGTGTTGGTGTTGCGGATGGCCAGTAGGCC
>JAYTCW010000360.1:0-3697 GCA_043736295.1 Planctomycetota bacterium | reverse complement strand
CCGCGAGCCAGGGGACACGTCAACCCGCAGTCGCGGCTCGGCAGGAGCCTCGCCCTCCCGAGGGAGGCGGACCCCAAAATCAAGCCTTGACGGGCCGCCTGTTCCGTTCCGCCCGGACCTCGGGGTCCAGGCGACGAAGGCGCTCACCGAATTGTGACTCGTCACTCCCCATTGGCCATGGCTGGCGTATCGGGCTGCCGGGCAACCGCACCTCAGAAGCCGCTGTCGACGGGATCCGCGATCGGGCTCTTGTCACCAAACTTGAGCGACTTCTTGAGCCAGACGAGTTCGACGGTCCCGATGGGGCCGTGGCGGTTTTTCGCCATGATGAGGTCGGCCTCGCCAGGGCGGTCTTCGGGGTCGTAGGCGTCGGGACGGTGCAGGAACATCACGATGTCGGCGTCTTGCTCGATCGCTCCCGATTCGCGGAGGTCGGCCAGCCGGGGGCGTTTGTCTTCGCGGGTTTCGACGCCGCGGTTCAGCTGGGCCAGGGCGATGACCGGCACGCGGAGATCCTTGGCCAGAAACTTCAGCCGCCGGGTGATTGTCGACACCTGCTGTTCGCGGGGCATGTTCTTATCGTCGGACTCGATCAGCTGGAGGTAGTCGATGATGATGATCTTGATGTCGAACCGGCGTTTGAGTCGGCGTGAGATCGAGGCGATCTGGGACATCGTGCGGCCGGCCTGGTCATCGATATAGAGCGGATATTTCTTGAGGACGTTTGCCGCTTCCAGCAGGGCATGCTGCTCGACTTCGTCGAGGTCGCCTTGGCGGACCTTGTGGCCATCCACTTTGGCCTGCATGCACAGAAACCGCTCCGCTAGTTCGAGTCCAGACATTTCGAGGCTGAAGATCAACACCCCCGCATCGGTGGCCGCTCCGGCCAATGCGAAGTTACAGACGAGCGCGGTCTTGCCCATACTCGGACGGGCGGCCAACACGATCAGCTCCGTCTCTTGGAATCCGCCGGTGATCTCGTTGAGTCCAGAGAAACCGGAAGTCAGCCCGGAAGTCGTCCCCTCGGCATCAATGCGGGCAAAGATACGGGCGAAGGCATCGTCCATGATGTCGCCGAGGGCCATCTTGTCGATGTTGGCCCCGTTCTCGACGATGCTGAAGATCCGCTGCTCGGCCTTACTGAGGATATCCTCGACATCGTCGTGGCCGTGGTACGCTTCTTTGAGCGACTCAGTACAGGCTTCGATCAACGACCGTTGCAGCCACTTCTCGCGCACGATCTTGGCGTAGTATTCGGCGTGGGCGGCATGCGGGACCGTCTCCAGCAATTGGAGCAGGTACTGAGTCCCGCCGACGACATCCAGTTCGGCCCGCCGGGTCAATTCGTCGCGGAGCGTCACGGCGTCGATGCCGCGCGTGCCCGCCTCGTACATCTCATGAATCGCCTTGAAGATCCGGCGATGGGCATCCATGTAGAAGCAGGTGTGCGTGATCTGCGACTGGACTTCGTCGATCGAGTCGTTCACCAGCAGAATACTACCCAGGACGCATCGCTCCGCCTCCAAATCCTGAGGCGGAACCTTGTCCATGAAGTCGCCGATGGGCGTGTTCTTCTCCGATTTCTGAGGGCTGAAAGCCATGAAGTCTCGTTCCGAGGGACGCGAACCGGACGAAAAAGGGGGCATCCCACTCTGGGGAGTGGATCGTCCAACGACAGCCCAGCACATGGCCAGTGATTGGACACTCGGGCATTCAACCCCAACGGGGTTCCGCCTCGTAGCCCAGGGTTGCCCGCGAAGCGGACTACCCTGGGTCAGGGACTCACCGATCTATCAACCCCAACGGGGTTGCGTCTCGTCGCGAGTCAAGCCCTTTGGCAGCAGGCGTAATGGGCGACGCAACCCTGTTGGGGTTGAGCAGACTTGAATGTCGACAACACCCAGGGTAGCTCGCTCCGCGAACAACCCTGGGCTACGAGACGATACCCCGTTGGGGTACATCAGCGACAGCCCGTGGGCTTTCGTGGCAAGGCCGATCTGGGAGTGCATCCCCCAAGATTTGGAAGACCCCAAAAAAACACCTCTCCGGATTCCGGAGAGGTGTGGCGATTCTCTCATGTTCCCCGGCCGGGTTCAACGAACTGGGAGGGCGAAGCTCCCGCTGAGCCGCGAGCCAGAGGAGGCGTCTGATCGCAGGAGCGGCTCGGCAGGAGCCTCGCCCTCCCGATGAGCAAACTACCGGATCGAAGACGCCGTCGGCACGACCCACACCTTGACTTCGGTCGCGATGTCGGCGTGCAGCTGGAGCTTGACGGTGTACATGCCCAGTTCCTTCAGCGCCCCGTCCAGGCGAACCATGTCGACTTCGACGGGGTAGTTCGCAGCCTTGAGGGCTTTGCTGATTTCGGGAGCGCCGATCGAGCCATACAGGTGACCGTCATCGGTCGCATTGGCTTCGAGGGTGACGCTGTAGTCCTTGATCTTCTCGCCGATTTGCTTCAAAGCCTTGAGCTTGGAAACGGCCACGGCGTCCTGGCGCTGACGGTGGCGAAGCACCATCGACTTGTTGGCTTCGGTGGCGACAGTGGCCAAGCCGAGTGGTAGCAGGTAGTTACGTGCGTAACCCGGCTTGACCTTCACAATTTGACCTTGGTCACCGACGTTCTCAATGTGCTCGGTCAGGAGCAATTCGATTCCGCCACGACGATCTGCGGAACGCAGACGTTCTTTACGCTTGGGAGGCATGTTCCACCTTGTTCAAATCACACGTTGGCCGTACCGACGGAAGGACGCAAAGTCCCAACTGGAACGGCTATTACCCGAGTCACAAAACTGGCTTGAGTGAATGTGTGTGTTCAACACACTCACGCGGGCCGTTTTACGTAACTCATTGCACCCCGGTCGGTTCTGATCACCAACCTTCGGTTTCGCGGACCCCTGGTTCTGGTCCAGCGAAGCAGGAGAGAATGGCCTGAAAACCACTCTCACTCCGCCACTGGCCACGCCCTGAGCGTTTCCAAGTCCTCCAAGATTGTCCAGAGTATACCTCCGATTCGCAAGGTCTCTGTGACAGAATCTGTCGCTAAAGCCGAGATAGGAATGGGCCCAGTGATGTCGAAGTCGCCAACGGGGCAGAACTCGCCAGCCCTTTAACGGTGGCCATGTGGGAACGTAAACCATAGATAATGCTGGGGTTGAGTTCAATTTCCCGCTGGAGGCAACACGGGTGCTGGAGCCGGTGTTTAAGTAAGTTCCCGTGTGCGGGGGCGGGGGATTATGGAGTGGCGCTGAGTTCCGAGGCGGCGGATGGACTGTTTTGTCGGGAGGCCGAGGGGTTGATGGGTGGAACACCTCGCGTTTTCTCATTTATTCGGTGTGTGACCAGTTTTTGGTCACACACAATTCAACATTGGTGATCACCGATAATCAAAAACGAATGCAAAAAACCACACTTCTCGCCCAAGCCGACAGAGTTTCCCGAGTGTTCCCCGCCGATACCCGCGCACACCGTAATTCCATCACGATGGCATAGGCGGGATCTGGTACACAGATTCCACGGATTTTCACAGATGCGACGCCAGCGGGGGCGGTATTGGCAGGCAGAAGAGATCTTCGCTCCCCTTTGAATCCGTGCCCCTTTGCACTGCAAACCATTCAAGTTTGCGTGTGGTGAGAGAATTTTACACGACGAGTTCGTTGAGGCGTTGCGTGTTGGTGTTGCGGATGGCCAGTAGGCC
>JAYTCW010000359.1:0-10824 GCA_043736295.1 Planctomycetota bacterium | reverse complement strand
GTCGACCTTCGTGAACCGGGCTTCTTTGCCCTTCTTCAGGTCGCGAAGGATCGAGGCGTAGAGCGTGGCCTCCGGCGTCTTCCCGCCCGGGCTCGACCAATACCCCTTGGTCGACATCGCCTCGACCATCGCCTTGCAGGTCATCGGCTCGTTGGCCTCGGCCAGCACACGCTCAGCAGCGGCGATCTGGCTCAGCTTGCCAGTGGCCGGGGCCTTCGGTGGTGTCTTCGCCTTTTCTGCGGGCTTGACCGTCTCGGGGGTCGCCGCCTTCTTCGTCACCTTGGTGCTGCTGGCCTTCGCTGTCGTCTTGGTCTTCATCGCCATCATCATCTCTCCCATCAGGTTCCTGGTCGCCCAACACCATTCGTCGGGCGTGAGACACCAGTTACCTCACGGGCGGGAAGACATCCAGGCACTGCAAGCCATTTTGCAGTCGAATTCCGCGATCAAGCAATGTGGCAACTACGGCCTAATCCGGACCATATACGAGTCACTCCCGGGCTCATCTTGGCTGTTGAGTTGAGTCGATCGGTGATAGCCACTTATATGATTCATACGCTCCCAGTCCGTGCGGTCCAAGGTTCCGATCTCTTGGAACCGATCGATGCTGACCACCACAGTCGTTTGACAAGCATCCACTTCGGAGTATGAAAACCATTTCGGCACACACCGACGGAGGCCATGTATCGGCCTTACCGAACACATGCTGAGTTTTTGTACCTCGCAACCTCGAATCGACGCTCACGTCACTACTCCAACTCAATCCAATTTCCCCTCGACTCTCTGGTGAACCAATCAACATCGGGCACCGCAGATGTCCCGCGACCAGAATGCCTGCGCCAAGACTCGACAATTCGCCGTTGCATTATTGGGTCGAGCATAAGGCTACCCGGGGGCTTTTCGAACTTTCGCTGGTTCAGCAACTGGCATGCCTGTAGCACCGCCGCCAAAAGGAGAGCCCGCGTCAACTGGATATCGCGAGCCGGAACTGACTCCGGAGAATTGTCAAAATTGACGGGATATCCGCTCCGAAGGATCCTAAGCCTCAGGTTCGACGGATAAACTGCTTCAAGAGTGGGGCATGGGCCGGTGCTCTCTCCAACTGGAGTCCATCGAAAGTCCGCCAACAAGAGCGACCTAAACTCGATATCACCAGTAGAGCAACTGGCGAATACTCGCGTACCTCCGCCCATCAAAAGCACGTCGTTCATCCTCAGCGCGTCATCTCCGACGCACCCAAAGACGAACTGTGCGCGTTCCACAACCTCCGACGCACAACTGCATTGCCGACTCTTTGGCAGCATCTCAAGCCGCTGAGAGTTCTTATCGAACCCGAACACCGCATGTCCGATGTCTCCCAGCGCTTTCGCTAGCTGCAGGCCGACCTTGCCGAGGCCGATAACACCGCAGGGACATTTCACCTTTCCCGCAATCAGGTGTTGCCGCACCCTGCGAATCAGAGCCTCGCACACCAAGGGCGTTTCATAATGCCTCTTAGCCGCTGCCGACGCCACGTTGATGACTGGGATGCCGCGGGTCTCGATGGCAGCATAATGCCCAATTCCAAAGGTTGTTTGCTCAACACCTGCGACTCGACGTGTGGATTGAAGCTCCATAGGCATTTCGAGGTGCATCATGCCGCCGTCATCGACAATGACGACCTTGCTGATGGCCCCTCCCAATCTCTCTGCGGCCATCTTCCACAATTGCCTGGCATCGCCTCGAAGTGACTGCGAATGTGTGCCGTAAGCTGGTGCATGAGACCCGCTTATCACCGTGCATCCCATAGTCTGTAGCTTCTGGACTACTTCACTGTTACTGGAGTACACTTTCCCCAAAAGGAATACACGGGACGGGTCCAACCCGCAATCGCACAATGACTCGATGAGAGATCCTGTCGTTGACAAAAGGTGCTGGCAGCAGACGAGGCCCACATCGCGCAGTGTCTGAGGTATGCATTCTCCGCTGGCCTCAAGAACATCACGAAGAACAGGTAAGTCTGGGAAGTGTCTCACTGGGAATCACTTAGTTCCTTTCCGCTTGACGAGTACGCTCGGTGAAAAGAACGAGTGTGTTGTGTCGACGCGTTTGTTGCTCACTTCTTGATATGCCGTGGGCGTAGGGAACTTCTTTTCGAATTCAGTCGACAAATCTTGCGTCTTAATGCATCCACTAGGCGTGGGCCCGGAGTTGAATCGCAACGCGACACGAATCTCATCCCAGTCAACGGCTGGAAAGAAAGCCTTACACTCCCCTATATGGGTCTGTATCAGACGGGCGATGATGCAAGCATCTTTTGTCCGAGCCTTTACTAAACCCATGCACTCACGAAGCCAGGTGGTATGATGGAATGACATAAGGCCCGGACCATCGGCACTGAGATAATGTGGAACGAGTACTAGCGGCCACGACGGTGACGATCGGGATGCATTGCGATTGATGTGCGACTCGGCAACATTGGCCACGAAGGTTTTGACGATATCAACAAATGGACCACCCTCGTAGCCATGTGAAGACATCGTATAGGGCACAAATACTGGAAGACGCCCTGCCACGGCCGCATCAACAGTACGAAGAAAAGCGGTGAATAGGTCTCGCTCCCGAATATCTGATGAGATCCCTGGCATATCGTCATTCACATGGGAGCCAATTTCCTCCCGCCTGATTTCATTGACTTTGTCGTCCTGCATCTGAGTCCACGCCGACGCGAACACCTGCTGCCGCCATTCCCACGGTAACTTCTTGTCCTCCCAGTGGTGAGGGAAGACGATCGTCTGCACTTGCCATGAACTCTGGTGTGCGAGTTTCGCCATGATGTGCCAAGGCCAGCCGGGGAACGGTCCGCCCTTATCAGCTTCGAATCTGCTCCCGAGAAGTCTGGATAACTGATTACGAACGGGCTTTGATCTCAGCGGGTAGATTAGCTGAGCTGTTCGCAAACCAGCGCATACCTCCCACGGCTTCGTGGACGGCTGGTTCATCCCAAGAATTCTGGCAACCGCTTCAAATGTCCCAAACAGTTCGCCGGGGCCTAACACGCGAAGCGAAGTCGGACGATCGATGTGGTAGCCTTTACCCCAACTGTCACTGCGATCGACACACAGATACTTGCCGGGGAGGAAGACTTCCACCTGATTGTTTAGAACGATATTCACCGGGGTCTTGTTGGTCAGCCCTTCAAGCGGAACCGCATCGACATCCCGGGGTGCAAGCGTGAACCCGTCACTTGTGACGATAGATTCAGCAAAGGAGTAGGAAGCGAGGTAAACAAATGCCTTGGAGTCCAAAACCACAGCAACTTTGTCAGCCGCAGCCAGCAAGGCTTTGGCCCCCGCCGCTGCAGGAGACTTTTTCACCAGATTGCATGCCGTCTTCCACGAAAGCTTCTGGAATTTCAGAGGCACGGTCTTCAGTCCTCCGATGCGATGAGCTTGCCACCTTGAAGAAGCAGTCTTCTGGGCTGGAGCTGTTCGATGAACCTTACGCAATGCGAGATCACAATGAATCCTACCCCGATTTCCGCTGTCTGTCGAATCAGCGAGACGAGTTCGGTTACGGAGGTATCATCTTGGCCGAGTGTTGGTTCGTCAAGAATGATCCACGGTGTACCGCACGTGAAGGTAGCCGCGAGGGCGACTCGCTTCCTCAACGCGAACGGTAGGTCGTGAGGGTGCGTTCGCAGCACGTGTTCGAGACCGAATGCCGTTGTGGCGGCATTGACCAGATGTTCAACACAAGTCGCAGTCCTATCCTCCCGCCGTGCGCCAACCGTCAGTTCATCCAAGACCGAAGCGCAGAATAGTTGGGCGTCAGGATGTTGAAAGTGAAACGAAAAGATTTTTCCAGGTTCATCCCAGAAACGGCGAAGTCCATTCTCTGCGGTGTCACCCCAGAATCTGCTTCTGCCCGATTTCTGGGCATTTGGCATCCCGCTGACGTGGATTCTCCCCGACGAAGGCAGAATGGCCCCGACGAGTATCTTTGCAAGTGTGCTTTTGCCGGAACCATTGGCACCCGCGAGGTGCAAGATCGTCCCCGGCGTCAGTGCAAGATTCACGCCGTCGAGAATCAATGCGCCTGGGGTATAGCGGTGCCGCACATCACTCAGCCTGATGGCTTCTGGAATGAATCTGGGACAGGGAAACTTGACATCGCCGCGAATGTTTCCCGTTGGAAGTTCCGAATTGCCCGCTGCCATGCTGTACTCTTCCAAAGGAACGGAGGAACTCCACTCGCCAAAACGGTTGTCAGCGACGAGGATTTCCTCGGCCTCGGTCTCAATGAGTGAGCGAAGCAACATGTCGCGACGGTCAGCATCGAGTTGCTCCATCGCACAATCGATCACCACTAGTCGGGTTCCAATCGCTGCGGCTACCGCGATTGCGCAGATTGCCTCCTCGCCGCCGGATAGAGTGGATAGTTCCCGCTGTCCCAAGTGACTGATGCCGAACTGGGTGCCAAGCTGAATCCATGCACTGCCATAGAGTGAAGCCTCATCGCTCACCCGTGCAGCCAAGCCAGAGAAGGAAGAGAATGTATCTGGGCCGATAAAGGCGACGGCCCGACCGCAGTCATTCCTCTCGCGAATGACCGCAGTGCGCAAAACGTCACTCCGTCCACTGAAGTTTGGTCCGTGGATTACCTTGATTATGGCCATTCTAACCCCAACCGGGTCGCGACCGTCGATACCAGCCAGGCCCCGCTCAAAACAATGAGCACAACATCCACCAGCACGTATCCTGATTCCGGTGTCGCCGCCACGAGTTCGATCCGATCCAGCATCTTACGTTGATGCCACGTATCAGCACGTTCCACAGCAGATCGGAGTCCCCACGCTGTAAGTGGCACGATACTCGCGACCGCGAGGCCGATGCGGTGCCACACTCGCCTACTTTTCAGCATGCCCCGAGCGGAAGCCGCCGTGATTACTCGATCTGCTCGGCGTTTCATTTCTGGCCCAAGCACAACAGCAGCCAGCACAACGACTAGCCATTCGCCGCGCACTCCCCACTTCCAAAGCGTAGTAGTCAGGCGGGCAGGATCCAGTGAGAGAAGTGCGGCTTGGAAAATGCCGCCGACGAATGCCAGCCGAAACACTGTGAGCAGCGCAAACGCGAATGCACCACTCGGATTGCTGCCAGCCAGTTCTCCCGGCGGCGCGCCCATCATCACTGGCCATACCAGCAACGACATTGCTGCGACAGGCGTGACAACAATGAGAACGAACCGACAATGGGCATGTGCAACGCGAGCCAAAATCACTGTTGGAACCATGCCAACGATGTAAGCGGCAGCGAGTAGCCACGCACTGGAGCAGATGCATGCTCCACCGGTTGCCAGGAGTGAGCATAATAGCCGCCCACGTGCTGTCGGTTCACAACGCATCGCGAATCAGACCATTCTTATCCAGATGGGGTCCACCGAAGCTGCGCTTCAACGAATTCGGAAGCGATCGTAGCAAACCGATGGCAATCAACAACTGGAGCGTTTTGTCCAGCGGTTCGGATGCAAGACCGCTGAAAAGGACCGCCTTGAACAACGTCTCCCCGGACTTCAGAAGAAAGGCCACGACAAGCGATGGCCCGCTTCCCGTTAGTCCAGAAAAGAGCCAGACGATAACCGGGGCACTGACAACACCGGCCACAACTCCGAGGCACAGCCCTACACCGACAAGTCGCATGTACTGCAACCATTTCGGCAGTCGACTGGCAGGAACGATCATCTCAAGATTTCCCACAAGCGACTCTTGGTCCTCAAACCCTACGGCAGAATGAGCAATTCGATGGACAGGTACATTTACCCCGAGCCAGCCCTTGCTTGCCACAAAAGAGATGTAGAGGGCGATGATCACCTGTGTTCCACTGAACCACGGGAGTACAGGATTAATGAGCATGCCACCTACCAGAAAGCTTCCTACGCCGACAACCAGTCCGGGCCGCCACCCTCCCAGGAGCGTCACTGCAATTGTCGCAATTGAATCCAGATACAACGGAATCTTGAGGGTCGCGACAACCGTGCCCAATGCCAAGTTGAGCGCAATCCCAAACGGGATCAGGGCCAAGACTCGTAGACGCTGCATCTGCTGATCATTCGACTGCGTGTTCATTGTTGCCTCGCGCTCTGCCACTCAATGCGACCTCACCGGTCATCGAATGATAACGATCCTCGCTGGTGATCGGCCTACTGCAATCAACTTCTCCAATGCACAAGGTTGATTGCGCGTGTCGGAATAGCCAATTGCTGCAGCATCTCTGTCGAGCAGACTGGATGCAAATGTCTGTGCGACCACGCTCGAACGATATCTGATCGGCAATCTCGCGGTTGCTGGTGGAAGGCATCATACCTCCCCTTCGGTGAGAGCCGCATTGAGCGGCTGGTCTCAAACCTAAGCGAGGAGTGTGACATGACCCCGATTCAGTACGACACGGCCCAAGGAAAGCGGCCTCGACCAACGGTCGCAGTGATCAGGGCCGAATGGAAATGCCGACTTCCCGGCTGGTTGCAACCCTTCCTCACGTGGCTGCTCGGCTATCCGTATCACGGCCAGCAGCCGCTCTTCCCGAACAAGCCGTGGTGGGTGGCGATATTGATTCCCATCGCCGTCCTGATGGTTGGCTTGACCTTTGCTGTCGCTATCTTCAACCAGGGTGGCTACGCCTGGTTTGCCGTCCCCGTTGCATGGTTGTTGGTGGTCAATGGGGCCAGAACGCTGCAGGTCCACATTTGCCATCAGGGCATCCACGAAAATCTGAGCGGCGATCGGTCCAAGGATCGCGCTGTCGTGGAGTTAGTGTCCACCATGATCTTCGTGCAGGACCACGACGGCTACAAGGGAGACCATGACGGCATTCACCATCCCCGGCTCGCATCGGACAACGACCCCGACCGGCAGTTCACCATCGAGGTCATGAAGATCGAGCCGGGGGCCGACAAGGCGGACAACAGGAAGCGGTTCGTCACGGCGTTGTTCACGCCTAAAATTCACGTCCTGTTCCTGCTGGGGCGGATCAAGGCGAACTTCGTCACTTGCCCCTCCTACCGACGCCTCATGTCGTTGATATGGCTTGCAGCCATCATCGTCATGCTGGCGGCGACTCGGAACTGGATGCTGTTTCTCGTCGCCTGTGTGCTGCCGATGACTGCCCTGTATCACGTCTCGGCAATGTGCCAGTTCGTGACGGAACACTTCTGGGCACGGCGGCAGCAGGCGGGCCAGACACGGAAGTCCCACTACTTGTCGCTGCTCCTAAACCGGCATCTGGGTGATCCACTACCAGAGGCCGAGTTGAAGGGACTGGACTGCTGGTTCCGTTGGATAGTCTGGTGGGGACGCCTGCTGCTGTACCACCTGCCCGTGCGTCTGGGGGTTCTTGTCGCCGACCTCCCGGTCCACGGCGGGCATCATCTCTGGCCGCGTGACAAGCGGTGGACCGAAGCGATCTACACAAACTACGAGTTGGCCGAGCAGTCGGGGAGTTGCCCTGTCGAGCTTGTCGGCAGCTACTTGGAGATTCTGGACTTAGTGATGGAGTCGTTCAGCGAGGCTCCCCCCGCTACCGACTGCGTTAAGAAGTCCACCATGACGTTCACGCAGGCCCTGAACGTCACCAACGGTATGTGAGTCGAAACTCGCTCGGGGATGTTACTGCGTCCGGACATCCCCGTGCTTTCTCCTGCGGATGCAATAGAGGATCATGAGCAATGATGTACGCTGACAACCAGTTCAAATGGGTGATCGTCGTCAACCGAAAGGTGCCGATTCCGAAAGTCCTCAATGCCATCGGCCACTTGGCCCTGGCCATGCCGACGCAGTGCAAGGTCGAGGCCGCTGGATATTTCCACAGCTACGAGGGGCCGGACGGGAATCTGATGAGCAGCATCAGTAACTGGCCGGTGATCGTACTGCAGGCGAACAACAGCAACCAACTGCGGACCCTGCGGGACGCCGCCATCGCCGCCAGCCTGCCGTGCCAGGCATTTGTGGATACGATGATCGGCCATTCGGCTGAGGACCAGATGCAGAAGACCAAGACCACCAACCATAACACCGTCGAGTATTTCGCGGTCATGGTGTTTGGCGAGTCCGATAGGGACCTCCGGCCCCTGACGAAGAAGTTCTCGCTCTTCGCTCAGCCTCCGACCGACACCCACAGCCATGGGTTCCAGACCGTCGACCCGGACTAATTGGATAGCGCCACTTCAGTGCTTCCACGTGAGAACAAGCTGGTCGGCGGGCTTCTGCGGTTTGGTGACCGGGACGATTCGGCAACTCTGCGGCTGAAACTGAGAGACCGGGGACGTTGAAGGTGGATATCTGACTTTTCTGGCGAAATGACTTTCCGTCGTCGCCAGCAAGGTCCGCTGCGACTCTCTGTTTGACGAGTGCGAATGCGAATCAATCCCATGACCACAACACCGAGAAAGGAGGTGTGACAGACAGCAGATACCCGATGCGAAGTGTTGATGATGAATCACGTGGTTCGCAACGCGAGCCGAAACACTACCGGCGAAACCGGGACAACTCATTGAAGTGAGCGTGCCCCAGTGATCGGCTTCACCCACCAGCAAAGTACCAGCCCGCGAATTCACTCACGGGCCTGGTCGAAAGGCATGTCAAATGGTGCAATTCGAGTTCAATCTGCGCGCGGTCATCCTGGCCGTGGGCACAGTCCTGGCGCTGGGCGGCTATGCCCATGCTCAAACACGGTACGTGGCCCCGCGAGCCGTTGTCGATGTCCTCAGCAACGGGGGTAACTACGTCTCTTACGCCGGTCAGCAGTGCCTGAAGTGGGAGGCGGGTGGGGTCGCCCTGAGCAAGGTGGAGCCCGGTCTCGGGTATCCTGCCAAGTACAGTCTCAGTACGACTGTCAACGGGACACTGGCAACCGATGGTGGCAACAACGAGTGCGTCGCGATGGTGCGTATGACCACCAGTGGAGCCCCAGGTTCGGCATACTGGAAGAAGGGGCCACCGGCTATTTTCCCCAGCGCAGTGAAGAGCAGCCTCACCCAGGGAACCTTGTTGGCGACGTTCGATTCCAGTGGGCGGTACAGCGGCCACTGCGTCATCTTCGCTGGATGGAGGTCCGATGGCGGCATGTCCGTGTGGCACCAGAACTTTCCGCTGCGCCCCATCACTTGGGGTTCCATTCCTTGCACAGGCAAAGGCGGTGTCAACGACGCGAAGTCCTACTATGTCGTTGTGACCAACTGACAATTTGACCATTGCCACGGCCGTCCGTCATCGGGCGGTCGTGGTGTCCTTCCTGCTCCGCAAACAACTAACCACACGAATGGGAGACCATGATGACCCGACGCGGCTTCACTCTGCTGGAACTCGGCGTTGTGCTGACAATCCTCGGACTACTGGCAGCCTTGCTGTTGCCCGCCGTTCAGATGGCCCGTGAATCGGTACGTCGAATTCAATGCGGCTCGCAGATGAAGAGTCTCATTCAGGCTCATCATAACTATCATGAATCACACAACTGCTTCCCCACCGAATGGGCACGGGGGTTGAGGCCATACGAGAACTCATCCGGTGTGAATTCAGGGCCGACACCGGCGGAATTCCAATGCCCTTCCAACGTCCTCGAAGTCGACACCCATGGCGAGTACATTGCTCAGGAAGAAGGATCTGCTTGGTTCAACTCGCCCGGACTGACCTCAATCAACTGCGCCAGTGCCCACATTCGGGGGGCTCACTACGGACTCGCCGATGGTAGTACGAGGTTCATCTCCGAGAACATTGCAGAGGATGTGAGAGTCTATCTGCTTCTTCCGAACGATGGCCAAGTCATTGATTCGTCCTTTTGAATGGACTCGTGTCGTCCTGACTTCATGATGTCCGCAATCAGGGTGAATTCTTGGAAAACTGCCCCACGGTCCGCGAAGCCTGAGGATAAGTCCAATCCAAATTCGAGTCATCACTGCGGTAGGATTCGGTCAGAACTTCGCAGTGGCATCGAACGGGGATTCCTGCGTCTCATGGCACCAGCAAACGATCACGCTGGTTCGCCGCTGCCTTCTCGGTCGCCGCGAGTTCATTGACCACTGCCGTCAGCGTCTTCTCCAGTTCGGTGATCTCCTTCTCGTGATGTGAGGCCCGGTCGCGGAGATCCGCGACTTGCTGGCGGACGGCGGACTCGTCTCGGTTCGACACTTCCTGGGGGTGTTCGAGGCGGTGGGCGGTCTCTTTCAGGTCGGCCAGTCGGCGTTTGCGTTCAGAGAGGGCGAACTCGATTTCGTTGCGGCGGGTGTGGAGGACGTTGAGCTGGCGTTCGGCTTTGGCCAGTTCGTTCAGCAGGTCCTGGTCGTCGCAGGTGCGTTCGAGTTCGGACTTGGCGCGGTCGATCTCCAGCATCTGGTCGCGGATGTAGTCGCGTTGGCCGAGGAGGGGGTCGGTGGTTTCCTTGTACTTCTGCTCGGCGGCGGTCAGGGCGTCGCTGGCCTGGCCGATCTGCCGCTCCAGCTGTTCGCGTTCCTTGAGGAGCTTGGGCTTCTGGTCGACGGTGGACTTCAGGGCACGCCGTTTCAAGAACAGCTCGACGGCGTGCTGGAGGTCTTCCAGCGTCTTGCCGGTTTCGGCCAGGACGCGTTCGACTTCGTCGGGGTCGGGTTCCTGGCCGTCGGCCACGGATTTGACCAGAGTCTTGAAGTCGGCTTTGCGGGCCAGCTGGCGTTCCTGGTGGCGGCCAGCGATCTTGGCGAACAGGTTCGTGAGACTCATTGCACTGCAAACCATTCAAGTTTGCGTGTGGTGAGAGAATTTTACACGACGAGTTCGTTGAGGCGTTGCGTGTTGGTGTTGCGGATGGCCAGTAGGCC
>JAYTCW010000358.1:0-6494 GCA_043736295.1 Planctomycetota bacterium | reverse complement strand
CCACCCCGAAATCAGCCCCCTTCAAGTACCGCCCCACCCCGGCAACTCCAGTCGCTAGTGCGGTTTGAGGGATACTTGGCTTTTCGGATAGCCTCTTAGAGGGGAGGGGGGAGGTCATTTGATTTCGGTGCGGGTGAATTGGGAAGGACTGGCATAGACGGAAATTCAAAGAGATCATCATCGGACAAGGCAGGTCTTACACGTCTGGCGGGTCTCGTGGGGCGCAGCTGGTTTTGAGGTGGTTTGTTGCGATATTGTGCCCTTTCGATTTCTTGGATCATCCGTTCAACAGACTCAGCGTTATGAGCCTTGCTGCCTTGTGTTGGATAACTCGGACGTGGTTCGTGGCTCATGGTGGAAGTCATGATCACGATTCGAAGTGCTAGGAAAATAGCAGCTACGGCAGTTCCGATCCCCACCGCACTTCTCCCCGAATTTGTCGTCTTTTGAGTTTTAGGCTGAGTCTCTGAAGGACTCACATGAGCTTCATCCTCCAGAAATCGGAACGTATCCGACTGAGCCGGCGACGGAGGCGGTGCCGGCCGTTTCAGCACCGCTTCGGACGGCAGCAGCACCAGCCACCGCAGGGGATCGCCCGGCTCAATGTGGCCCACGTGGCCGACGATCAGGGCGGCGGTTCGATAGACTCTCTGGAGTAGCCACGGGTCGCGAGCTGCCTCCTGGCGAAGCTGGTGATACGCTACGATGCGCTGGTCTAGCGGCAGGTCCGGCAAGGTGTGGAGTTCCGCGATGACCTTCTCTCGCAGTCTGTCTCGCTCGATCTCCTGCAGGTCCAAGGGAGTCAGAAAGGGAGCCACCAACGGCTCACCAGTCTCGTAATGAAGCAGGATCGAAATCGCACTGAAGATGGGAGCCTCTGGAGCAAATCCGGAATCGACCAAACCTGTGAGTGCCTGCTGACGGCGCTCCCCCGGATCACGGAAACGGACCCCCATCTTCCGGGAGGCCCACTCCAGCAACTCTTCGGTGTCTGCTAGCATCTCACAGCCCTCTCACTGACATCGACTTCTCACGGTCCAGATTGAGTTGTACGACGGACGTCCTCGTCCGTCGCTCCCCGAGGTGTTCCGGTCTTGGAATTCCGAATTTAACGCAAAGACGCCAAGGCGCGGAGTCGCAAAGGATGTGGCGGGCATGATCCGAAGGTTGAGCCACATCCAAGCGGGACTCGTGTGTCAATGGCAGTCGGGAACCTTCGCAAGTGCCGCACCTTCCTGTGAGGCATCTGCCCCTTGGCGACTCTGCGCCTTAGCGTCTTTGCGTTAACCTCCTCCGAGTTGTGTAGAACGGACGGTTTCCGTCCTTACCGCATTGAGCATAGACGACGACTACTCCCCCGCTCCCGACTCGCCCCCGTTCGGGTCGACGCGATTGAGGAACTCCTGCACCTCAGCTTGGTAGCGGGCGATCACCTCGATGTCTCCCGACTCCATCGCATCTTCATAGCCATGCAGCAGGTCGGCCAGATAGTGCCGCTCACTCAGCGGCAACTCCTGGTACACACGTTCCGCGCGCCGCAGCAGATAGCGGTTGACTGCCTCGTCACGAGGATGCAGCTTCATCGCCTGCATCGCTCGCACGGCTTCCGCGATCTGCTTCTCGTTCAACCCCGAGGAGTTGCGAGTAATGACCAGCGTCTGCTTCTTCCCCGTCTCCTGGATGGTCGATTCGACTTCGAGAACCCCATTCAGGTCGTACGTGAATCGGACATCCACCACAGTCCTGGCTGGACCATGCGGGATCCCCTCCACCGACAGTTCACCCAACAGGAAGTTGCCTTCCACTCGCCGGGATTCCCCTTGATACACCTTGAGCCTCACTGTCGTCTGGTTCGCAGTGATTGTCCCAAACGACTCCACGCGGCTGCAGGGAATCGTCGTGTTGCGATTGATGACGGGTGAGAAATAGCCCGGTCGGGTGCGACCACACAACTCCTGACTGATTTCGATCCCCATCGTGAACGGAGCCACATCGGTGACGACCAGATCATCCACTTGCGCATTGCGGTCGACCAGCCCCCCCTGCACAGCTGCCCCCAAGGCGACGACTTCGTCCGGGTTGATGCGGGAGAGTGGGGCCTTGCCGAACCACTCGGTGACGCGGGCGACCACGTTGGGCATCCGCGTGGCCCCGCCGACCAGGATCACTTCGTCAATCTGAGTGCGGTTAAGACCCGCGTCGCCCATGGCCCGGCGCAGTGGTCCTTCGATCTTCTGCAAGACGCGCTCAGTCCACTCGTCGAACTGTTGCCGCGTGACTTCCACCCGTGGGGCCGCATCGGTGTAGTTCCCTTGAGCATCGGGAACGCGAACGGTCGCGGAGGGCTGAGAGGTCAGCTTTCGTTTGGCCTGCTCGCACTCATGTCGCAGTCGCGAGACTCGCAGCGGATGGCGGAGTTCGTCGGTTTCCAGGCTGAACCCCTGAGTCTGCAGCACCTGCGAGACCAGCGCTGTCGTGAAGTCCTCTCCTCCGAGGAACACCTCCCCCGCCGAGGCCCGAATCTCCAACACCCCTTCGAACTGCTCCACCACCGACACGTCAAAGGTTCCGCCTCCCAAATCGACGACCGTCAGAATCCGCTCGCTGGCATGCTCACGCAGACCATAAGCAATCGCAGCTGCGGTCGGCTCGTTGATGATCCGCCGGACGTTCAGTCCTGCGAGTTTACCTGCTTCAATTGTGTCGGTCCGTTGCCGCTCGTTGAAGTACGCGGGAACAGTAATCACGGCGTCGACAACGGGGTGTCCGAGTTTGGCTTCGGCGTCGCTCTTGAGCGACCGCAACACCAGGCTCGACAGCTCCTTGGCCGAGAACGACTTGCCCGCGATCTTGGTGGTCCAGTCACTCCCCATGAAACGCTTAAAGATACTGGCACAGCGGTCGGGGAAGCGCACTTGAAGCTCCTTCGCCGCGCGACCGACCAGCAATGCTCCATCCTGATCGATCGCCACGATCGAAGGAGTTAACAACTCTCCCAGTGAATTGGCAATCAATTCCGGTCCGTCGTCCCCCATCACCGCAATGAGTGAGTTGGTGGTTCCCAGATCAATACCGACAGTGTTGGCCACGATGAGACTTCAATGAGATCGGTCGCTGAACAAGTTCCCGGTCGAACCCGACTCGGGTTCCGTGGAATCAAGCATGTCTTTGCCAGCCGATGGGCGGGGACAAGACTGTACAATACTCGTCAGACAACCTCTTCCACCACTGGGTTCGTCAGCTCGCCGATCTTTTCGATGTCGATCGTCACCGAGTCACCCGCTTTCAGAAAGACCGGCGGATTGCGGGCGGAGCCGACGCCGTGGGGGGTGCCGGTCAGGATCACAGTGCCGGGGAGCAGGCGGGTGCTGCCGCTGAGGAACTCGATCAGCGTCGGCACATCGAAGATCATGTCATCGGTGCTCCAGTCCTGCATGACTTCCCCATTGAGGACGGTACGAATGCGGAGGGCGTTGGGGTTGGGGATCTCATCCGGAGTGACGAGACAGGGGCCGAGCGGGCAGAACGTGGCGAAGGTCTTGCCGCGGCACCACTGGCTGCCGCCCCAGGTGATCTGCCAGTCGCGGGCGCTAACATCGTTGGCGCAGGTGTACCCGGCGACGAACGAGAGGGCGTTGGCCTTCGTCGCGTTCAGGCACTCACGACCGATGACAATGGCCAGTTCGCACTCATAGTCGACCTTGGTACTCGCCAGTTTGCGTGGCAGCACGATCGGCCCGCCGGGATGCTGGAGCGTTCCCTTATTCTTCATAAATAGCACGGGGTGGTCCGGGTGCGGCTTGCCCCCTTCATCAGCGTGCTTGCGGTAGTTGAGGCCGATGCAGAGGATGTCGACCGGGTCGACCGGAGCGAGCAACTGACGGAGGTCGGCCTGCACGCCGGTGTCCTTCCAGGGGCCAAACGGTCCGCCCTCAGCCCGCGTGGCTGTGCCATCGGCGTGACGAACTCCGAAGTGAATCTGAGCAGCGGAGTCTTGGTAGCGAATGATCTTCATGGGGGGGATCGTTGAGGGTTGAGGGTTGAGGGTTGAGGGTTGAAGGTTGAAGGTTGAAGGTTGAAGGTTGAAGGTTGAAGGTTGAGGGTTGAGGGTTGAGGGTTGAGGGTTGAGGGTTGAAGGTTGAAGGTTGAAGGTTGAAGGTTGAAGGTTGAAGGTTGAAGGTTGAAGGTTGAAGGTTGAAGGTTGAGGGTTGAGGGTTGAAGGACAGGAGTTGAAACGAGAGTCTACCGTGCTGGCTCTCTTCTCTCGTCTCTCGTCTCTCGTCTCTCCTCTCTCCTCTCTCCTCTCTCGTCTCTCTTCAGTGCATCCACTTCTT
This sequence comes from Planctomycetota bacterium, assembly GCA_043736295.1. Lineage (GTDB taxonomy): Bacteria > Planctomycetota > Planctomycetia > Planctomycetales > Planctomycetaceae > TH-plancto1. The sequence continues at coordinate 2,160 of JAYTCW010000358.1, read as the reverse complement.
GGGATAACCATCCAGCGGCGATGACTCATCCGGCAGCCAGGTGACCTGCTCCTCGATCCGGCGGGCGAGTGCGAAGTCCATCGCGGTCAGGCCGCGCACGCTGTGCGTTTGCAACTTGACCACGACGCGAGCATAGCCCAATTCCAAATCTGGATGATGCCACGCCGCCTCCGCCAGGAAGGCGATCTGATTCGCCAGCAACATCGTATGCGACCAGCCCGGCGTCCCGTAGGCACGACGCAACCAGCCCTCGCGAATTTCCCAACCGGGAAGCCCGCTCAGCTCGGACTGAATCTCATCAACTGTGAGAACTGGTAAAGACATTGGGATCACTCCAAACAGTCGGGGGACTTGGCAAGCATGATCGTATGTACAAGTTGCCAGAATTACACGCATGGCGACAGAGTCAACGCGGCTTGACTGACTGGTGGCCTGTTCGCGAGTTACTGCACGATGCCCCAGAATTCACTTGCGACTGCAAGAGGAGAGCGCACAGTAAAGAGGCGCGGACAGATGATCATGAGATTCGGGCCATTGCAGCTGAAACACATTGAATCGCGGGCTTTCCCGCAGATTCCAGGAAAGGAGAGACAGGTCGAGTACGTAATTCATGGCAAGCGTCTCTCGCAATGGAGCGTCCTCCTTCACCAGGACGTCTTGTCTGTGAGATATGCCCCCACGTTCTCAATCTGTGTCTCTCGATGTGAAGCCGTTTCATCTCCCATTCTCGGGACGGCCTCAGCTGCCATACCCCTCTTTTCGGATTCGTCATCATGCCGCTGACCCGCCCTTCATTGTTCCGTCGTCTGCATTTGTCGAACAACACCGCCAGCTGGCAAGAGTTTGCGACGACCTACTCCGGTGTCGTCAACGACTATGCCCGCGTCTACGGACGTTGCGAGCATGATCGGAAGGATATCGTGCAGAATGTCTGGCTGGTGTTGTGTCGCATCATGCCCAAATTCCAGTACCAGCCCAATCGCGGAGGCTTCCGGCACCTGCTGAGGAGGATCGTCAAGACGACGGCGATCGACTGGCTCCGTCGTCGAGGCCTTGTGCGCAGTGCGAATGCGGAGGTGATGCAGTTGGCCTCCCCGTCCGAGGAGGAAGTCACTCTGGTCGAGCAGCGCAGTGTCCTTCATCGCTCGCTGGAATTGGCCCGCCGCAAGAGCTCTGCACAGGCCTGGACCTGCTTCGAACGACACGTCATCGAGCGTCGCGCCGCGAAGCAGGTCGGACTGGAGCTGGGACTCTCCGCCAATGCTGTCTACGTGAATGCGAGCCGAGTCTTGGACCGTGTCCGTACGCTCTGCATTGATGCGGAACAGGTGGCCTGCCATGAGTGAGCCGCTCAGTCCCGAGTTCCCCTGCCCTGTCGACTTCGGCCCGCAGTTTCTCTGTCCTGAGGAATCCGCTCTCTGGCCTGCGGTCATGGGTGACTCTCGCACGCCTGCCACCAGCCTGCATGTCGAGGGCTGTGAGACTTGCCAGCAGCGTGTGATAGCGCTCCGCAAAGAGGTCGAGGCAATTCAAGGCGTAACCTGTCGCGAGTCTCCGCCAAACACATCGCCGCCCCCGCTGGAACCTCTCCCTGAGATAATTGGCGAGTACTCCATCCTGGCCCGACTGGGATCCGGTGGCCAGGCAGATGTCTACCGGGCGTGGCACCCGCGGCTCAAAACCGATGTCGTCATCAAGTGGTTTCGAAAGGACGCCTTTCCGGAGACTCAATCCCACGAAATCGCTATCGCGGCTCAGACCCTGAGCACCATCCGCCACCCTTACCTCGCTCAAGTCTTCGATGTCGGAGTAGAGCAAGGCCGCCAGTTTATCATCATGGAGTACATCTCCGGACAGACGTTCTCGGCGTGGATTCGACGCTTCCAACCGACCGTTCCGCGCATCGCAGCTGTCCTGGCCAAGGCCGCGCGAGCAGTCGATGCGGTCCACAAGCAGGGGGCTCTGCATCTCGATCTGAAGCCGAGCAACATTCTCGTTGATGAGGAGGGGAACCCGCGCGTGATCGATTTCGGGATGGCCCGCATCTCCGGGAGCAACTCGCTGCACTGCAAACCATTCAAGTTTGCGTGTGGTGAGAGAATTTTACACGACGAGTTCGTTGAGGCGTTGCGTGTTGGTGTTGCGGATGGCCAGTAGGCC